>NZ_JBEYTZ010000006.1:0-316726 GCF_040643215.1 Streptomyces sp. NPDC047315 | reverse complement strand
CGGAGAACAACACCACCGGACGCTCGAACTCCCCCGCCACCTCCCGCACCACATGAACCGACTCCGACTCCAACGCATCCAAATGCGACAAGGCGTACGGACTGTCATCCACGTCGGCGCGCACGCCGGTCACCAGGCTCACACCAGGCCCCTCTCGGTCAACAGCGCGAACACGGCGTCCGCGGACTCCGCCACGGTCTGGTCCTGTGACTGGATGCGCAGGTCCGGGGAGACGGGCTCCTCGTACGGGTCGTCCACTCCGGTCAGTCCGCTGATCTCGCCGGCCGCCTGCTTGGCGTACAGCCCCTTCACGTCGCGCTCGGAGCACACCTCCACCGGCGTCGCGATGTGCACCTCGACGTACGGGGTGCCCGCGGTCTCGTGGCGCTTGCGCACGGCCTCGCGGCTGTCCGCGTACGGTGCGATCACCGGGACGAGCACCTTCACGCCGTGCGAGGCGAGCAGTTCGGCCACGAAGCCGATCCGCTGGACGTTCGTGTGGCGGTCCTTGCGGTCGAAGCCGAGTCCCGCGGAGAGGAACTCGCGTATCTCGTCGCCGTCCAGCACCTCGGTGCGGTGGCCGGCCGAGCCGAGCTGCTCGGCCAGGGCGTACGCGATGGTGGTCTTGCCGGCGCTGGGCAGGCCAGTCAGCCAGATGGTGGCTCCGGTCATGGCAGTCTCCTGAGTCGTCATCAGCCGTGCAGCCCGCATTCGGTCTTGCCCCGTCCGGCCCACCGGCCGGCGCGGGCGTCCTCGCCCGCCAGGACCCTGCGGGTGCAGGGCGCACAGCCTACGGAGGCGTACCCGTCCATCAACAGGGGGTTGGTGAGGACGCCGTGCTCGGCGACGTACGCGTCCACGTCGTCCTGGGTCCACCGGGCGATCGGTGACACCTTCACCTTCTGCCGCTTCTCGTCCCAGCCGACGACCGGGGTGTTCGCCCGGGTCGGGGACTCGTCCCGGCGCAGGCCGGTGGCCCAGGCGTCGTACCCGGCCAGCCCCTGCTCCAGGGGACCGACCTTGCGCAGGGCGCAGCACAGGTCCGGGTCGCGGTCGTGCAGCCTCGGCCCGTGCTCGGCGTCCTGCTCCGCCACGGTCTGCCGCGGCGTGATGGTGATGACGTTGACGTCCATCACGGCCTCGACGGCGTCCCGCGTCCCGATCGTCTCCGGGAAGTGGTAGCCGGTGTCGAGGAAGACCACGTCCACGCCCGGCAGGGCGCGGGACGCGAGGTGGGCGACGACCGCGTCCTCCATGGAGGAGGTGACGCAGAAGCGCGCGCCGAAGGTCTCGGCGGCCCAGGTCAGGACGGCGAGTGCGGGCGCGTCCTCCAGGTCGCGGCCGGCGCGCTCGGCGAGGCCGCGGAGTCGTTCGGCAGTCTGAGTGACCGTCATATGTCGTTCTCTCCACTGTCGTTGCGCTGAAGCCCACGGGCCAGCAGCCCGAGGAACTTCAGTTGGAAGGCTCGACTGCACGCCGCGCATTCCCAGGCGCCGTGCCCTTCTTCGCTGGGGCGCAGGTCCTCGTCCCCGCAGTAGGGGCAGTAGAACGGCGCGGCCCGCTCGCTCATGCCGTCCTCCTGTTCACGGGCGTGCTGGTGGGGGTGGTGGAGATGGTGGTGGTAGTGGTGCGGTACGGGCGGGGGACGCTCACTTGAGCGCCTCCTCGGCGGCCCTGGCCGCCCAGGTGGCGAAGCGCTCGCCCTCCGTGCGCTCCTGCTGGAAGCGGCGCAGGACGCGCTCCACGTAGTCCGGGAGTTCGTCCGCGGTGACCTTCAGGCCCCGGACCTTGCGGCCGAAGCCGGGGTCCAGGCCGAGCGCGCCGCCCAGGTGCACCTGGTAGCCCTCGACCTGGTTGCCGTCGTCGTCGAGGACGAGTTGGCCCTTGAGGCCGATGTCGGCGACCTGGATGCGGGCGCAGGCGTTCGGGCAGCCGTTGAGGTTGATCGTGATCGGCTGGTCGAACTCCGGGATGCGGCGCTCCAGTTCGTCGATGAGCGAGGCACCCCTGGCCTTGGTCTCGACGATGGCGAGCTTGCAGAACTCGATGCCGGTGCAGGCCATCGTGCCGCGGCGGAACGGCGAGGGCGTCACCCGCAGGTCCAGCGCCTCCAGGCCCGCGACCAGCGATTCGACCTGGGGCTCCGCGACGTCGAGCACGATCATCTTCTGCTCGGCGGTGGTCCGCACCCGGCCGGAGCCGTGCTCCTCGGCCAGCTCGGCGATCTTGGTGAGGATCGTGCCGTCCACCCGGCCGACGCGCGGTGCGAAGCCGACGTAGAAGCGGCCGTCCTGCTGCCGGTGCACGCCGACGTGGTCGCGCCACTGCTGCTGGGGCACCTCGGGCGCCGGCCCGTCGGCGAGCTTGCGCAGCAGGTACTGGTCCTCCAGGACCTGACGGAACTTCTCCGCGCCCCAGTCGGCGACGAGGAACTTCAGCCGGGCGCGGTTGCGCAGCCGGCGGTAGCCGTAGTCGCGGAAGATGGCGATGACGCCCTCGTAGACGTCGGGCACGTCCTCCAGCGGCACCCAGGTGCCGAGCCGCACGCCGAGCTTGGGGTTGGTGGAGAGTCCGCCGCCGACCCACACGTCGAAGCCGGGGCCGAGTTCCGGGTGGCGCACGCCGACGAAGGAGACGTCGTTGATCTCGTGCGCCACGTCCAGCAGCGGGGAGCCGGAGATCGCCGACTTGAACTTGCGGGGCAGGTTGGAGAAGTCCTTGTTGCCGATCACGCGGCGCTGGATCTCCTCGATCGCCGGGGTGCCGTCGACGATCTCGTCCTCGGCGATGCCGGCGACGGGCGAGCCGAGGATCACGCGCGGGGTGTCGCCGCACGCCTCCGTCGTCGACAGGCCCACCGCTTCGAGGCGCCGCCAGATCTCGGGGACGTCCTCGATGCGGATCCAGTGGTACTGGACGTTCTGCCGGTCGGTGATGTCGGCGGTGCCGCGGGCGAACTCCTGGGAGATCTCGCCGATCACCCGCAGTTGACGGGTGGTCAGCCCGCCGCCGTCGATTCGGACGCGGAGCATGAAGTACTTGTCGTCCAGCTCCTCCGGCTCCAGGATCGCGGTCTTCCCGCCGTCGATCCCGGGCTTGCGCTGGGTGTACAGGCCCCACCAGCGCATCCGACCGCGCAGGTCGGCGCCGTCGATGGAGTCGAAACCGCGGTGGGCGTAGATCGTCTCAATACGTGTCCGTACGTTGAGACCGTCGTCGTCCTTCTTGGTCTGCTCGTTGGCGTTCAGGGGCGTCATGTGGCCCACGGCCCACTGTCCCTCGCCGCGGTGCCGGCCGGTCTTGCGGTGGGGTGCGGCGGGGGCGGGCTCTGGAGGCGTGGCGGCCATGGCGGTGTCCTTCGAGGCAGCAGGAGGGCGGCTCTGAGCAGCACACCCGCTGGAGGCGCGACGGTGCGCAGGATGCGGTGTGCGGTGCGGTGCGGAGCGGGGCGTGCGAAAGCGCTGGAAGCGGGGCGAGGCGAAAGCGAGCAGGCAGGTGCGTGCAGAGGTGAAACGCGGCAGGGCGGATCAGATCAGGCGGCGGAGATGCTCGGCTGGTGCGACCGGGTACGGCTGTGCGGCGAAGCGTCAGCCGGCGGGACAGATGGCGCTGGACATGCGGCCGTGGTCGACGTGCCGCCGACTCACCAAGGCGATTCCAGGACGAGACATGGGGGAAGCGTGGCACGGCGGTCCGAGGCGAGTCCACCATCATCCGAATGGTGGACAATGATGTCTCGCTTGATGAGATGATGAGTGGTCAGTCGGAGTGGTCCCGACCGGGCGGCAGGCGCACCCGGTCGGGTCGTCGGGGCTGTCGGGTCGGCCGTCGGTCGGCTGTCTCGCCGGCTCAGCCGTGGGCGCCCGGCCAGGGCCCCGGGGTGGGCTGCTCGGTCTCGTCCGCCTCTTCCGTCTCGAAGAGCGTGAAGCCGCGCCGGACGTAGTTGTCCATCGCGTGCGGGCCGTCCTTGGAGCAGGTGTGCAGCCACACCCGCTTGGTCGGCGCGAGCCCCGGCCAGCGGTCCGCGAGGTCCCAGGCGCGGGCGGTGGCGTACGACAGCAGGTGCCCCCCGATGCCGCGCCCGCGGAAGGCGGCGATCAGCCCGAAGTAGACGATCTCCACCGAGCCCTCGTCCTGCGCCTGGATCTCCGCGTACCCCGCGGGCGTCCCCTTCTCGTACGCCACCCAGGTCTCGGTGCCGGGCCGGGTCAGGGTCTGCTCCCACTGCGCGTACGTCATCGGGAGCCGGTCGGTCCAGGTGACGTCCCCGCCCACGGCCGTGTACAGGAACCGGCTGAACTCGGGCGACGGCACCTCGGCCCGGACGACGGTGACGTCCGCGCCGGCGGGCTTGGCGGGGCGCTGGTCGGCGGGCGAGGTCTGTTCGAGGGACCAGGTGGTGACGCGGATGCTCATGCGGCCAGGGAACCACGTGCCGCTGCCGGCCCCAAGCGCGGGGCTCCCCGGCCGCCCCGGTCACTCCTTCTCGTACACCGAGACGTGGCTGCCGCTGTCCCGGGTGAAGGGGGACCGGTCCCAGCCGGCCCAGCGGTGACGCAGCCGCAACCCGGCGAGCCGCGCCATCAGGTCCAGCTCGCTCGGCCAGACGTAGCGCAGCCGCAGCGGGCTCAGCCGGGTGCCGGCCTCGCTGAAGGCGACGCGCTGGAAGGTGATCGCCTGCTCCACCGGGTCGTGGACCAGGAACTCCATCCGCACCGAGTCCTCGGTCAGCCCGCGGGTGGCCACCCGCTGGTGCTGGTCGAACTGCGTCAGGTCGACGAGGAAGCCCTCGACCACGAAGACCCCGCCCGGCGCCAGCACCGCCGCCACGTTGCGGAAGCAGTCGAGCTGGCGCTGCTGGCTCGGCAGGTTGTAGAGGGTGTTGTAGACGAGGTACGAGAGGTGGAAGGGGCCCTCCACCGCCACGTCGGCCATGTCGCCGATCGTGACCGGGATCTCGGCGCCGCCCGGCTTGGCCCGCAGCTGCTCCACCATCGCGGACGAGCCGTCGATCCCCTCCACCCGCACCCCGCGCGCGGTGAGGGGGAGGGCGACGCGCCCCGTGCCGATGGCGAGTTCGAGGGCGCGTCCGCCCTGCGGCGCCAACTCGGCCAGCACGTCGACGGCGGCGGCGGGGTCGCGCCAGCTGTGTTCGTCGTAGTCGGATGCGTAACGGTCGAAGAAAGCGGGATCGTTGAGTCCTGTCACGGCGCAGGAGTCAACCAGCCGGCCGTTCGCGGGCGCGAACGATTATCGCGGTGATGCCCCCGCCGACGGGGCGAACGGGCCGTGGATCAACAGGAGTGGGGGTCCGCGTGCGGGCCGCGCAGCACCTCCACGTCGATGCCGTCCGCGAATCGATAGGGCCGGCTGGCGAGCACGTGGGGGAGTTGGCGGCGTAGCCGGGACATCTCCGCGCGGACGGTGACCGTGCGCGTCGGGTCGCCGAACAGGTGCTCCGCGAGCTGGGCCGCGCTGCGGCCGTCGCGGTGGACGGCGAGCGTGCACAGCAGCTCGGCATGGCGCGGGCTGAGCTCCTGCACCCAACTGCCGGCCTCCCCGGACACCGTCGCGGAGGCGTGCCGCGGCCGGCTGAGGTCGAGCGCGATCTTGGCGACCGGGCCGGGGCCGCCGGGGCCGGTGGCCCGCAGGAGCCAGCCGCCGGGGACCGGCTCGACGGTGGCCGTGCCGAGCGAGGGGATCCAGCACGGGCCGGCCGCCGGGTAGCGGGGTAGTTGCAGCCGCCCCGGCGGGGGCGGCATGCCGATCACCGCCGCGGTCCAGCCGTTCGCGTCCACCACCACGGCCCGCCCGGTCATCTTGCCCAGCAGCGGCAGCGCGACGCTCCGCAGTCGCTCCAGCGCCGTGAGGTGCCGGGTGCGCAGCTCCGCCTCGGCGAGCCGGGTGACGGCGGTGACCAGCGGCAGCGTGGTGGGGTGCACGGTGGCGAGCGGGCCGCTGACGTTGATGACCCCGAGCAGCCGGCCGTCGCGCGGATCGGTCACCGGCGCGCCCGCGCACGTCCAGGAGTGGTACGCGGCGACGAAGTGTTCCGCTGCGTGCACGTGCAGCGGCCGACGGGCCACCAGGACCGTGCCGATGCCGCTGGTCCCCGTCAGCTCCTCGCTCCAGTCGGAGCCGACGACGAAGCCGTGCGCGTCGCCCTTGCGCAACACCGCCGCCTTGCCCTCGCGCCACAGCAGCCGGGAGTCGGCGTCCGCGACGGTCACCATGTGCTGGGCCGCGTCCGCAATGGACACCAGGCCCTCGCGCAGCACCGGCAGGACCTCGCGCAACGGGGACTCGCCCCGGCGCCGTTCGACCTCCTCGCGGGGGAGCACCCCGGGCCGCCGCCCCCGGTCGGGATCGAGGCCGGCGCGCAGCAGCCGCTGCCACGACGCCTCGATGTCCGCCCTGGGCCCGACCGGCGAACGACGCCCGCCGAGCGCTGCTTCCCGCACCCCCTTCAGCAGTCTGGTGGCCTCTGCCAGGTCCATGGCGGCGAGCTTGGCCAGATCCATCGGCTTGGTGGGCACGACGCGGTGGTCCTCCTCGGCCGCGGTACGGATGGCGTACCCGTGATGCGGCGATAGCTCGCAATGGCTGCAACCCCCTGCAACCCTCGCGAATGGGCGTGCGTGTGTACGAAGGTGTACAGCGCGAGGGGTGGTGCCGTGTCGGCGCAGCACCACCCCGACCATGATCATCTTTGTGGGCGGCCCCCGCAATACCGGGTGCCAAACCCTTTTGAACACGGTGCCCGGTGATGGCCCGGACCCCCGTTCGGCGCCGCCGTCACACCACGGCCCGCGCCCGCTCCACGATCGCCTCCGTCGGCAGGCCGCCGGGCAGCGTCCCGAACGCCGCCCCCCAGTCCCCGCCCAGCCGCGACGCGCAGAACGCGTCCGCCACCTCCGACGGGGCGAACCGCACCAGCAACGACCCCTGGTGCACCAGCGCCAGCCGCTCCACCAGCCGCCGCGCCCGCCCCTCGATGCCGTCGAGGTCGGCCAACTCGGTCAACAGGTCCTTGATCGCCCCGTCCAGCCGGTGGTCCGCGCCGCGCGCCTGCCCGACCTCCTGGAGGAACGCGTCCAGCGCCCCCGGCTCCCGCTGCAGCGCCCGCAGCACGTCCAGCGCCTGGACGTTGCCCGCGCCCTCCCAGATCGAGTTCAGCGGCGCCTCGCGCAGCAGCCGCGGCATCCCGGACTCCTCCACGTAGCCGTTGCCGCCCAGGCACTCCAGCGCCTCCGCCACCATCGGCGTGCAGCGCTTGGTCACCCAGTACTTCGCCGCCGGCACCGCGAGCCGCAGCAGGGCCCGCTCCTGCTCCGTGTCCGCGTCGTACGCCGCCGCCAGCCGCAGGCCCAGCACCGTCGCCGCCTCCGACTCCAGCGCCAGGTCCGCCAGCACGTTGCGCATCAGCGGCTTGTCGATCAGCAGCCCGCCGAAGGCGCTGCGGTACGCCGAGTGGTGCACCGCCTGCGCCACGGCCTGACGCATCTGCGCGGCCGAACCCACCACGCAGTCCAGCCGGGTGGCCGCGACCATCTCGATGATGGTCCGCACGCCCCGGCCCTCCTCGCCGACCCGCCGCGCCCAGGTGCCGTCGAACTCCACCTCGCTCGACGCGTTCGAGCGGTTGCCCAGCTTGTCCTTGAGCCGCTGGATGCGGAAGACGTTGCGCGTGCCGTCCGCGAGCACCCGCGGCACCAGGAAGCAGGTGAGTCCTCCCCCGTAGCCTTCGGCACGGGAGGTGCCCCCAGGGGCCTGCGCCAGCACCAGGAAGCCGTCCGACATCGGGGCCGAACAGAACCACTTGTGCCCGGTCAGGACGTACTCCCCGGCCCCGCCCGCCAGCGGCACCGCCGACGTGGTGTTCGCCCGCACGTCGCTGCCGCCCTGCTTCTCCGTCATCCCCATGCCGAAGAGCGCACCCGGCTTGTGACCGGCCGGCAGCAGCTCCTTTACGTACACGTGCGAGGTCAGCCGGGGCTCCCACTCGGCCGCCAACTCCGGGTCGGTGCGCAGCGCCGGCACCGCCGCGTGCGTCATCGACAGTGGACAGCCGTGCCCGGCCTCCGTCTGCGTCCACACCAGGAACCCGGCGGCGCGCCGCACGTGCCCCGCCGGCCGCCCCCAGGCGTCGGTGAGCCCCGCCCCGACGGCGTGCCCCAGCAGCCGGTGCCAGGACGGATGGAACTCGACCTCGTCGATCCGATTGCCGTACCGGTCGTGGGTGCGCAGCTTCGGGGGGTGCTCGTTGGCCAGCGCCCCCCACTCCTGGGCCTGGGCCGACCCCGCGGTACGACCCAGCTCGCCCAGTTCCTCGCGGACGGCCCCGATCAGCTCCGGCGCCACATGGCGCTCGACGGCTTCGGAGAGCGCGCGGTCGGACGCGTAGACGTCGTACCCCACCAGGGGCGGAGCCTGGTTGGTCACTGTGTGGGTGCTAGTCGCCATGCCGATACGGTAAGGAGGTGCAGGCAGCAAAAGAAACACCCGAACGGTCATCGGGCCGGCTCCACAGGGCCCGCGTCCTCTACCGGAACGTCTCCAAGCGGAGGATGGCCTGGCTGCTGCTGAAGGACACCGTCAACTCCTGCATCGAGTACCGCATCCTCGGGCTGGCGGCGGAGGCGGCGTTCTTCACCCTGCTGTCGCTGCCGCCGCTGATGATGGGTCTGCTCGGGCTCCTCGGCTACATCGACTCCTGGACCGACACCACCACCGTCGCCTCCATCGAGCAGAACATCCTCAGCGCGGTCGGTACCGTGCTGTCCGACCGGGGCGTCAACGAGATCGCCCGGCCCCTGCTGTCCGACGTCACCCACGGTGGCCGGCCCGACCTGATCTCCATCGGCTTCGCGATCGCCCTGTGGTCCGGCTCCCGGGCCGTGAACGTCTTCATCGACACCATCACCGTCATGTACGGGCTCGACGGCCACCGCGGCATCGTCGCCACCCGGCTGCTGGCGTTCCTGCTCTACCTCGTCGCCCTGCTCATCGGCGCGGTCGTGCTGCCGCTCGCGGTCGTCGGCCCCGACCGGGTGGTGGAGCTGGTGCCCTGGGGCAACACCGTCGTCACCGTCCTGTACTGGCCGGTGGTGATCCTGCTCTCCGTCGCCTTCCTGACGACGCTGTACCACGTCTCCGTGCCGGTCCGCTCGCCCTGGATCGAGGACGTGCCCGGCGCGCTGGTCGCCCTCGGCATGTGGGTCCTCGGCAGCTTCCTGCTCCGCATCTACCTCACCAGCACCGTCGAGGGCCCCACGATCTACGGCTCACTCGCCGCGCCCATCGCGGTGCTCCTGTGGATCGGCATCTCCGCCTTCGCCGTGCTCGTCGGCGCCGCCGTGAACGCGGCGATCGACCGCGTCTGGCCGTCCGTGGCCACCGCCGCCGCCCGCGCCGCCAACGAGCGGCTGCGCGAGGCCCAGGCGGTGGAGGTGCTGGCGCGGGCCCAGGCCGCCCGGCTGTACGAGGCGGAGGCCGACGACGACGGGGACGGCGGCCCCGGCGACATGCCGTCGGAGTTCCCCGAGCGCTGGTCCCGCTTCCTGCCCCCGGACGACGTGAAGTCCCGCATCCTGCACCCGGCCAAGACGGACCGTCCCGAGTCCCAGCAGAAGCCCGGACCCCCGCCCGAGGTCAACGGGCGCAGCCGCCCCAAGGACGGCCCCTGAGGACCGTTCCGTAACCTCGCAACGGTGTACGAGGAACGTGTCAGCGCGGTGGACGGCGCGGTGCTCTGGACGCGGGAGCAGCGCGCCGCGGACCCGGTGCGGGCGGTGCTGCCCGACGGCTGCATGGACCTGCTGTGGACCCCCGGACGTCTCTACGTGGCCGGCCCCGACACCCGGGCGTACGTACCGGGGGAGAGCGGGCCGCGCCGGTACGCCGGCGTGCGCTTCGCACCCGGCACCGCGCCCGCCGTCCTGAAGGTGCCCGCGCACGAACTCCTGGACCGCCGGGTGGACCTGGCCGACCTGTGGGGCGCACGCGCCGCGCGCCGGCTGACGGAGCGGATCGACGCCGCACCCGACCCGGTCGCCGCCCTGGAGGAGATCGCGGTCGCCCGTGCGGCCGACGCGCCCTTCGACCCGCTGCTGCGCGAGGTCGCCCGGCTCCTGGACGGCGGGGCGACGGTCGCCGCCGCGGCCGGCGCGGTGGGCCTCGGGGCCCGGCAGTTGCACCGCCGCGCCCTGGTGGGCTTCGGCTACGGCCCCAAGACCCTGGCCCGGGTGCTACGGCTCCAGCGGGCGCTCGACCTCGTCTGGCGCGGCGCCCCGTACGCCGGGGCCGCGCTCGCCGCGGGCTACGCCGACCAGGCGCACCTCGCGCGGGAGGTGCGCGACCTGGCCGGCATGACCCTCGGCGACTACTGCGCGTCGGCGAAGAGCGAGACGCCCGCGCCGTCGGGGTCGAGCACGACCGCGTAGCGCTGCCCCCACACCGCGTCCCACGGCGCCAGATGGCTGCGGTGGCCGGCGGCGACGAGGTCCGCGTGGAGCGCGTCGACGTCCTCGGGCCGGTCGCAGCGGAAGGCGAGGCCGAGTCGGTCGCCGCCCTGCGGGCGGGTCCACGTCGGGTCGTAGGTGCGCACCACGTCCTCGGTGTCCCACAGGACGCGCAGCCCGCCCGGGAGGACGGCCTCCACGTGCGGGGCGGCGTCCGCGTCGGCGGGCAGGTCGAGCCCGAGGCGGCGGTAGAAGGAGAGGGAGGCGGCCATGTCGGCGGCCACGATGCTGATCGCGTCGAGTCGTACGGTCATGAGCCCACCGTAGGAGCCGGCCGCGCGGCCGGTCTTGAACGAATCGGACACCCGGGGGTCGACGGGGCGGCGCCGGACCTGCGGCCGGCCGATCCGAACGGGTGATCTCCCGGCGCCACGGGCGTGGCCAGCCGCCCCGGGCGCGCAGCGGGCCACTCAATGAGGATCCAAGGGGGGCCACGACATCGACCCATCCCACGGAAACTCACGCACCGAGGACTCCACCGATGACCGAACTCCCCTCCGGGGCCCCCGCGCCCGGCGCACGCCGGGCCGTGGCGCGCCCCCGCAGCATCCGCCGTACCCGCACGGCCCTGGTCGCGCTGTGCGCGCTCGCCCTCGTCCCCGCGGCCGTCGCCATCGGCTCGCCCGCGGCGACCGCCGCCGCCCCGCGGCCCCAGGCGACCGGGCCCGCCGAGCCGGCGCCGGCCACGCCGCACCCGGGCACGCCCGGTCAGGGCGCCCCCCAGCCCGACATCACCCACCAGATCGACCCCAAGCCGACGCCCGCGCGGCCCCGGGCGGTGGTGACCGTCGGCGACGGCTTCCTGGCGGGGGAGGGCGCCCGGTGGGCGGGCAACGCCCAGGGGCTGAAGAACAACGGCGGCGTGCCCCAGGAGCTCCGGGACGCCACCGACCGCACCCGGTCCGCGGGCGTCGCCCTGGAGAAGATCTACAGCGCCGACTGCCGTCGCTCGGACGCCGTGGTGCTGGCCGCGAACGACGCCGGCCGACACCACAACATCGCCTGCTCGGGGGCGGCGACCGAGCAGCTGTCGCGACCGGTGGAGAACCAGCAGGCCCAACTGGAGCAGCTGCGGAAGCTGGCCACCGAGAACGACGTCACCGCCGTGATCGTCTCGGTCGGCGGGACGGACGTCCGCCTGACGGACACCATGGCGGTGTGCGCCGACGCCTGGAAGGACAACCGCTACTGCTCCACCGACCCCGCGATCACCGGCCCCGCCGGCGAACGCACCGCGGCGGTGGGGGAGAAGGTCGCCGAGGCCGTGCAGGCGGTGCGCGCCGCCGTCGAGGGCACCGGGTCGGCGCCGCGCGTGATCCTCCAGTCCTACCCGCTGCCGCTGGCGTCCGGCGAGGCCGCCGCCACCGACGGGCACGACGAGAACAGCTGGGACCGCTGGAGCGCGTACGGCTGCCCCTTCTACAACCGCGACCTCCAATGGCTCGCCAAGGACATCGGGCGGGCCCTCAACGCCGAGATCAAGAAGGCCGCGAAGGCCGCGGGCGCCGACTTCGTGGAGCTGGGCCGGCTGCTGGAGGGCCACCAGGTGTGCGCCAGCCAGCCGCTCCAGACGACGTTCACGGCCGACGGCACCGTGGATGCGCCGTCCGCGGCGCAGGCGCAGTGGGCCCGCTACGTACCCCGGGCGCGGGTGCAGCTGCCCGCCGACGAGGCGCGGGAGGTCCTGCACCCCAACTACTACGGGCAGCAGGCGCTCAGCCACTGCCTGACCGAGGTCGTCGGCAAGCTCACCGCCACGCCCGACCAGCCCGCGACGCGTGCGCGCTGCGTGGGCGCGGCCGACCGCTCGCCGCAGCAGATCACCGTTTCGTACGGCGGCTGAGCGGGCTCGTACTGTGCGCCCCCACCGGGCTTCGACGGCATCCGGTGGGGGCGCACGGCGGTGGGCCCACGGCGGTGGGCGGTGGATCAGCCGACCGGTGCGGAGGTCCGCTCCGCGGAGGTGCGGCGGCCGGCTCGACCGGGCGTGAGCAGCCGCTCGGCCAACTCGCCGAAGACCAGCCCGAAGACGGTCCACAAGGTGGCGTGGATCGCCAGCGTCGCGAGTCGGAACTCCCAGACCACGGAGGCCGGGAAGCCCTCTGGCACCTCGTCGAAGGACGGCAGGAAGGCGAACGCCAGGCCGACCGCGACGACGAAGCCGGCCGCGACCGCGACGGTCGCGTGCCAATTGCCCAGCCGGGGCGCCAGCCGCCGGCCGACGAGCACCGCGGCCACCGTGAGCAGCACGCTCAACACGATCATCAGGAAGTAGAGCGTGGTGCGCTCCCCGATGGTGTCCGGGTCGCCGACGGCCGGCGGGTTCGGCGGGTACTTCAGATACGGCACGACGTACGCGGCGAGCAGGGCGCCGGCCGAGACCAGCGCGGCGGTGGCGCGCGGCCCGAACCGGCCGATGCGGCCGAGGGCCACGCAGTACGCGAGGCCCGCGATGCCGCCGACGGCGAGCCCGAAGACCAGGACGCCGGTGGCGAGCCCGGCGGTGGACTGCACGGTGCGGCTGACGAGTTCCTCGCCGCCTTCGTGGTGGCCCTCGCTGTGCGCCTCCTCGAAGGCGATGGCTGCGTCGACCGGCCCTTCGCCGAGGAAGTACGCCACGGCCAGCGCGAACACGCCGGCGACCAGGCCTGCGAGCATGCCCCGTACGAGCAGGGCTCTGACGGATGTCGAGTTCACGGGGGCGGTCAGTGGCAGGGGAAGCCGAGCAGGTGACGGCCGTCGTGCACCCATTCGTGCACGGTCTCACCGGATATGACGGCGACGGCGCCCTGCTCGGCGCCGACGAAGTACAGCAGGACCAGCATCAGCACGCCGAAGAAGGCGGCCCACGGGGCGACGGCCTTCAGCGAGATGGGCGTGACGGCGACGGGCGGCGCGGTGGTGGGCGCGGCGGCAGGGGTGATGGAGTGGGCCATGGCAGAACCTCCAGTGGGAGCGACGCGTCCCGTTCGTGGTGCCTGAGAGTGCCGTGGCGAAGGGGTGGGGTCTGACTTCCCGTTCCCTGGGGGGCGCTGGCCCCCTGCGGGTGCGGGTACACAGTGGCGCGACCGTGCCGGAATCTCACCGGGCTTCCGTCACTCCTTCGTCATGTACACGTGACCGTATCGCGTACGGGTCGCTGCCGCCACGGCCTGAGGCAACGCCCGTACCCCCCTTGGGTCAAGACTGCGCCAAGCCCCGACCTGCGCCGTCGCCCTGCGAGCGCGTCGGCCGCGTGCGGCCTGGTGGCCGGTTGCTCGTGCAGTTCCGCCCCCTACGCCCAGGGGCGTCCAGCGCCCCTGAACCCTTCGTTCGCCCGCGGCCCGGTGGTGGGCTTGTCGCGCAGTTCCCCGCGCCCCTGAAACCCTCGTTCGTCGGCCGGCCGGTGGTCGGTTGCTCGCGCAGTTCCCCGCGCCCCTGAAACCCTCGTTTGTCCGCGGGCCGGTGGGTGGTTGCTCGCGCAGTTCCCCGCGCCCCTAAAAGCCCCTGCCCGACCCGCAGACAAGTGACGGGGGTGGCGAAACAGGGGCGCGGGGAACTGCGCGACAAGCCCACCACCGGGCCGCAGGTGTAAGACGGCACTCGGCGTTACGGCGCGTGGTTGAGGAAGGAGGGCTAGCCTGGCGCGGGCGCGCCGAAGGGGGTAGGGGATGGCCGTGCGGGTTGCTCTGCTGGCCGCGGGGAGCACCGCCGTGGGGCGCGACCCGCAGTTCGACCGCGGCGCACCCCTCGGCGAAACCGCACGCGCCTCCGTACGCGCCGCCGCCAGCCGCGTGCCCCGCACCCCGACCACCCTCACCGCCCCCTCGCCCCGCTGCCGCGACACCGCCGCGGAACTCGGCCGGACGGCCCTCGTCGAAGGCGCCATCGACGACTGGGACATGGGGCGCTGGCGCGGGCGCGCCCTCGCGGAGGTCGCCGCCGGGGAGCCCGACGCCGTCGCCGCCTGGCTCGGCGACCCCGCCGCCGTACCGCACGGCGGCGAGTCGCTGCTCGCGCTGTGCGAGCGGGTCGGCGGCTGGCTGGACCGGCTCGCCGACCCGGCGCCCGCGGGGCGCGTGCTCGCGATCGTCGAGCCGGCCGTCGTGCGCGCCGCGGTCGTGCACGCCCTGCACCTGCCGCCGCCGGCGTTCTGGCGGCTGGACGTACGGCCGTTGGCGCTCACCGAGCTCTCCGGGCGCGCGGGCCGCTGGAACCTGCGCCTGGGCGCGTGATCTCGCCCACACCCGCGGCGCGGGCGGGCGCGCGGCGGCCCCGCACCCCGGTGGCGAACGCCGCCGCGGAGCGCGGGAGTCCCGATCCGCGGCGCCGTGCGCGCGGTGGTGCGCGGACGTCCCCACCCGCCGCTCCGCCGTGCGCGGCGCGGCGTAACGTCAGCGGGTACCCGTACAGCTGCGAGGAGAGCCGACGTTTGACCGAGGAGGAGTTCGAGGACTTCTACGCACGCTCCGTCCACCGGCTCACCGGGCAGCTGTACGTCATGACCGGTGACTTCCACGAGGCGCAGGACGTGGTCCAGGAGGCGTTCGTACGGGCGTGGGGGCACCGGGCCCGGTTGGCGCAGGACCTCGGGCCCGAAGCGTGGGTGCGCACGGTGGCGTGGCGGCTCGCCGTGAGCCGTTGGCGGCGGGTGCTGCGGGGGCAGCGGGCCTGGCGGCACCGGGCGGACTCGACGGTCAGCGCGGGACCCGACCCGGCCGCGGTCGACCTGGAGCGGGCACTGCGGGACCTGCCCGCCCGGCAGCGGCTGTGCGCCGCGCTGTACTACGTGTGCGACCTGCCCGTGGAGCGGATCGCCGCCGAGACCCGGCTGTCCGCGGGGACCGTCAAGACCCATCTGTCCAGGGCGCGCGGCAAGCTCGCCGCCCACCTCGTCGACCACGCCGACCACGTACCGACCGGGGAGAGCCGCGATGCCTGACCACGACGAGTTGGTGGCGGACCGGCTCCGCACCGCGGCGGAGTCCGCCGCGCGACGGGCCAGACCCGCGGACGCCCGCACCATCGAGGCCCGGGGCCGGCGCCGGCGTCGCCGCAGGGCGACCGCGATGACGGGCGCGGGCCTGCTGTGCGCCGCGGTGTCGGTGGTGGCGTTCGCGATGACGGGCAGCGGCGGCGAACCGGCGCGGCCCGCCGAGCCGTCCGTCCACGTGCCGACCGTCGGCGTGCCGTCGGCCGACGTGAGCCCGCCCGTGCCGACGGCCACCTTCCCCGCGCCCCCGCCGACCCCGTCGCCGACCACCCCCGACCTGCCGCGCAGGGACACGCCTTCGGGCGGCTGAGCCCGCGACCGGCGCGATGTGATGTGCATCACGCGATGTCAACCAGAGTGCCGTCGAGGAACGTAAGGACGGCGAAGTCCGACCTGCGAGGAGCACGATGGCCGATCCGATCCTGACCGACGCCCCGACGACCGCCGCCGGTGCCTCCCTGGTGCCGACGCAGCCCGGGCCCGCGCCGTCGAAGTCGCCCCGGTCCCCGTCGACGGGCGACGGGGACGCAGACGGGGACGGGGACGCGGAAGGGCCCACGGCGTCGGCCTCCGCGGCGCGCCCCGACGCCCGCGGGCACGTCGTACGGACCGTCCTCGGCACGTACGTGTTCAGCACCCTCGTCCACCTCTCGGTGCTGGCCGTGATGATCCCGCCCGGCGGCCCCGGCATACGCGACCGGCTGCTGGCCTGGGACGCGCTGCTGTACCTGGACATAGCCACCGACGGGTACCCCGAGGGGTTCACCCGTACCGAGACGGGCGAGATAGGCGGCAACAACCTCGCGTTCTTCCCGCTCTTCCCCCTGCTCACCGGGGGACTGCACCGCATCACCGGGCTCGACGCCGGCGCGGCGGCCCTGGTGGTGGCGCACCTGTCGCTGCTGGGCGCGATGTTCGCCGTCCATGCCCTGCTGACCCGGCTGTACGACGGCCGCACCGCGACGGTCGGGATCGTGCTGCTCGCCGGCGCCCAGCCGATGGCCCTCACCTTCCTGATGGGCTACAGCGAGGCCCTGTTCGTCGCCCTGGCCGCCGCCGCACTGCTCGCCGCGCACCGCGGCGCCTGGCTGACCGCGGGCTGCGCCGGCCTGTTGGCTGGGCTGACCCGACCCGCGGCCTTCGCACTCGCCGTCGCGCTCGCGCTGGCCGCCCTGCTCGCCCTGCGCCGCGCCGGGCGCCTGGAGTGGCGCCCCCTCGCGGCGGTGGCGCTGGCCTGCGTCGGAACCCCCGCGTACCTGCTGTGGGTGGGCTGGCGCGCCGGCCAGTGGAACGCCTGGTTCCTGATCCAGGAGGCCGGTTGGGGGACCGCCTGGGACAACGGCGCGGGCTTCTTCGGCTTCCTCAAGGACACCTTCGAGCGCGGCGACGGCTGGGTGCCGGTGAGCACCGCCGTGCTCCTGGTGGGCGCGGTCGTCGCGACCGTGGTGGCCTGGCGCCGGGACGCCTGGCCGCCGCTGCTCGTCTACGGCACGACGGTGGTGGTGCTGACCTTGGCGCAGAGCAACTACTACCACTCCAAGCTGCGGCTGCTGGTGCCCGCGCTGGTGTTCCTGCTGCCCTTCGCCCGCGCGCTGGGCCGGGCCCGGCCGCGTACGGCCGCGGTCGTCCTCGTCGGGGCGACGCTGTTCGGCAGTTGGTACGGCGCGTACATGGTCACGGTCTGGCGCTACGCCATCTGAACCCGGCCCGGTGCGGGCGGATCAGCTCTCCATCGGGGTCACGGTCAGGTCGTCGCCGAGGGCCGCCGCGATGCGGGCGGCCCGCCCGTGGTCGCCCAGGCGCCGAGTCAGGTAGGCCACCGCGTGGCCCTGCCCCGGTGACCACCAGCCCGCCGAACCGCCGATGCCGCCCTTGGCGATCTTGTGCCGGTCCCTGAGCAGCCCCAGCGTCCAGGTCAGTTCGGTGTCGAAGAGGTCGTCGTGCCCGGTGACCTGGGGGGTGACGTACGCCTCGTGCAGCTCGCGGCCCAACAGCCGCCCGAGCGGTCCGTCCGCGTCGGTGAGGAGGGAGAAGAACCGGGCCACGGACGAGGCGCTGGCGTGCAGGTTCACCGCGCCGAACACCGAACGCCGCCAGGCGGCCGAGTTCGTGACGGCGGGGTCGAGCGGGCCGGCGGGGACCTGGAGCCAGGGGGCCGCGGGCAGTTCGGCGCGCCACGCGGGATGCGCGTGCTCCAGGTCGGCCACGCGCCCCAGGGCGTCGTCCGGCACCCCGAACCAGGCGTCGAGCCCAAGGGCCGGCCGCACCTCCTCGTTGAACACCTCGCCCAGCGTGGTCCCGGCCCCGGCGCGCAGGGCCCCGTCGATCAGATGGCCGTAGGTGAGGGCGTGCTCGCCGACGCGGGTGCCGGGCGCGTACTCCGGGGGCGCGGCGGCCAGGCTCGCCCGCAGCGCGGCGTCGTCCAGCGGGTCCACGCCCGCCGCCGATGCGGGGAAGCGGGGTTGGCCCGCCCGGTGGGTGAGCACCTGCCGCAGCGTGGTCCGCTCCTTGCCGTTGCCGCCGTACTCGCGCCAGACGTCGGCGAGCGGGCGGTCCAGCTCCAGCGATCCGGCGCGCACGGCCACCAGCGCCGCGAGCGCGGCGAAGGGCTTGGACACCGAGTACGGCTGGACGAGGGTGTCGGGGCGCCAGGGGCGGGTGCGTCCCGCGTCGGCCCAGCCGGCGCCGAGCCGCACCACCTCCTCTCCGCCGCGCCAGACCGAGAGGCCGGCGCCGGTCTCCGCGCCCTCGTCCACCAGCTCCTGGAAGACCCGGCGCGCTCCGTCGTATCCGTCCGTGGGCAATCCCCCGACTTCGACTGTCACTGCGCCCGCCTCCCGTGTGATCGATGAACGTCGATCAATATACCCCGTGGGGGTATATTTCGCGGGTGATGGCAGGTCAGCCCGTGCCGTACGTCTTGCCGAAGCGGGCGGACGGGGACCGTGCACCCGTCCGCCCGCACCGCGGGAGCCGCGCCGCAGCCTCACTCACGAGGCGCTCGGCGGTGGCCGGTACCGGAAGGTCAGCAGACGACCATCACGGAGAACGCACGGTTGTCGTCGACGCTCCCCGCCGATGGCGTCGCCGTACGGACGAAGATCTCGTTCGGGCCGCCCCGGTTGACGAAGACCGACGACGTGCCCGGGCCGGGGTCGGCGTCCTGGTCGCCGTTGAGCGTGCCGATCAGTCCGCAGTTGCCGAGCCCGAGGGTGGTGATCAGGCTGTATCGGCCCGTGCCGAATCTGGTGACGCTGCTGATGTTCTGGCCGCCGAGCAGCACTCCGTTTCTGCTGACCTTCGCCCAGATGTTGACGCTCGCCGCGCGCGACTCCGACGCGGTCTTCTGTAGGGGCTTGGTGGACTCCGCCGACGCGGACGAGACGGCGAAGGTGCCGCCGCCGACGAGCGCGAAGGCTGCCGTGGCCACGATCATTTTCCTGAACCGGTTCAAGGCCGTTCCTCTCTTCCGTTGCTGCTGTCTCTCTGTCGTCCTCTGCTGTCGCTTCCACCACCCCGTGAAGACCCCTCGGCGCAGCACAAAGCCGAGGGGAAGGGGGTGGGTGGGGTGCGGGACGACCCGGTGAGGGGTCCCGTAGGAAGAGAGATTCCTCGCGTTCCGGAGGCTGGGGAAGAGGCTGAACCCCCCGCCACTCAAAGGGGTGATGAAGCAGGTCGGGGGCGTGTTCGGGGGGCGGTCGCCAGCGCTTCTGGTCGGGGGGCGGCGCCGTCAGAACTGCGACAGCGGCTGCTCCGTCCAGATCACCTTGCCGTCCGTGGTGTAGCGGGTGCCCCAGCGGTCCGCGAACTGCGCCACCAGGAACAGCCCACGGCCGCCCTCGTCCGTGTTCGCCGCCTGGCGCAGGTGCGGAGAGGTGCTGCTGTGGTCGGACACCTCGCAGATCAGGGCCCGGTCCCGGATGAGTCGCACCCGGATCGGGCCCACCGCGTAGCGGATGGCGTTGGTGACGAGTTCGCTGAGGATCAACTCCGTCGTGAACGCCTCCTCCTCCAGCCCCCAGTCGGTGAGCGTACGGGCCACCCGGGCCCGTACGTCGCTCACCGCCGACGGGTCCGACGGCACGGCCCACTCGGCGACCTGGGATGCGGTCAGCAGCCGGGTCCGGCCGACCAGCAGCGCGATGTCGTCGCGCGGGCTCTCCGGCACCAGGGCCGAGAGCACGGCGTCGCAGGTCTCCTCGGGCGAACGGTCGCCGTGGCCGGAGAGGACGTCGCGCAGCACGGCGAGCCGCTCGTCGATGTCGTGGTCGCGGTCCTCGACGAGACCGTCCGTGTACAGCACCAGCATGCTGCCCTCCGGCAGGGTCATCTCCAGCGTCTCGAAGGGGAGCCCGCCCAGGCCCAGCGGCGGCCCGCCGGGCACGGCGGCGAACGCGGCCGTGCCGTCCGGGCGGACCACCAACGGCAGCACGTGCCCCGCCCGGGCCATCGTGCAGACGCCGGTGGCCGGGTCGTAGATCGCGATCAGACACGTCGCGCCGGTGACCCCCGCCTCCGGCTGGTCCACCAGGCTGGGCTCCTCGCCCGCGCCACCCGCCGACCCCGCCGAGCCCGTTGGTCCCGCCGATCCCGGGTCGGCGGCCGTCTCCTCCTGGTCCATCCGGGCCACCAACTCGTCCAGGTGCCACAGCAACTCGTCCGGCGGCAGGTCGAGGGTGGAGAAGTTGTGCACCGCCGTGCGCAGCCGGCCCATCGTGGCGGCGGCGTGCAGCCCGTGCCCCACCACGTCCCCGACCACCAGCGCCACCCGGGACCCCGGCAGCGGGATGATGTCGTACCAGTCGCCGCCGACCCCGCCCAGGCCAGCCTTCGCCGGGCGGTAGCGGTACGCGGCTTCCAAAGCGTTCTGCTCGGGCAGTCCGCGCGGCAGCAGACTGCGCTGGAGCGTGACCGCCATCGTGTGCTCCCGGGAGTAGCGGCGGGCGTTGTCCACGCTCACCGCGGCCCGCGCCACCAACTCCTCCGCCAGGGAGAGGTCGTCCTCGTCGAAGGGCTGGGGCCGCTGCGCACGCCAGAACATCGCCACCCCGAGGATCGCCCCGCGGGCCCGCAGCGGCACCGCGACCATCGAGTGGAAGCCGGCGGCGACGAGCCGACGGGCCCGGGACTGGGACTGCTGCTGCCACCCCCCGTACGCGGCGAGGTCCGCCTCCAGGACGCCCTCGCCGTTGCTGATGCCCGCCCCCAGCGCCGTCGACGGCAGGAAGCGGATCGTGGTGCCCAGCGTGAACAGGGCCGTGTCGTCGCGCGGCCCGCTGAAGGCCGTGCGCCGCATGTCCGCGACCGCCCCCGTCGGCGTCGGCTCCTCACCCCGCAGCACCGCCTCGGCCAGGTCGACGGTCGCGTAGTCGGCGAACCGGGCCGCGGCGAAGGCTGTCAGCTCTTCGCAGGTGCGCACCACGTCCAGCGTGGTGCCGATCTCCTCGCCGGCGTCGTACAGCAGCCGCAGCCGCTCGCGGGCCACGTCCACCCGGCCGCTGAGCGCCTCCAACTCCGTGGAGTCCCGGATGGTGGCCACCGTGCCGGGCGGGCCGCCGGCCTGGTCCGTGGCGCGCTGGTTCACCGCGAGCAGCCGCTGGCCGACCCGGTACACCTCGTCGTTGGCGATCCGGCCGGACGACAGCAGCCGTGCCGTGTGCGGGTCCAGGTCCAACTCGTCGACCGTGCGCCCCTCCACCTCGGCGGGCAGCCCCAGCAGCCGACGGGCCTCGTCGTTGACGAGCAGGATGCGCCGGTCCTCGTCGAGGATGAGCACGCCCTCACGCACGGCGTGCAACACCGCGTCGTGGTGTTCGTACATCCGGGTCATCTCCTCCGGACCGAGCCCGTGGGTCTGGCGTCTGAGCCGCCCGGTGACCAGGGCCGTGCCGACCGTGGCGAGCAGCAGCACGCACGCCGCCACCCCGAGCAGCAGCGGGAACTGCTCCTCGACGACCCCGCTCACGCGCTGTAGCCGCACTCCGGCCGCCACCAGTCCGATGACGGTGCCGTCGGAGGCGTGGACCGGCACGGTGGCCCGTACGTAGGGGCCGGGCGGCCCGCCGATGTGCTCGACGGTCGTGCCCCCCTTCAACACCGGTTCGATCGGGCCCGTGAACTTCTTCCCGATGAGGTCCGGATACGGGTTGGTGTACCGGATGCCCTCGGTGTTCATGACCGTGATGAAGTCGACGCCGGCCAACTTCCGGGCGGCCTCGGTGCGCGGCTGGAGGACGGCGGTGGGGTCGGGGCCCTTGAGGGCCGCCTCCACGCCGGGCGAGTTGGCGAAGGTCTCCGCGACGGCGAGGGCCCGGCGCTGCGCCTCGCGGTCGCCGTCCGACTGCGCGTTGAAGACGAGCGCGGTGATGCCCGCGGCGACGAGCAGCACCACGATCACGACCTGGAGGAGGAAGACCTGGCCCGCGACGGTGCGCACCGTGAGCATCCCCATCAGCGCACGCAGCCGTGGGCGACCGGATCGTACGGTCATGTCCTCTTTCTACACCTCCCTCAGGGGGCGGGCCATCCGCGCTCGGCGGGGCCGGACGGTGCACGCACGGGCGGCTCCGGGCCGCGGGAGGCGGGGCCGAACGACGGCGTCCGGGCCGGGGGACCCGCGGGAACGGCGTCCGGGCCGGGGACCCGCGGCGCCCGGGCGGGCCGCGCGCGTCGGCGCCCACTCAGACGCGGGAGTCGCGGGAGTCGCTGGGGTCGTTCACCTCCCCGGCGAGCATCCTGACCTCCTGGTCCGGGGTGCGCGTCGCCAGGCTGAACACCGCCGTCAGGGCCTCGGCCACGGCCGCCTCCGGAGCCGGTACGGGACCGGCCGCCCGCCAGGCGACGAAGCCGTCCGGCCGGACGAGCAGCGCCCCGCCGGGCTCCACGCCGTGCACCGCGGCCCAGTCCACCTCGTCCTCCGGCACCAGGTCCGCACCCGGGCCCCGGCCGAAGGCCAGCACCTCCAGCGGCACCGACAGCCGGGCCGCGTCGTGGCGGGCCGCCTCGCACCACACGGACCCCTCCCCGCACAGCAGCACCGGCACCCGCTCGTACAGGTCGAGCGTGGAGATCCGGGTGCCCGCGCGGGTCACCCACAGGTGGGGCGCCCGGGTGCCCGGCTCGGCCGTGATCCGCATCCGGTCCGGGACGACGGGCATCCGGGCGTCCGCGCCGAGCACCGCGCCCTGCGGATAGCAGTAGCCCATGGCGACCGTGAGGACGTCCCCCTGACGGGTGCTCGCGGACGCGGCGGGCGCGTAGCCGGGGTGGCTGTGCTCCGCGGAGCGGGCCGAGGCGCGGGCGCTGGTGGCCCGGGCGACCGGCAGGCGCTCGGCGCCGTACGTCTCCAACAGGCCCGGCCCCGCCCAGCCCCGTAGCACCGCCGCCAGCTTCCACGCCAGGTTGTGCGCGTCCTGGATGCCGGTGTTGGAGCCGAAGGCACCCGTCGGCGACATCTCGTGCGCGGAGTCGCCGGCGAGGAAGACCCGACCGGACGAATAGCGGTCGGCGACGCGTTCGGCCGCGTGCCAGGGCGCCTTCCCGGTGATCTGCACGTCGAGGTCGGGCACTCCGACGGCGGCCCGGATGTGGTCGCTGCACCGCTCGTCGGTGAAGGCGGACAGCGGCTCGCCCTCTTCGGGGTGCCAGGGTGCGTGGAAGACCCACAGCTCTTGGTTGTTGACCGGCAGCAGGGCGCCGTCCGCGCCCGGGCTGGTGAGGTAGCAGACGATGAAGCGCCGGTCGCCGACGACCTCGGCGAGGCCGTGCGAGGTGAAGGTCATGCTCACGTTGTGGAACAGCTCGCCGTTCCCGCTCTGTCCGATGCCGAGCCGCGAGCGCACCGGGCTGCGCGGCCCGTCCGCCGCGACCAGGTAGTCCGCCCGTACCCGGAAGAGCGCGCCGGTCTCCCGGTTCTCCACGACGCCCGTCACGCCCTGCTCGTCCTGCTCGAAGGAGTGCAGTTCGTGGGAGAAGCGCAGATCGGCGCCGTACTCGCGGGACCGCGCGTCCAACACCGGCTCGATGTCGTTCTGGCTGCACAGGCACCAGCCGCTGGGGCTGATCCTGCTGTGGCCGCCGCCCGGGTCGATCTCCCTGAACAGCCACTCCTCGCCGGCCCCCGTCAGGGAACGCGCCTGGAGGATCCCGTGGTTGTCGGCGAGCACCGCCGACGCCGTACGGATCTCCCGCTCCACGTCGGCGACCCGGAACAGCTCCATCGTGCGCAGGTTCATCCCCCGTCCGCGCGGATGCGTGGAGGTGCCCGAGTGCTTCTCGACCAACAGGTGCGGGATGCCGTGTCGACTCAGGAAAAGGGACGTGGCCAGGCCCACCAGGGACCCGCCCACGACCAGCACCGGCACCCGGTGCGCGGGCGCTTCGGGGGTCGGTTCGGCGGCTGCGGTCGTCGACTGCTTCGTGGGTCCGTCCATGGCGTTCGTGGGCTCTTCCATGGCTTCTGTGTGCCCGGTGCAGGAACGGTTCCCCCGCCCATTCACCCGCATGGTGCCCATCTCTCGCGCCGCCCGGGCCGGCGGATCACGATCGGATCACGGGAGCGCTCCGGCACGCCGGGGCGAACGCGCACAGCCGTGGAGCACCGCCCCGCCGCCGGCGCGCGGACCACCCCGACACCAACGAGGGACACGAACAGGCAAGCGACGGACGGACGACGGACGAGCGGGTCGGCCCGCAGCCCGACGGGCGTGGTCGCGAAGGAGCGTGAACACCGATGACCACCTTGTCGGAACGCATATCGCAGTCCGTCTTCGACGGCTCCCGGCTGCGGGTGATCCTGCTGCTGGACCTGCACGAAGGCGCCCAGAAGGAATTCCTTGAGGCGTACGAGCACATGCGCAACAGCGTCGCCTCGGTCCCCGGCCACATCAGCGACCAGCTCTGCCAGTCCATCGAGAACCCCTCGCAGTGGCTGATCACCAGCGAGTGGGAGAGCGCACCGCCCTTCCTCGCCTGGGTCAACAGCGAGGAGCACGTGCAGACCGTCCAACCGCTGCACGGCTGCGTGCGGGACACCCGGTCGCTGAAGTTCAACGTGCTGCGGGAGACCGGGCAGGCATTCAGCGTCGCCCCCGAACAGCAGCGCAGGCCGGCGGCCGACGCCCGCGCCTCGGTGCGCGTCGGCGACGGCGTCGTGCGCCACGCCCTCACCTTCACGGTCCGGCCGGGCAGCGAAGAGACCGTCGCCAAGATCCTCGCCGGCTACAGCTCACCGGCTGCCCGCGTCGACGACCACACCCGGCTGCAGCGCACCTCGCTCTTCATGCACGGCAACCGCGTCGTGCGGGCGATCGAGGTCCAGGGCGACCTGATGGCCGCACTGCGGCACGTCGCCAAGCAGCCCGAGGTGCGGGCCGTGGAGGAGGCCATCAACCCCTATCTGGAGCAGGACCGGGACCTGGACGACCCCAACTCCGCCCGGATCTTCTTCACCCGCGCCGCGCTGCCCGCGGTGCACCACGTCTCCGGCGAGGGCCGCCGGCCGCGCGAGGTCAACCGGCACGCCCTGTTCTACGAGGCCAAGGAGGGGTGCGGCCTGGCCGTCGCCCGACTCCTGTCCGAACAGGACGAGGAGGCCGCCGCGCACCCCGAGTACCCGATCGTCAGCAGCACCGTCTTCCACCGGGAGGACATCGTCGTCCGACTCGTCGACGTCAGCGGCCCGATCGAGGACCACGCGGTGGCCGCGCTCGGCGTCCAGGGCCCGCGCAAGGCCGCCGCACTCGCCCGACTGCTGGTCGACGGCGACCGACTGCCGCAGTCCCTGGACGTCCAACCGGGCGACGCGACGGTGGCCCGCTACGTCAGCCGCGCAGACATGCAGCTCATCACGGACCGGTTGGCACCGGACGAGAACTGACCCGCGCTCGAAGACGGAGCCCGATCACGGAGCCCGATCACGAGGCCCGACGTCGGGTCCCGACGTCGGGCCTCGAAGACGGAGGAAGAAGCCAGCATGACCACGCACACCCCACGCATCGTGGACCTCAGCGAGACCAAGCCCAACACCCGGCGCGGCGGAGACCTGCGCGCTCTGCTCACCCCCACCGCGGTGGGCGCGACCAGCGGGTTCATGGGCCTCGCCATCGTGCAGCCCGGCGAACGCATCGGCGAGCACTACCACCCGTACTCCGAGGAGTTCGTGTACGTCGTCAGCGGCCTCCTGGAGGTGGACCTGGACGACGTGACCCAGCAGATCCGCCCCGACCAGGGCCTGCTGATCCCGAAGGACGTACGGCACCGGTTCCGCAACGTCGGCGACGAAGAGGCCCGGATGGTCTTCCACCTCGGCCCGCTCGCCCCCCGGCCCGAACTCGGCCACGTCGACACCGAGGAGACCCCCGCCGCGGCGCCGCACGGCAGCCCGCCGCAGCGGTCGGAGGCCGTTTCATGAGGCGGCGGGTGGCGGTCACCGGGGTTGGCATCGTGGCCCCGGGCGGTGTCGGCGCCCCGGCGTTCTGGGACCTCCTGGAGAACGGGCGTACCGCGACCCGCGGCATCACGCTCTTCGACCCGGCGGGCTTCCGCTCCCGGATCGCCGCCGAAGTCGACTTCGACCCCCGTGCCCACGGCCTCGACCGGGAGGACGTCGCCCGCCAGGACCGGTACATCCAGTTCGCCCTGGTCGCGGCCCGCGAGGCGATACGCGACGCCGGGATCGAACCCGGCACCGAGGACCCCTGGCGCATCGGGGTCTCCCTGGGCAGCGCCGTCGGCGGCACCACGCGACTGGAGCACGACTACGTCGCCGTGTCCGCCTCCGGCACCCGCTGGGCGGTCGACCACCGCCCCGCGGGCCCCCATCTGCACCGCGCCTTCACCCCGGCCACCCTCGCGTCGGCGGTCGCCGAACAGGTCGGCGCCAAGGGCCCCGTGCAGACCGTCTCCACGGGCTGCACCTCCGGCCTCGACGCCGTCGGATACGCCTTCCAGACCATCGAGGAGGGCCGCGCCGACGTCGTCGTGGCCGGTGCCTCGGACTCCCCGATATCCCCGATCACGGTGGCCTGCTTCGACGCCATCAAGGCCACCTCCCCCAACAACGACGACCCCGAGCACGCGTCCCGGCCCTTCGACGCCGACCGCGACGGGTTCGTGATGGGGGAGGGCGGCGCGGTCCTCGTCCTCGAAGAGCTCGAACGCGCCCGCGCCCGCGGCGCCACCGTGTACTGCGAGCTCGGCGGCTACGCCACCTTCGGCAACGCGTACCACATGACCGGGCTCACCAAGGAGGGCCTGGAGATGGCCCGAGCCATCGACGAAGCCCTCGACCACGCCCGGGTCGACCGCACCGACGTCGACTACGTCAACGCCCACGGCTCCGGCACCAAGCAGAACGACCGCCACGAGACGGCCGCCGTGAAGCGCTCCCTGGGCGAGCACGCGTACCGCACGCCCATGAGCTCCATCAAGTCCATGGTGGGGCACTCGCTCGGAGCGATCGGCGCGATAGAACTCGTCGCCTGCGTCCTGGCGATGGACCGCCAGGTGGTGCCGCCGACGGCCAACTACCAGACCCCGGACCCCGAGTGCGACCTGGACTACGTGCCGCGCACCGCCCGCCCGCGGAAGCTGCGCACCGTGCTCTCCGTCGGCAGCGGGTTCGGCGGATTCCAGTCCGCGGTCGTCATGACCCGGCCCGGAGGGAGGACCTGATGGGCAGTTCCACGGGTGCCAGGCCCGACAGACGCACCGTCGTCACCGGCATCGGAGTCGTCGCCCCCAACGGCATCGGCGCCGACGTCTTCTGGAAGGCGACGCAGGAGGGCATCAGCGTCCTCGACAGGATCTCCCGCGACGGCTGCGAGCAGCTTCCGCTGCGGGTCGGCGGCGAGGTGCGCAACTTCGAAGCGGGCTCCGTCATCGAGGACCGGTTCGTGGTCCAGACCGACCGCTTCACGCACTTCGCGATGGCCGCCGTCGAACTCGCCCTCGCCGACGCCCGGCTCGGCCGCGCCGACTACGAGGACCAGCCGTACGCCGTCGGGGTGGTCACCGCATCCGGCTCGGGCGGCGGCGAGTTCGGCCAGCGCGAACTGCAACAGCTGTGGGGCCGCGGCTCCCGCTTCGTCGGCCCGTACCAGTCCATCGCCTGGTTCTACGCGGCCACCACCGGCCAGGTGTCCATCCGCGGCGGCTTCAAGGGCCCCTGCGGGGTGGTGTGCAGCGACGAGGCCGGCGGCCTCGACGCGCTCGCCCAGTCCGCCGCCGCGGTCGCCCGCGGCACCGACGTCGTCGTGGTGGGCTCCACCGAAGCGCCCCTGGCGCCCTACTCGGCCGTCTGCCAACTCGGATACCCGGAGCTGAGCCGCGGCGACGACCCGACCCGGGCCTACCGGCCGTTCACCTCCGACGCGTGCGGCTTCGCGCCCGCGGAGGGCGGCGCGATGCTGGTGACCGAGGAGGAGTCGACGGCGCTGCGGCGCGGAGTGCGCCCCCGGGCGTACGTCGCCGGGCACGCCGCCACCTTCACCGGGCCCTCCCGGTGGGAGGAGTCCCGCGAGGGGCTCGCCCGGGCGATCCGCGGCGCGCTCAAGGCCGCCGACGCCGCCCCGGAGGAGGTCGACGTGGTCTTCGCGGACGCGCTCGGCACCCCGGCGGCCGACCGGGCGGAAGCCCTGGCCATCGTCGACGCGCTGGGCGCGCACGGCCGGCGCGTACCGGTCACGGCGCCCAAGACCGGCATCGGCCGGGCGTACTGCGGCGGCCCGGTGCTGGACGTGGCCGCCGCCGTGCTGGCCATGGAACACGGCCTGGTGCCGCCGACGCCGAACGTCTTCGACGTCTGCCACGACATCGACGTCGTCACCGGCCGGGCCAGGCGCACCCCGCTGCGCACGGCGCTGGTGCTCAGCCGCGGGCTGATGGGGTCGAACGCGGCCCTGGTGCTGCGCGGCGCGGCACCCGACTGACCACTGCACCGACCGCGGCGATCGCACCGACCGCGACGGCCGCACCGACCGCGGCGATCGCACCGACGGCCGGTGCACCGCCGCACGCTTCACCGAGCGAGGGCACGAAGGAGTACCACCCATGAGCGAAACGGACAGCACGACCAGCCTCACCCACCGCGAACTGGCCGATCTGATGCGCAAGAACGCCGGCATCAACGTCGACCCCGTCGCGCTGGCGGACAACCCCACCACCCCCTTCGAGGAGTACGGCCTGGATTCGCTGGGCCTCCTCGGCATCGTGGCCACGCTGGAGAACCAGTTCGGCCATCCGATGCCGCAGGACGCGGAGCGCTGCAAGACGCCCCGCGAGTTCCTCGAACTCGTCAACGACACCCTGATGAAGAGCGGAGCCTGACGTGCCCGGACACACCGAGAACGAGATCACCGTCGCCGCCCCCCTGGACCTGGTCTGGGAGATCACCAACGACCTGGAGAACTGGCCGCAGCTGTTCAGCGAGTACGCCTCGGTCGAGATCCTCGACCGGCGCGGCGACACCACCACCTTCCGGCTGACCATGCACCCCGACGAGAACGGGAAGGTGTGGAGCTGGGTCTCCGAGCGCACCCCCGACCGGCAGAAGCGGCAGGTCGCCGCCCGCCGCGTGGAGACCGGTCCGTTCGAGCACATGGACATCCACTGGGAGTACTCCGAAGTGCCCGGCGGCACCCGGCTGCACTGGCGGCAGGACTTCGCGATGAAACGGGACGCGCCCGTCGACGACGCATGGATGACCGACAACATCAACCGGAACTCGAAGGTCCAGATGGCGCTGATCCGCGACAAGATCGAAGCGCGGGCCGGGGCGCGGCGATGAGCCCCGACCCCGCCGCGCCGGCCGCCCACCAGGCGCTGATCGTCGCCCGGATGGCACCGGACGCGGCGCCGGGGATCGCGGAGCTGTTCGCCGAGTCCGACCGGGGCGAACTGCCGCACCTGGTCGGTGTCACCCGGCGCAGCCTGTTCCAGTTCGGTGAGGTGTACCTGCACCTGATCGAGTCGGACCGGCCGCCGGGGCCCGCGATCGCGAAGGTGACGGAGCATCCCGACTTCCAGCGGCTGAGCGAGGACCTGAGGGCGTACGTCAGCGCGTACGACCCGGCGACCTGGCGCAGCCCCAAGGACGCGATGGCACAGCGCTTCTACAGCTGGGAGCGCGGCGGCTGAGCACGGACGCGCCCGACACGGCGACGCCCCGGAGACTCCAGGTCTTCGGGGCGTCGGCTCGACTGCGGTTCCTAGTCCGGAACGACTGCTTCGAAGGCGTGCAGATACGGGTTGATCGGCCGGACCGCGTCGATCCTCAGCCCCGCCTGCGTGATCCGCTCCACCATGCTCTCCCGGGTGTGCTTGGCGCCGCCGACGTTCAGCAGCAGCATCAGGTCCATGCCGGTGGTGAACTTCATCGACGGGGTGTCGTCGACCAGGTTCTCGATGACCACGACCCGGGCGCCGGGGCGGGCGGCGTCGATGACGTTGCGCAGCGTCAGCAGGGTGCTGTGGTCGTCCCACTCCAGGATGTTCTTGATGACGTAGAGGTCGGCGGCGACCGGGATCTCGCGTCGGCAGTCGCCGGGGACGATCTCGGCGCGCTCGGCCAGCGCGCCGCCCTCCCGCAGCCGGGCGTCCGCCTTCGCCACCACCTCGGGCAGGTCCAGCAGGCTGCCCCGCAGGTCGGGGTGCTTCTCCAACAGGCTCGCCAGCACGTGCCCCTGGCCGCCGCCGATGTCGGCGACCGACGCGACGCCTGTCAGGTCGAGCACCTCGGCGACCTCCCGCGCGGACTGCTCGCTCGACGTGGTCATGGCGCGGTTGAAGACCTGCGCCGACTCGTGCGCGTCCTGGTGCAGGTACTGGAAGAAGCCCTTGCCGAACAGTTCGTCGAAGACGGTGTCCCCGGAGCGGACCGCGTCGTCCAGCCGCGGCCACGCCGCCCAGGTCCACGGCTCGGTGCACCACAGCGCGATGTACTTCAGGCTGCGCGGGTGGTCCTCGCGCAGCATCCGGGACATCTCGGTGTGGGCGAAGGTGCCGTCCGGCCGCTCGCTGAAGACGTCGTAGCACGCCAGGGCCCGCAGCAGCCGGCGCAGCGGCTTCGGTTCGGCGGTCACGGCGGCGGCGAGTTGCTCCGCGGTGGCGGGCTCGTCGCCGAGGGCGTCGGCGACGCCGAGCCGGGCGGCGGCCCGCACCGCGGCGGCGCAGGCCGCGCCGAAGGCGAGTTCGCGCAGCCGCATCGCTGGCGGAGGGGCAGCGGGGTCGGTGACGGCGGCGGTCCGGTCGGGTCTGGTGCTCAGGGTGGTCATGGCTTCGTTCTCCTGGCGCGTGGGGGCGGGCCGGGCGGGGCCGACCATGGGGTCCGCCCGGCCCGGCCGGGGTGGTGCGGGGGAAGGTGCGGCGGCTGGCGTCAGCACAGTCCGCCGGGCTTGGACGAGGCGCACTCGTTCCGGGCGAAGGTGTTGCCCGAGCCGTTGCCGCGGTCGACCAGGTCCGCTGCGGTGTTGTCCGTCACGGTGTTGTGCTCGATGACGTTGTTGGTGTTCGTGGCGCCCACGTAGCTCTCGGCCAGGATGATGCCGCCGGCCAGCAGGGTGGTGCTGTGGTGGCCCTTGACGACGTTGCCCCGGATCTCGGTGGCGTCCGAGCCGGTGAGCACGATGCCGGAGCCCTGGATCGCGGGCAGCCGGGGCGTCTTGGCGCAGTACTTGTTGTTCTCGCGGATGTCGTTCGAGCGGATCGTGATGTCACCGGAGCCCGGCCGCGACTCGTCGCTGACGACGAAGATCCCGGCGCAGTTCGCGGAGATCTCGTTGGTCTGCGCGGACACGTTCCTGATCCGCTTGAGCATGATCCCGAGCCGGTTGTCGGTGAGCGTGTTGTCCGCGACGACCGAGCGGAGGCTGTCGTGGGCCGCGGCCTCCTGCCCGACGATGTTCGTCAGCATGATGCCGGCGTCCTTGTTGCCGCGGGCGACGTTGTCGCGGAACTCGGCCCGGGTCGACGCCTCCTGCCCGATGCCCCAGGTGCCGTTCTTCTCGGCCGTCACCTGTCGCACGGTCAGCCCGTCCGTGTGGGAGGCCCACAGCCCGCCCTTGGCGAACCCCGAGACCGTCAGGGAGCGGATGGTGACCCCGCTGACCCGCGCGTCCTTCGTACCGATGACACAGATGCCGTTGCCGCCCTTCGCACAGGCGTGCTCGGCCCTGCGGCGCTCGGCGTCGGCGGGCGGCGCGATCACCGTGCCGGGCCCGGCACCGCGCAGGGTGATGTCCGAGGTGGTGATCTGCACGCTCTCCCGGTACGTGCCGGGGGCGAGGACGACGACGTCCCCGGGCTTGGCCGCGTCCACGGCCGCCTGCACGGACTCGCCGGGCTGCACCGTGTGGCGCGCGCCGTGGTGACCGGCCGCGGTGGCCGCCGTCGGCGCCGCGGCCACGCCGGACACCAGCGCGGCGGCGGCGACGGCCAGGGCGCCGACGCGCCGCCGACGACGGCTGGGCAATCTGTGGTTTTTATGGGTTTTCGTCATGAGGCCGAAGCTAGGGGCGTTCCGGTGACCCTGCCACACGGGGTGACCAGATGGCTTCACGCTGTGCTGCGACCGGGTTGCCTTCCCGCCCCCGCCCCGGCAGGCGCGGTCTCGCCGTGCGGTGTGCTGCGGTGTGGCGTCTGCGGCCTGTCTGTGCCTGGTCGCGCAGTTCCCCGCGCCCCTGTTTCGCTTCCCCCGCCATTCGCCTGCGGGCTGGAGGTGGAGGTATTTAGGGGCGCGAGGAACTGCGCGAACAGCCCACCACCGGCCAGTGGAGATTAACGCTCCATCAGGGAAACGGCGGGGCTGTTAGGGGCGCGAGGAACTGCGCGACAAGCCACAGGCAAGCCACAGACGCCGCGGCGCAGCCCGCCGCACGGCGGAACCGCGCCTGCCAGGGCCCGGGCGGCGTCGAACGGACGTGCTCACCGTGCTCGGAGTGACGCCGAGTGGTCGATCGCCTACGTTGAGTCGGTGATCGGTTCGCGGCTCGGCGCGCTCGCCGGCAGGTCCCGGGGACGCCTCGTCCTGCTCGTGGGCCTCGCCGTGCTCGTCGTCGCGCACCTCGCCGGCGCCGTGCACCGGTCCGGGTCCACCGGGCCGCACCTCACCGTCGCCGCAGCGCCGTGCCATCACGAGGCCGCCGGCGCCTCCGCGCCCGCGCACGAGGGCGACGACGGGGGCGAGCACATCGACCACGGGTTCGACCGGCCCCGCGCCGCGGACGCGGACGCGGCCACCGCGCCGCAGCCGGACGCGGCGATCGAACCCGTCGCGCGCCGCGGCCCGTACCGGCCGGCCCCGTTCCGCGGCGCGGACGGCAGAACGACGCTCGTACGCCACTGCGTACTGCGGCAGTAGGCCGCGCCGCGCACCCCACCCCCCGGTGATCGCACCGGCAGTGCGGTGCGCCCGCGCGCCCCTGCACCTTCTGCCCATGCGCACCCGCGCCCTCGCCGCGGTGCGCAGGAGTCACGCACATGAACCGTTCCCCGTCGCTACCGCACGCCCCCGCGCCCAAGCGCCGACCCGCGCAACTGGTCGGCTCCACCCCCGTCCTGTGGATCGACGAACCCTTCGCGCCGCCCGGGCGCGGGTTCCACGCCAAGTTGGAGGGGGCCAACCCCGGCGGCATCAAGGACCGGCCCGCCCTGCACATGATCAAAGAGGCCCGCCGCCGCGGCGAGTTGGCGCCCGGCGCCCCCGTCGTGGAGTCGTCCAGCGGGACCCTCGGCCTCGGGCTCGCACTGGCCGGGCTGACCTACGGCCACCCCGTGACCGTCGTCAGCGACCCCGGGATGGAACCCGCCCTGGTGCAGCTGCTCGCCTCGCTCGGCGCGCGGGTGGACCAGGTCACGGCGCCGCACCCCGCCGGGGGCTGGCAGGAGGCCCGTCGGCTGCGGGTCGCCGAGCACCTGGCCCGCCGCCCGCAGGCGTACTGCCCCGACCAGTACGGCAACCCCGACAACGCCGCCGCCTACGGCCCGCTCGCCGCCGAACTGGTCGCCCAACTCGGCCGGGTCGACGTCCTGGTGGCCGCGGTCGGCACGGGCGGCCACTCGGCCGGGATCTCCGCCGCCCTCAGGGCGGCCAACCCCGACCTGAAGGTGATCGGCGTCGACGCCGTCGGCTCGACGATCTTCGGCCAGCCCGCCGGGCCCCGGCTGATGCGCGGCCTCGGCTCCAGCATCCACCCCGGCAACGTCGACTACGCGACCTTCGCCGAAGTGCACTGGGTCGCAGCCGCCGAAGCGGTGTGGGCCTGTCGGCTCCTCGCCCGCCGCCACTACGCCTCCGGAGGGTGGAGCGTGGGCGCGGTCGCGCTGGTCGCCGGCTGGGCGGCCCGTACGCTGCCTGCCGCAACCCGGATCGCGGCTGTCTTCCCCGACGGGCCCCACCGCTACCTGGACACCGTCTACAACGACGCCTGGTGCCACGGACACGGCCTTTTGGGCGCACCGCCCGCAGCCGACCCGGACGAGATCGCCGAGCCCGACGAACGCGCCGTCCGACGGTGGACGCGGTGCCGACGGGTCCGCGACCCGCTGGGCCGCGCCCCGCTGTCCGCGACGGCCGGGGCCGGCCCCCGGTGAGGGCCGCCCGGGCCGCCCTGGCCTCCTTCGACCCCGCCGTACGGCTACTGATGTACAACCAGTTCGGCATCAACCTCGGCTTCTACATGCTGATGCCGTACCTGGCCGACCACCTCGCCAACGGGCTGGGCATGGCGGCGTGGACCGTGGGCCTCGTCCTCGGTGCGCGGAACCTGTCCCAGCAGGGCCTGTTCCTCGTCGGCGGCGCGCTCGCCGACCGCTACGGCTGCACCCCGCTGATCGTCGCGGGCTGCGTGCTGCGCACGGTCGCCTTCGCCCTGCTCGCGGTGGCGAGCACCCTGCCCCTGCTGATCGCGGCCCTGCTGCTCACCGGCTTCGCCGGGGCGCTGTTCAACCCCGCCGTCCGGGCCCAGTTGGCCGCCCGGGCCGGGGAGGAGCGCCGGGTGGCGGCGTTCGCCCTCTTCAACGTCTTCTACCAGGCCGGCATCCTCGCCGGGCCCGTCGTCGGCCTCGCGCTGCTGACGTGGGACTTCCAGATGGTCTGCGCCGTCGCCGCGGCCGTCTTCGGGCTGCTTGCGGCGGGCCAGATCCGCTCGCTCCGCGGCGACGGCGCCGCGGAGTCGACAGACCGGGGCGCCCGACCGGCCTGGCGGACGGTCGCGGACGGCTGGCGCGCCATCGTCGCCAACCGGCCGTTCGTGCTGTTCGCCGCCGCCATGAGCGGCTCCTACGTACTGGCCTTCCAGCTCTATCTGGCGCTTCCGCTGCGCGCGAGCGAGGTCTTCGGCGCGGACTCGGGCCCGGTGACCGGAGCCGTCTTCGCCGTCTCGGCGCTCGCCGCCGTCCTCGGGCAACTCCGCCTGACGGGCTGGGCGAAACGCACCCTCGCGGGGCCGCCGGCGATCGCCGTCGGACTGCTGGTGATGGGCGCGGCGTTCCTCCCCCTCCTGGTGCCCGTGGGTACGAGCGCGGGCGCGGCCCCGCGGGCGGTGGCCCTGGCCGCACTCGTGCTCTGCGCCGCGCTGCTGGCCTGGGGCGGCGCGCTGCTCTACCCCTTCGAGATGGACACCGTCGTACGGCTGGCGAAGGGGCGCCTCGTCGCCACCCACTACGGGGCGTACAGCACCGCGTCAGGCGTGGCGGTCTGGCTGGGCAACCTCGCCGTGGGTGCGCTGTTCGACCTCGGGGCGGCATGGCTGCCGTGGGTCGCGCTGGCCGCCACCGGCGCCGGTTGCTCGGCCGCGGTGGCCGCACTGCACCGGCGCGGACACCTGACCTCCCGCAACGAGGAGCGCACCACCGCTTCGGCCGAGCCCGCCGCGTCCGCCGAATAGTCGAACAGCCGAACAGTCGAAGGGGGCCGGCGCTCGACGGAACGGCACCACCAGACCGGCCCGGTGGTCCACGGAACGGACTCCGGGCCGGTCGCCCCGAGGGCCCATATGTCGGTCCTCATCGATAATGCGAACTATGTCGAAAAAGTTCGATAGCCCGCACGAGCCGTCGACCCTCACGGTCAAGGGCCGGGACGTGCGGTTGCGCACCATCGGCCTGGTGCTGCTCGCCGCCCTGGCCATCTGGTTCATCGCCGCCAACACGGGGTCCGTGACCATCAGGCTCTGGATCCCCACCGTCACTCTCCCGCTCTGGAGCGTCCTCACGGTCACCCTGGTCGTGGGCATCGTGCTCGGCCTGCTCATCGCCCGACGCCGCGCGCGGCGGTGAACGGCAAGGCCGCCCGTCGGCGGGTCCTGGGCGAGGAGTCCGCCACGCTGCAGTCGCACCTGTCGCGGCTGTCCCGACTGCTGCCCTTCCTCCTCATCGCGGTCGGGATCGCGTTCCAGATCGCCACCCCCGCTCAGCTCAGCGGCACCCCGTTCTTCATCGCCGCCCCACTGATGGCCGCGCCGCTCTTCAGCACCGGACAGACCGTGGCCATCGGCGGGCTGGCCCTCGCCACCGCCGTGGCGCTGTGGGTGATCGAAGGGGAGGACGGCGACCCCGCCTCCCTGCGGAACTCGGTGACCCAACTGACCACGATCGTGTTCGTCACCGCCATCGCCGTCCTCCTGAACGTCGTGGTGCGCCGCGGACGCGATCAGCTCGCCTCCTCCCGCGAGGTGGCCGAAGCCGCCCAGCGCGCGGTGCTCCCCACCCCCGCCGAGAACATCGCGGGGCTGCGGGTGGCCGCCCGGTACGAAGCGGCCCAGCGGGAAGCCCTGATCGGCGGCGACCTCTACGGCGTCCGCCCCACACCCTTCGGCGTACGGCTGGTGATGGGCGACGTCCGGGGCAAGGGCATCGCCGCGATCGAGACCGTCTCCGTCGTCCTCGGCGCCTTCCGGGAGGCCGCGGACCAGGAGGAGACGCTGCACGCGGTGGCTCGGCGGCTGGATTGGGCGCTCGACCGGGAGCGGCTGGCCCGCGCGGGCGCCGACGACCCGGAGGACTTCGTCACCTGCGTCCTCGTGGAGATCCCCGCCGGCCACCGGGTCGTACGCGTCCTCAACTGCGGTCACCCCGCCCCCCTCCTGCTGGACGTCGAGGGGCGGGTCACCGCCCTCGCGCCCCGGTCCTTCCGCGTGCCGCTGGGCATGACGGACCTGGCCCCCGCCCACCACGGGCCCGACACCTGGGACTTCCCGCCGCAGGCCACGCTGCTCCTGTACACCGACGGCATCTCGGAGGCGCGGGACGCCGCCGGCGTCTTCTACGACCCCGCCGCATGGCTGACGGGCCGCGGGTTCCCGACCCCGGCCCGGCTCCTGAGCACCCTCGTCGACGACGTGCGCCGCTTCTCCGGCGGCCTCACCACCGACGACACCGCCCTGCTCGCCGTGTACCGGCCGCTGCCGCACCCGGTCCGCTGAACCGGCGCGCGAGGCCGCTCGTCACGGCCGGTCCGCCTCGACCCGCGCCCCCCATCGCCCGGTCGGCGGCCCGGGCCCGCAGCCGGTCGAGGTCGCCGACGAAGAGGCTCTCGTCGTACAGGCTGTTGATCGCCTGCACCGTGCCTCCGAGGCTGGTCGTGCCGGAGCGCAGGGCGAGCACGGCGGTCCCCGCCGCGGACATCGCCACCGCGCCCGAACTCGGCGCCGGCCACCAGCCGCACCGCCGGCGCGTCGGCTTTACGCGCAAGACGGACGGTGGTGCGCACCAGCGCGGGCAAGGTCCGCAGCACCGGCCACAGGCCGAGCCGGGCGAAGGCGCCGTCGTGGGTGCCGGCGCCGTCGGCGTACAGGAGGGCCCGCCGAAGAGGAGGTGCTCCGAGAAGTCCCCGGGCCGGGCGTCTGGCGGTGGATGGGTCGGCACGGAGTCCTCACGACGTCGGATGCGGGGCGACGCCGAGGTGCGGGGCTCCGTCAGGAGTTGCGCACCATGATGTCGACGAAGGTCTGCATGAGGCGCAGCTGCGGCACCCACTCCTGGACGAACAGCCACTGGCCGTTCGGATTCAGCTCCAGGAAGACGTGCTCGTCGTCGGGCGTCACGATGAAGTCGAAGGCCCCGTAGCGCAGGTCGAACTCGTCCAGCAGCGCGAGACAGGCGTCCGCCACCGATGGGGGGAGCTCGCCGACGGTCGCCCGGGGCTGCGAGTCCTGACGGCGCCAGTCGTACCTCGTTAGCTCGTTTTGCTGGGACTCGATCCGACAGGTGAAGATCTGGTCCTCGAAGACGGTGACCCGCAACTCGTGCTTCTTCTCCACGAGTTCCTGGAACATGCAGGCGCTCTGCCGCACGCTCTCGACCTTCGCCATGTCCTCGTCGGTGAACGGCCGGACCAGCGGCATGCCGGGCACGAACGTGTCGGGCGCGTGGTTCGCCACCTCGCCCGGCAGCAGGAACGGGCCCGTCATGGACTTGAAGACCATCCGCCGCGAGCACTCCTCGTAGAACGCGCGCACGTCCTCGGGGTCGTTGGTGACGACGGTCCTCGGCGAGGTGAGGCCGTGGGCCGCGCCCCTGGCCATCTGGATCATCTTGCTGTTGGCGTTGCGGATGTTGTTCGGGTCGCTCATCCAGTAGACGTCGGGATCGGCGAGGACGAGGTCCCACAGCCCCTTCAGGGCGGCCTCGCTCTCCCGCCTGGCGTAGGGGAACTCGACCCGGGAGAGGGACGGCGAGGGCCGGGCCACGAAGGGCTTGCGCCACCACACGGCCTTGATGCCGTCGAGGTCGATCGACCCGTCCTCGGTGTGCAGCCTGTTGGACCACTTCCCCCGCCGGAAGACCGAGTCGAGCCGTGCGCGCTGCGGAACGTCCTCGGGGTAGAAGAAGGCCGACTCCCGGCCGTTCCTGCGCAGCACCTCGGCCGCGGCGTAGGCGGTGGTGTCCCACCTCGCCGTGACGATCAGAATCGTCGCGTTGCCCATGACGTCACCCTCACCCTGTTCTGTCGAAGGACTCTCACCGTCGAGCGGTCGAACCGGGGCGGGGCACCGCGTTCCCCGCGGTCCGGAGAACGGCCCGTCACGTCGACGTCCTGCCGGCGCACCCGGAATACCGAAGGAGACCCGCCCCGATTCACCGGGTCCCGAGACCTACGCGACCGGCTCGATCACCGGGGCCACGGGACCGCGTCACGCTGCGTTCCGCACGGATGCGTCAGTCGTCGTTCTGCCACTCGTTGTCGCTGTCCGCGTCGGGAACGGTGTTGGTACTGGTGTGGTTGGCCATGCCGCCGCTCAACGCGAAGGGCGCGGTCGGCTCGGGGTCCATCAGGTACTCGACGAGCCGGTCGAGCTGCTGCTGGGCGTCCAGGTCCGCGAGGACGTCCGTGGTGCCCTTGATGGGCTCCACTTCGCTCAGCAGATGGCTGGCCATGACACGCGGTGCGGTTTCCATTCACGTCCCTTTCTGTGCGTCTTCTGTGCGTCGTGTTCCTGGCTGCGCGGTGCGTTCGTGTGCTCGTGAGGCAGCTCCCTTCGGCGGAGGCTTCAGCCGCCGGCGACGGCGGCCAGGATCGACACCGTGGTACCGGGCGCGACGACGGGGTCCACCGGACCCAGGCTGCGTACGTCGTCCTCGCCGACGTAGACACGGACGAAGGGGAGGGGTTGGAAGCGGTCGTTGACGATGCGCCCGACGAGGAGCGGAAACGCGTCGTGCATGTTCTCCAGCACCTGACGCACCGTGCCCCCTTGCACGGAGAAGCGCAGGACGCCTCCGGTGAACTGCGCCAAAGACGACGGGAGAGCGATGTGGACGTCACCCACGGGATCACCTCGGACGGCTAGGGAACGGACGGGACGGGAGTCAGGCGGGGGTCTTGAGGGGCACGGCCCGCGGAATGCTGTTGCCGCCCCTGCCGGGGTAGTCGAGGCCGGGGCAGACCACCCTGGCCACCGACATGAGCTCGGGCCGGGTCGACAGGTCGGCGACGACCGGTGGCATCCCGGTGTGCCGTTCGACCCGGGCGGCGACGTCCCGCAGCTCCGCGTCGAGGTCGTCGTGGGCGGCGCCGTACCCCTCGGTCGCCTCGGCCAGGGGCCGCCCCGCGACCGCGGACAACAGGGGGTCGGACACATGGGGCGGCCGGAAGTCGGACGGCAGGTTGTCACGGGTGGTGGCGATCCTGGTGAGCCGCGTCTGGACCGCCTCGGTGATCGCCCGGCTCATGGCCACGGCGACGTCCAGGTGGGCGCCGGAGCCCGCCGCGACGAGCGGGTAGAGCGGGGACCAGACGAACGCCACGAACACGGGAACCGACAGGTCGTTGCGGACCATCGCCACCTCGCACTGCACGTCCGCGTGGGCCAGCCGGTCGAGCAGGGACACCAGGTGCTCGTCGTGGACGGTGGAGAGGTCGACCGGTACGCGGGCGTCCGGGCCGAAGGAGTCGAGTCCGGCCAGCGCGTGGCGCTCGATCACCTCGTAGATGCCGTGCAGGCACGCCTCCGACGACGAGTTGCCCGACGCGAGGCCGTTGGAGGTGGTCCGGAACACCCGGGGCTCCCACTCGTCCGGGACCAGGGACGACAGGTGCAGCAACTGGACCGGCAGCGGCACCGGGGTGCCGTCGGTCAGCGTGCGGCCCTGCGTCCAGCCGAGCCGCACGTGTTCGAGCGGCTGGCTCAGCGGCCGGACGTTCAGCGCCCGCATCGGATAGGGGAGTTCGAGGTCGTGGGCGGTCGCTTCGAACCGGGGCGGGGCGAAGCGCTCCGCGTGCCACATCTCGATCGACTCCATCGCCGCGGATATCCGGGCCAGGAGCGGGGTGGCCCCCTTGCCCTGGGAGGTGCCGTACGTCTGGGACAGCGGGCGGACCGCCATCATCACGGGGATGCCGATGTGGTCCAGATGGGTCACGTCGGCGACCCGGGTGATGCCGAAGTCCCCGAGGTGCGGTGCGATGCGCGACCACGTCGCTTCCGCCGAAGCGGCGCGGTGCGTTCCCTTCAGCACGACCTTCTTCGTCATGCCGTCTCCGCCCGTCGGTGCTTCTGCCCTTTGACGGCCCCGACGACGAACGGTTGGAGGATCCTGACCGCCGCCTTCACGGTGGGGATCCCACGGCTGCGGCACTCGCGGGACAGCTCGTCGGACGAGATCCGCCACAGCTGGCACAGCAGGAGCCTGCTGGCGCCGTCGGAGAGCACGTTCGACGATTCCTGACGCAGGGGGTCGGCGTTCAGGCGGGCGAATTCCTCCGCCTGCTGGAGATGGAGAACAACGGCCTCGACGTCCGACGGTTCCTCGGCGTCCAGCAGGAGTTCCACCTCGTAGGGATCGCTCAGATCGGGTATCGGGCAGATGAAGTCGAACAGCCAGCTCCCTTTCCCCCTTGTGCTCGACTCCGGGAACCGTGCCACGCCGATCTTCCTGGAATAGGAGTCCGCCAGATCGCCCTCGTGTTCCCCGGGAGATTCCCGCTGGTGTCGCCGGTGGGTCTCCTCCACATACCGTTCCCAGGTGCGCGCATAACGAGGGTTGAAGATCTGCTGGTACGCGAGACGGCGGCCCAGCGGAGGGTCCCCGGCCATTCCCACGAAATGGTTGCTCCACCGGCGAAGGAACACCGTCTTCCACTCGGTGCCCTCCGTCCCCGTCACCCGTGCGACGACACCGGAGGCGACGAAGCGGCGTGCCGCGGCGACGGCGGAGAGGCAGTCCTTGCGCTTCAGGTCGAAGACGTACGGATCGGCGGCCACCTGTCGCCCGTACCACCGCGCCAATTCGGGCCGGCCGATCTGACGCAGGATGCGCAGGACGCGTTCCGGCGTCCGTGAGGGGTAGTACTCGCGGCGGAGCGCCGCGACGACGCCGTCGACCTCCTCCTCGCGCAGCAGGCCAGCGGAGCACGCGGCCCGCGCCGCGGCGTGCAGGTTGACCAGGGGAACGCTCAGGCTCGTGTACGGCGGTTCGCCCTCGTGCGCCACCGCCACCGCGTCGTCGCCGTCGAACACCCCGGCGCGGTAGAGCTCGTACACGGCGCCGACGCCCCGCATTCCGAAGGCGCTCAGCTCCAACGCCCGCAGGGCGCCGATGCTCGCCGCGCCGATGACGGTCACGCCTCGGTCCAGTGCGTACAGGTATTCCTTGTGACGCGGGCCCAACCTCTGGTGGTAGAAACCGTCGACGACCACCGCCACGTCCCCGGGAGCGAAGTCAGCGGAGAAGAAGTCCCCGTGGGAAACCGGTGGATGCAGTACGACTTCCGGGAACCGTCGGAGTATTTCGTCCGCCGGGCACGTCGGGCCGACATGGACATGGATCCTTCCCTTGGTCATGGGCCATCCCTCTGATACCGAGACGCGGAAGAACATCCTTGAGAAGGAACTCTAGAAGAGATGCGGAATCTTCTGCTGATCAGGATTGCGGGGTCCGTGACGGAAGTTGCGGGTCACCGAGCGCGCCTTGGAACTCCTGCGCCGTTTCGTACGTGGTCGTGATCCGATTTCAGGTGCCCGTGGTCATGGCACGGACGGGTACCGCCCTCGCTGCCGGTACTCCGACGGCGAGCAGCCGACGTGCTTCCTGAACGCCCGGGCGAAGTTCGCCGGGTTCGGGAAGCCGCAGACCCTGCCCACCTGGTTGATCGGGTCCCGGCCCGCGGCCAGCAGGTGGCGGGCGGCGTCCATCCGCAGTCCGGTCAGGTACTGCATGGGCGTCTTCCCCGTGGCGACGGAGAAGCGCCGCAGGAAGTGGTAACGGCTGAGATGCGCCTGGCCGGCCAACTCGTTCAGCGTGATGTTCTCCGACAACCTCCGCTCCATGTAGGTCCGTACGGTGAACAGCTGTTCCGCACTGAGACCGCCCGCGCCCGGGGACGCGGCCCGGAACGGATGGAGCAGGTACTGGGCCAGGTAGTGCGCGGCGGCAACGGCGTAGGGCTGCCCCGCACCCGTCCGCCAGGCGTTCAGCAGCACCGGTGCCATGGATGCGATGTGCGGGTCGAAGGCGCGCAGCGTGTGCAGCTCCGCGACGTCCCGGACGGGGGCCGTCGGGTGCGCGTCGAGGGTGTGCTGGAGGATGGGCAGGGGGAGCTGGATGCAGACCACGGTGAACGGCAACCGTCTCGGCGGCGTTCGACCCAGCCGCACGTGGTTGTTGGGCGCGATCCGACAGATCTCGCCGGGCATGAGCGTGGCGCTCCGTCGGCCGTGACCGTCCCGGCCCTGTATCAGGCACGACCCCTGTAACGGCGTGATGATCCCGAACCGTTCGTCCGGTATCCGGTACGCCCAGGCGTCGCCGTCGATCCCCGTGGCTTCCTTCTCCAGCACCAGCTCCTGCCAGCGGAAGTCGTGCAGTTGAGCAGCCATGTGGGTCTCCCTTGCGTGAAGGTGTGGGCGGTGCGCGGGAGGCGGGCAGCCGGCGTCACCGGGACCAGTGCCGGTACTGGTACTGGTGCTGGTCCTGGTGTGAGTGCGCCGCGGGCGCGGCCCGGAGCCTCGGCGACCGCTTCGCGGCACCGTGAAGGAACGCGTCGGGCTCGGGCCCGGGCACCGCGTCGTGCGGTGCCGATGGCCCCGGTCCCGTGAGTGCTTGCGTCAGCCGGCCGGTCGGGTGTCTGCGATCTGCGCCAGCCACTGTCCGAGCAGGGCCGACTCGGCCGACGTGAAGGGCTGTGGGGTGAACTCGTGCAGGGAGGACGCCAGCGTGGTCGCCGCCGCCTTCCGCGCGTCGTCCGCCGGCGAGGCGTCGGTGGACGGTTCGATCAGGATGGCCCGGTGGATCGCGTCGCGGACCAGGACCGACAGGTGCCCGTCCGGGTACTGCGAGGGACGGGAGATCAGGGCGAGCGCGACGCCGGTGTTCGCGGCCATGACCATGCGGGCGGCCTCCTCGGGAGGCACCCGGAGGCGTCCCTGCACGGCCAGCCGGTCGAGGACTTGACGCAGCAGGCGCATGGCCTCCGCCGTCGCCTCGGGCACGGAGCGCAGCGTCGGCGAGAACATCAGCTTGTAGGCGTTGGGGTTGGCCAGCGCGAACGCGGTGTGGCTGTCCCACCCCGCCCGCAGGTCGGCCAGTGGGTCCTCGGACTTCTTGGCGGCCCGCTTGACCGCCAGGTACTGGTCCCAGATGTGGTCGATCGTCGCCGAGAGCAGATCGTCCTTGTCATTGAAGAACCGATACAGCACGGGTTGTTGCACGCCGGCCGCCTCGCACACGGCGCGGGTGGACACGTCTCCGCTCGGCGACCCTGCCAGCAAGGTCGCCGCAGCCTCGATTATCGCCGATCTCGTATCCACGCAGTCGACGATAGCGCCCCCTGCATTCAATGACAACAAGAATCTGTATCGCCGATACGGCCGCGGCCGGCGCCGCCGGCCGCGGTCATGCGCACGACGGGAAGCGAGTGAAACGTATGGGTTTGTCGAGTTTGGTGCTATTTGTAGGTAGAGCGCATGGGTGGGAATTACTTGAAGCGGTATAGCCGGTCGACTGAGAAATGCCCCGCTCATGATGGGTTTCGCTCGTTCGGCGGTTTTCCGTCGTGCGGGCGGGCTTCATCCTGATGCCGTTCGGGAGATCTCGGTGAGGCCCTTGGTGGGGTAGATCGGTCGGGTATTGCGATGCGTTTCTTGGTGGATTCACAGAGGGGGTCGGCGCGAGCCCTGGCGTGTGCGATTGCTGCTTTGCTGATCACCTGGGTGGGAATGAGCGAGGCGACGTCGGCGCAGGGCGTGTTCACCTACACCGATGCGGCGACGGGGCGGCTGGTCTCGCTGGAGTATCCGTTGGACGCCAAGTGCTACGCGGCCAATGCCTCCGGTCATGCGCAAAACGGCACGGACAAGACTGCCCAATTGTTCGATGGCTATTCGTGCTCGGGGCTGCTCGTCGGTGAAATCGAATCGGGCGGGGTGCGGGGGCATGCGAAATTTCATTGGGTGCGGTTCATCTAGCGGGGCCGGTCCGGAATCGAAAGGAATCACGTCGTGAGGCGAAAGTCCATGCTGGCGGCGGTGACCGCTGGTCTTGCGCTGGTGCTGTTGGCGCCGATGGGCGGCAGCGCCGCCGAAGGCTACTTCTACTACACGACTCCGAACAACCAGCGGACGTTCGTGAAGGATCCGGAAGACCTGCACTGCTACAAGAGGGAGGGGATGGGTTTGACGAAGAACCTCACCGACACCCCCGTGGACGTGTACGGAAATTCGCAGTGCCTCGGAAGCCCGCTGGACACCCTGCAAGCGGGAGACGAGGAGACGGTTACCTTCACGGCGTTCCGGTTCCGCCCCGGTGAATTGCCTCGCTGAATTCCCTCGGTGATCCCGGGCCTTCGTCCGTCAACCAACGCGCGCCGCGGGCGCCGTCGGTTGGTGTGGTGGTGTGATGTGGCGCGGTGTTGGGGTGACTTGGACTGGTCGGGCACGTGGGCGAGGTGATCGTGCTGGTGCACTGGCATGGTCACCGCCCGGGCAACGGACCTGGGCCCACATCGAAGGGATTCGCCACCATGAGGCGAAAGTCCACGCTGCTGTCAGCGGCGACCGCTGCCCTTGCGCTGGTGCTGCTGACGCCGACCGGCGCCAGTGCCAGTGCCGAGGGCTACTTCTACTACACGACCAAGAACAAGGTGCAGTACATCAAGGACCCGCACGTCGAGGAGTGCTACAAGCGGGACGCCGACGGACACACCGAGAACGCCACCAACAAGACGGCGTACCTCTACGACAACACCCAATGCCACGGAACGCCGATCGAGACGATGCACCCCGGCGACTCCGAGCAGGTGCAGTTCCAGGCTGTGTACTTCCTGCGTTGACCTCGTTGCCGCCCCGCGTCGAGCGGGGCGGCAACTCGGGACCGCTCGGACATCCCCCGGATGCCGACCGCGGTCACAACCGTCGCGGCGTCAGCGGAGGAACTTCAAGCCGGCGAAGCTGATGCTCTCCACGTCGCCCGGGCGCATCGAGTCGATGGGCGTGCCCAGACACTGCGCGTTGTCGTAGAGGAACACCGTCTTGTTGGTCTCGTTCGAAGCGTGCCCGTTCCCCTCGCGCTTGAGGCACTCGTCGTCGTGCGGGTCCTTGATGAACTTCAGCGCCCCGTTGCTGGTGTAGTAGAAGTAGCCCTCGGCGGCGCCGGCTCCCAACGGTGCCAGCAGCGCCAGGGTCAGCCCGGCGATCGTCGCGCCGAGCAATGTGGTCCTTCTTCTCACGGCAGTCAGCCCTTTCCGATTCGCGCCGGGTCCATTGCCCCGGCCTCGTCCCTGCCAGTGCACCAGCACGATCACCTCGGCCACGTGCCCGACCAGCCCAAGTCACTCCAACACCGCGCCACATCACACCACCACAGTCATTCGCCGATCGGCGAAACGGACGGTCCACCCGGTCGGAGGCTGGCGGCACAACCTCCGGCGGTGAAAAGGTGAATCACGCGCACCAGCCGCATTCGGATTGGTGTGCGGAGAACGGCAACTCGCAGCAGACGACGAGAGATCCGGAACTCATGCCAGGTTACAAGCTCTTCATCACCCAGGACCCCGGGGCGCCCTACGCCAATGTCGACGACGTGACCATCGGAGGCCACGTGGTGGGTTCGGCATGGCACCACATCCTCCCCAAGGGGGATTTCCGGCACGATGGCGGTGCGAACCTTGCAGCTGGTTTGGCATCCCTGTGGAACACGATGATTCTGAAGAACAACGACGCCAGAATCGCCAAGCCGGTTCTTGACGCGATCATCCGCAGGATCGGGGATTACGGGACGAACCTCACCGCGGTCGACATCGAGCAAGCGAAGACCGTCGCCAAGGATCTCCGGGACGGGAAGATCACTCATCCGGGAAGCGGCACTCCGGACGGCTGGGACAGCTTCATCCAGGTGTACATCTGGCTGCCCGGAAACCTCTTCAGAGGGCCGCGGAACCGGGCGGACGACCCCAAGAACGGTTTCGACACGCCCGCTCAGTTGATCCTTCCCCAGAAGGATCAGTACAACTTGCTGTACGACGCCTATGGTGAAATCACCGCCTACCTCGGCAACCCGAGCAAGACGGGGTACGCCCAAACGGCCTTCACGAAGCTCGGGAAGGTCGCGGACACCTATCGAACGCGAACGGAGTTCTCCGCCGCCCAGTGGACGTGGGACTCCGGCAAGAACGCGCCGAAGGTCAAGGGCAGCAAGTAGACCCGACGAGCCCGCTGCGACGTCGGATGATTCGCCAACGAACTGGGGCTCCGGGCGCGGTCCGGAGCCCCAGTTCGCTCCAGTCGATGGGGCGACAGATCAGGAGTGTCGCCGCGCCGCCTACCGGTCCCGGGCGGGAGCCGCGATCCGGGCGCCCAGGCTGTCCCGCTCGTCCTGCGGCCAGTCGGCCCGCTCCTCCAGCAGCCCCCGTCCCGAGGCGTGCGCCCGGGATTCGGAAGCGGCCCAGGCGAACACGCCCTTCGCCATGGCGGAGGTGGCCCTCCGGGCGCGCTGCTCGTAGACCTCGGCGCGGATCGCGGCGACCGTCACGTCTTCGGGTTCGGCCCGGGCAGCCCATTCGACGAGGTGTCCGGCGAGCCGGTCGGCACCCTCGGCGAGCAGTTCCCGCGCCCGGGCGGCCAGCGCTCCGGCGCCGCCGGCCAGGGCCGCCACCTCCGCGGCGAGTGCGGACTCCGGTGCGGGCTTGAGGTGGGCCGGGTTCTGGTCGTACCAACCCCCGTACAGCCGCCACAGGTTGCGTACGACGAACTCGGGCTCGTCGTACGAGGGCTGGAGGTACGGCAGGTCCCGCAGTCCGTGCGGCGGCGCGACCGCGTGCAGGACCTCGTCGAGGGTGGCCCCGGTGTTCATGAGCTCCAGGGTCTGGGTGACGAGGGACTCCAGGTACGCCGCCGTGTTCTCCAGCGCCTCACGGACGCGGTCGGCGCCGAGGATGGGCACGCCGTGGCCGGGCAGCAGGGTCTCCGCCCCCAGCAGCGCCATCTGCCGCAGGGCGCGGGCCCAGTCCTCGGCGTAGCGCTGGACCTTCTGCGGGTTGCCGGCGTTGGGGGAGCTCCAGATGAACAGGTCGCCCGTGCACAGGGTGCGCAGTTCGGGTATCCACACGTAGGTGGCGTCGTCGGTCTCCCCGCGCGCGTGGACCAGTTCGAAGGTGAGGTCCCCCCGGCGCAGGGTGAGGCCCTCGCGGTACGTGGTGTCCGGCGCGCGGTAGTCGGTGGGCCAGGTGAGCCGGGGCTGGCGGAACTGGCGGCGGTTGATCGCGCCGTTGTACCCGGCGGTCCGGGCGTAGCGCTCGAACCGCTCGACGACGGCCTCGTGCGCGAACACCTCCGGCCGCGGCGCACCGCGCTCGTCGGCCTCGGCGTCGAAGGGGTGCACGCCGAAGACGTGGTCGAGATGGCCGTGGGTGAAGACGACGGACGTCAGCGCCGCGGACGACCAGTTCCGCACCGCGGCGTGCAGTTCGTCGGCGCTGCGCCACTCGCCCGAGTCCACCATGACGAGACCGTCGCCGGTGTCGAAGACGGCGACGTTGGCGAACCCGGTGAACAGGCCCGTGCGTTCGCCCACCGGGACCAACCCGAGGTCGCGCCAGCGCCCCGAGAGGTGGTCGACCAGCGGCGCCCGGCCGTGCCAGACGCGGTCCACGTACTCCAGATACTCCGTTGTGCTGTGCTGCGTCACAGGGCCCTCCGTCAAGGGAACGTCTCCAGCGGCTTGCGCTTTGGCCTATTAGCCTCGGAAGTCTCGTGACCGGGCGGGTTCGGTGCCAGTGCCTTGCCCCACAGGAGTTCGGGGGCGAGACTGTGACGCATCACAGAAACCGGTACGTGTTGGAGACGGCATGGGCGACAGCGACGCGATACGGGCGATCACCGAGCGCTGCGAGCGCAGGGTGAACGAGATCACCCGCCGGATCACCGTCGCGGAACTGGCGGCGGTGCCCGGTCTGCGTGAACTTCCCGGTGACGCCAGGGACACCGAGTTGGCCGCTTCGGTCCGGCACGGCCTGCGGCTCTTCCTCCGTCTCGCCCGCGGCGACGACGCACCGGGTGCCCGCGGCATCGACCACTTCCGCGAACGGGCCGCCGTGCACGCCGAGGAGGGGATCGCCCTCTCCGCCGTGCTCCAGGGGCACCTCGTGTGCAGCCGGGCGCTCTGGTCCGCCCTTCAGGAGTGCGCCCTGCCGGACGAGTCGACCGCGCTGCTGCGGCTGGCCGACCAACTGCTCGCGGCCCAGGCGCGGGTGCTGGGCGAGGTCGCCGACACGTACGCGGCCACCCGCGCCGCACTGGAGTCCGAGCGACAGGAGGAGCTGAGGGCCCTCGCCCGGGCGCTGCTGGCCGGCACCCTCCCCACCGAGCGCCGCTGCGAACTGGGCGTGACCGACGGGGGCCTGGTGATCGCCCTGCACCTCGGTCGGCTGGGCTCCGCGGTCGCGGCGCAACGGCGGCTGCGTCGGCTGCGCACCGACGTGGAGCGGCTGACGGGGACTCGACCGCTGATCCACTTCGAGGATCCACGAGGGGGCCAGGGGTACGTCGTCCTGCCCCACGGGCCGGACGGCGACGACGGATCGCCGCGGGAGCTGGCCGCGCGCCTGGACCGCGGCCTCGGTGAACCGACCCACCTGGCGTGGGCGGAGGCCGCCGGGTCCGAAGGGATCGCCACGGCGGCACGGACCGCCGTCGAGGTGCTGCGGGTGGTCCGCTCGCTCGACCGTCCCCCGGGCGCGTACGCCCTGGACGACGTCCTGTTGGAGTACCACCTCTCCCGGCCCGGGGAGAGCGGACGGGCCCTCGCGGGGGTGCTGGATCCGGTGGGCGGCCACCCCCAGCTGATGGAGACGCTGCGGGCCTATCTCGACGAGGGCCAGGACCGTCGCGCCACCGCGGAACGCCTCGCCCTGCACCCCAACACCGTCGACAACCGCATCGCCAGGGTCCGGGCCCTCACCGGCGTCGACGCCTCGACACCCCGCGGCTTCGCCCGGCTGCTCGCCGCGCTCGTCGCCCGCGACCTGCGGAGCGAGCCGCCGCCCAGCGCGCCGTCCTGACGCAGCGCGCCGTAGGCCCCCGGTGCGCGTGGGGTGCCGGGCCGGGCGCGTACGCGTCAGTGCCGCGCGAGTCGTACGGCGTCCCGCTCGGGCCGCAACCACACCAGGCTCACCACTGCAGCGACGACCAGCAGCCCGGCCGAGAGCAGGTATCCGTCGCGGTAGCCGGCGGCAGGGGTCGCCGCCGCGTCGACCACCGTGCCGACCGTCCACGGGGCCAGCCCGCCGGCGAGGGAGAAGACGAAGGACAGGGCTCCGAGCGAGACGCCCCGCCGGGCCGCGGGCGCGATCCGTCCCACCGCGAACTCCGCGCGACCGTTGCCCGTTCCGCGACCGTCGCCCGTTCCGTCATCATGGGCCTTCTCGGCGCCTCCGCACCTCCGCACCTCCGCACCTTCGGTGAGGCCGGAGTCCGGCCCCTCCCTGCCGAGTCGGGCCCAGACCACCGCCCACACCAGGCCGATCACCCCGACGGTGCCGAAGGCGGCGCGCCAACCGAAGCGGTCGATGACGACGGAGAGGACGGGGCCGGCGACGACCACCCCGGCGACGGCTCCCACGTTCACGATCGCGAGCGGAAGCTGACGCTCACGGGCCCGAACCAGCCGAAGAGGTGGTGGAACGCCACGGGGGCGGCGGGCCCTGTGGAGGCCGCGCCGAACTCGCTCCGGGGCAGGTCCATTTCCTCCGTGATCGGCGTCGCGGCCAGTCCGAGCACGGCCTTGTCGGCGAAGTTGACCAGCATGAAGCCCAGGAGCAGCCAGGTCGCCCGCCACCCCTGGCGCAGCACTGCGTCCCGTTCGGGCGTTGCCGGCGCCGTGGACGGGATCCTGGGGCTTTGCGTCGTCATCGGTTCCTCCTCGACGTCATCGCTTCCTCCTCGACACCGGTCCGGCCGCCGGGGAGGGCTTCCCGGCGGCCCGGGGCGCGTGTTTCGGGGAATGTGCTGACCTCGCGCCACGAGGGGCCATGGGGCGGGTTCACACGTTCGTGGACGCGGGCGTGTGACGGGTCACAAGACGGCCGGCGCTCTGCGCAAGCCCAGTCGATCCAAATCTCAGATCGCTGAACCTCTCGGCTTCAGACCCCTTGACATCAGGGAAATTCGATCAAAAACTAAATTCCAATTCACATCATCTCTTGGGAGGTGCGATGAGTCGACGAGTCCTTGTCGCGGGCGTCGGGATGATCCCGTTCGCCAAGCCGGGCAGCAGCGACGACTACGACGTCATGGGGGCCCGCGCGATCCGCGCGGCCGTCGAGGACGCGGGGGTCCCCTACGAACAGGTCCAGCAGGCGTACGCCGGATACGTGTACGGCGACTCCACGAGCGGACAGGCCGCGCTCTACCGCGTCGGCATGACCGGCATCCCGGTCGTCAACGTGAACAACAACTGCGCGACCGGTTCCTCCGCCCTGTGGCTGGCCCGCCAGGCCGTGGAGTCCGGCGCCGTGGAGTGCGCGCTCGCGGTCGGCTTCGAGCAGATGCAGCGCGGAGCGCTCACCACCCACTGGAACGACCGGCCCAGCCCCACCGGGCGCTTCAACGACCTGCTGGACGAACTGCACGGCATCGACGCGACGCTGCCGCGAGCGGCCCAACTGTTCGGGGGCGCGGGCATCGAGTACGTCGAGAAGTACGGCGTGGACCCCCGGCTGTTCGCCAAGGTCGCCGTGAAGTCCCGCACGCACGCCGCCCGCAATCCGTACGCCGTCTTCCGCGACCCGGTCACGGAGCAGGAAGTCATGGACTCCCCGCACATCTTCGGCCCGGTCACCCGGCTCCAGGCGTGCCCGCCCACCTGCGGCGCGGCGGCGGCCGTCGTGTGCAGCGAGGAGTTCGCCCGACGGCACGGCCTGCGCGCCGACGTGGCGATCAAGGCGCAGGCGATGGCCTCCGACCTGCCCGGGACCTTCGAGAAGAAGAGCATGATCGAGCTGGTGGGAGCCGGGTTGACCCGTTCCGCTTCGCAGCAGGTCTACGAGGCCGCCGGGGTCGACCCGCACGACATCGAGGTCGTCGAAGTGCACGACTGCTTCACGGTCAACGAAGTCCTCACCTACGAGGCGCTCGGGCTGTGCGAAGAGGGCGGATCGGAGAAGTTCGTCGCCGAGGGCGACCACACCTACGGGGGCCGGGTCGTCGTCGGGCCCTCGGGCGGGCTGATGTCCAAGGGACACCCGCTGGGCGCCACCGGACTCGCCCAGTGCACCGAGCTGGTCTGGCAGCTGCGGGGCGAAGCGGGGGCGCGGCAGGTGGACGACGTCACGCTCGCCCTCCAGCACAACCTCGGGCTCGGCGGCGTCGGCGTCGTCACCCTCTACGAAAGGGTCTCCTGAACATGCCCCTGGACCGATCCCTCATCGGCACCACCTCGCCCGAACTGGTCGTCGACGTCGAACGCGGCCGGCTGCGCTTCTTCGCCAAGGCCACCGGCCAGACCGATCCCGTCTACCGCGACCTGAACGCCGCCAGGGCCGCCGGCCACCGCGACCTGCCGGCGCCCCCGACGTTCCTGTTCTGCCTGGGCATGGAGGTGCCGAACCCCTTCGAATACCTGGAGGAGTTGGGCATCGACCCCGTGACGGTCCTCCACGGCGAGCAGGGCTTCGAATACCTCGCCCCGGTGTACGCGGGCGACACGCTCACCTACTCCACGCGCATCTCCGACATCTACGAGAAGAAGGGCGGCGCGCTCGAATTCCTCGTGCGCACCACGGAGGTGACCCGCCGGGGCGAACTCGTCGCCCGGCTCACCGCGTCGGCCGTCATCCGCAACAGGACCCACGAGGAGACGACCGCATGAGCGCCCTTCGACTCTCCCCCGGGGACGCGGTGCACCTCGACGTACCGAGGATCAGCCGGACGACGCTGGCCCTGTACGCCGGAGCTTCGGGCGACCACAACCCCGCACACGTCGACATCGACGCGTGCCGGGCCGTGGGCATCCCCGACGTCTTCACGCACGGCATGCTCTCCATGGCGTACCTGGGCCGGCTGCTGACCGACTGGGTGCCGCAGGACCGCGTCCGGGCCTACCGCGTGCGCTTCGCCGCGATCACCCCGGTGAACGCGGAGCCCGTGTGCCGCGGGGTGGTCACCGTGGTCGAAGACGGCCTCGCGCACCTCGACCTCACGATGAGCCTGCCCGACGGCACGGTGACCCTGAAGGGTTCCGCCGTCGTCGCCACCGACTGACCATCACGCACCGCCCCACCACGTAAGGACGTCACACCATGGGAACCATGGACGGCAAGGTCGCCATCGTCTCCGGCTCCGGCCGCGGCATCGGCCGGGAGATCGCCCTGAAGCTCGCGTCCGAAGGTGCCGCCGTCGTGGTCAACGACCTCGACGCCGAGCCCGCCGAGGAGACGGCCAAGGACATCGAGGCTGCCGGCGGCCGTGCGGTGACCTGCGTCGGCTCCGTCGTCGACGCGGACTTCGCGGAGCGGTTCGTCAACACCGCCGTCGAGTCCTTCGGCGGGCTCGACGTCATCGTGAACAACGCCGGCTACACCTGGGACACCGTCATCCAGAAGATGTCCGACGAGCAGTGGGACGCCATCCTCGACGTCCATCTCAAGGCCCCCTTCCGGATCCTGCGCGCTGCCCAGCCGTACTTCCGCAACAACCCCGTCGACCACCACCGCAAGGTCGTCAACGTCTCGTCCACCTCCGGCCTCGCCGGCAATCCCGGCCAGGCCAACTACTCCTCCGCCAAAGCCGGCATCATCGGCCTGACGAAGACGCTCGCCAAGGAGTGGGGCCGCTACCGCATCAACGTCAACGCTGTCGCCTACGGATGGATCCTCACCCGCATGACGGAGGCCACCGCCGCCGACGACGCGTACGTCGAGATCGAGGGCCGCAAGCTCCAGGTGGGACTCAACCCGCAGGTCGCCGAGACCCTCGCCCGCACGATCCCCCTCGGCCGCCCCGGCACCCCGAAGGAGGCCGCGGGCGCCGTGTACCTGCTGTGCACCCAGGAGGCGAACTACGTCTCCGGCCAGTGCCTCACCGTCGACGCCGGACAGCGCTGACCCCCTGCGCCGCACCGCAGGCCCCCTGTCCGGCCGTCCGTTCCGCGGCCGGACAGGCCCCCGTGCTCCCCATGGCCCGTCGCCGCCGCCGGGTCGTCACCGGAGGATGTCGTGTACCTCACCCAACCCCTGCACAGAGCACTCCAGCACGCGCCCGACGCACCGATGACCGCGTACGGCGAACGGACGAGGACCGCCCGGCAGGTCGCCGACCGGGTCGCCCGGCTCGCCTCGGCCCTGAAGGGCCTGGGCGTCACCGTGGCGGACCGCGTCGGGATCCTCATGCTCAACTCCGACCGCGTCCACGAGTCCATCTTCGCGATCTGGTGGATCGGCGCCGCGGCACACCCCGTCAACAGCCGCTGGTCACCCGCCGAAATCGGCTACGCCCTCAACGACTCCGGAACCGAGCTGCTCCTGGTCGACGACGCCTTCGCGGACCTCGTACCGGACCTCCGCACGCGCTGTGCCGGACTGCGCACCGTCGTCCACTGCGGCGACGGCCCCGCTCCCGGCGGGACGCTGCGCTACGAGGACCTGATCCGCTCCAGTACCCCGGTCCCCGACGGGCGGCACGGCGGGGACGCACTCGCCCTGCTCCTCTACACCGGCGGGACGACGGGGCTGCCCAAGGGCGTGATGATCAGCCACCGCGGCCTGCGCAGCTCGCTCGCCGGCTCCATGCTGGCCATGCGCAACGTCGACCGGGGCGGCGCGACCCTCGTGACCGCGCCGCTGTTCCACATCGCCGCCGTGTGCAGTTGGTACGCGCAGCTCGTCATGGGCGGAACCGTGGTCTTCCTGCCCCTCTTCCGACCCGCGGACTTCCTCGACGCCGTACAACGGCACCGCGTCACCACCTGCATCCTGATTCCCACCATGGTGCAGCTGCTCTGCGAGCACCCCGCCCTCGGCGACCACGACGTCTCCAGTCTGCGCAGCATCACCTACGGCGGCGCGGCGAGCTCCGGCGCGCTCCTGCGCCGGGCGATGGAGACCTTCCCCGGGGCCGGCTTCTCCCAGGGGTACGGCATGACCGAGACGGGGGTGCTGTGCACGCTCGGCCGGGAGGAGCACGCGGCGGGCGGCCCCCGGCTGCGTTCGACCGGGCGCGCCACCCCCGCGGTGGAGATCGCCGTGCTCGGTCCGGACGGCTCCCGGCTGCCGACCGGACAGGTCGGCGAGATCGTCACCCGCGGCGACCACGTGATGCTCGGCTACTGGGGGAAGCCGGACGAGACGGCCCGGGCGCTGCGCGACGGCTGGATGCACACCGGGGACGCGGGCCTACTGGACGAGGACGGCTACCTCTACGTCGTGGACCGCATCAAGGACATGATCATCACCGGCGGGGAGAACGTGTACTCCGCCGAGGTCGAGAACGCCCTCGCCACCCATCCCGCCGTCGCCTCGTGCGCCGTGATCGGCGTCCCCGACGACCGCTGGGGCGAACGCGTCCACGCCGTCCTCGTCCTGCGCCCTGGCCGCACGGCCACCGCCGAGGAGATCCGGGACCACTGCAAGACCCTCATCGCCGGCTACAAGGCGCCGCGCACCGTCGAGTTCGCCGACGCACTGCCCACCTCCGCGGCCGGAAAGATCCTCAAGCGCGTCCTGCGCGACGCGCCCCGCCCCGCCGCGCCCTGACCCCTGCCACCGCCCTTCGTGCAGGCCCCTTCGTACAGGCCCCTTCACACAGGAACGAGACGACACCCATGAAGCGCACCGTCTTCAACGAGGACCACGAAGCCTTCCGGACCGTGATCCGCGACTTCGTCCGCAACGAGGTGGTCCCCCACTTCGACGCCTGGGAGAAGGAGGGCCTGCCGCCCCGCGACCTGTTCCGCAAGCTGGGCGCCCTCGGGGTGATGGGCTTCGACATCCCCGAGGAGTACGGCGGACCGGGCGAGACCGGCTACAAGTACCAGGCCGTCCTGAACGAGGAGTGCGCGTACGCCGGAGTGATGCTCGGCCACTACGGCGTCAGCACCAGCATCGTGCTGCCGTACCTGCTCCACCTCGCCGACGAGGACCAGCGGCGGCGCTGGCTGCCCGGCATCGCCACCGGCGACATCATGCTGTGCATCGCGATGACGGAGCCCGGCACCGGCTCCGACCTGGCCGGCATCCGCACCACGGCGAAGCTGTCGGCCGACGGCAGCCACTACGTCCTCAACGGCGCCAAGACCTTCATCACCGGCGCCCGCAACTCGGAACTCTGCGTCGTCGTCGCCCGCACCTCGCCCGCCACTGCCGAGGACCGCAGGGCGGGCCTGAGCCTTCTCGTCGTCCCCACCGACAGCGAGGGCTTCGCCTACGGCCGCAAGCTGGAGAAGATCGGGCTGCGCTCGTCCGACACCAACGAACTGTCCTTCACCGACGTCCGCGTGCCCGTCGAGAACCTCCTCGGCAAGGAGGGCGAGGGCTTCGCGTACCTGGGCAACAACCTCGTCCGCGAACGCCTCGCCATCGGCGTCGAGGCCGTCGCCCGGGCCCGTGCGGCCATCGACTTCACCCAGGAGTACGTCCTGCAGCGCACCGTCTTCGGCCAGCGCGTGGGAGCCTTCCAGAACACCAAGTTCGTGCTCGCCGAGTGCGAGACCGACGTGACCGCAGCACAGGCGCTGTGCGACCGGGCCCTGGACCTGGAGGAGACGGGAGACCTCACGGCGGCCGACGCGGCGAGGGTGAAGCTGCACGGCACCGAGACCGCGGGCCGCGTCATCGACAAGTGCCTCCAACTGCACGGCGGCTACGGCTACATGCTGGAGTACCCGATCGCCCGGATGTACGCCGACACCCGGGTCAACCGGATCTACGGCGGCACGAGCGAGGTGATGAAGACGATCATCGCCAAGGACATGGGCCTGTGAGCACGGCCCGCCGCGGGGTGCTTCCGGGCTCGGAGGAGGTGGGAGGGCCGATCGGATGGCCTGGTCGGCCAGCGGGCGGGTCCGGCCCTCACTGTCCACCACCGGCGACCACCTGCATCGGCGTCCGGCATCCGGCGTCCGCGTTGGGCATTCGACAATCGGCATTGGCAATCGACATCGACATCGACATCGGCATTCGGCGGAAGAGCGAAGACGTGGCAGCGCGCAGACCACCCAACCGCAAGGCGCTCATCCGCTCCGCCGCCACCGACCTCTTCGTCCGGCGCGGATACCACAACGTCTCCGTGGCCGACGTCGCCGAAACCGTCGGCATCACCCCGGCCGCGCTCTACCACCACTACCGCAACAAGCAGGACCTGCTGTTGCACACCGTCCTGGACGCCCTCGACACGGTCGACACCACCATCCGCACGGCCGGCGACCTCGACGCCGCGATCCGCGCCCTGACGGCCCTCGTCGTCGGCCCCGGAAACCTGCTCGCCGTCTGGGAACGAGAATCCCGCCACCTGGAGGAGTCCCAGCGGGCAGCGGTCCAGGACCGCGAGGCGGACATCGTGGCGGACTTCCTCCCGCTGCTGCGAGCCGAGCGACCGGATCTGGACGCCCCCGAAGCGGAACTCGTCGCCCGCGCCGTCCTCGGCACCCTCGGAGGCCAGTCCCTGCGGCGCGGTGCTCCACGGCGCAAAGAGGAGGCCCTGGTCTTCCGACTGGCGGCGGCGGTGGCACGGGCACCCTTGACGCCGGCGCCGACGAGGCCGCCGGAGCCCGAGCCCGCGCCCGGCCCGTACGGCACGGGCACCTCGATGCCCCGCCGACGCCGCGACCAACTGCTCACCGAAGCCGTCCGACTCTTCGACGAGCGCGGCTACCAGTCCGTGACCATGGCCGACATCGGCGAGGCCGCCGGGATCGTGGCCTCGGGCGTCTACCGGCACTTCCCGAGCAAGACGGACATCCTGGTCACCGCCATGAACCGCGGCGGCGAACAACTGCGCACCGGGGCGGAGCGGGCGTTCTCCCTCGCCCGCTCCGCCGACGAGGTCCTGGCACTCCTGCTGCGCGCCCACGTCTCCGTCACCGTCGAACAGCGGCACCTCGTGGGGCTCCTCACCCACGAACGCAACCACCTGCCGAACAAGGAACGCACCGCGCTGCGCCACTACCAGGTCGACTACATGGACGTCTGGCTCCAGGCGCTCGGCGCGGTCGAGCCCGAGTACGGCGACTCCGACCTCCGCACCGTCGTCCACGCAGCCCACGCGATGATCCACTTCGTGGTCCGCACGACCACCGCGCCCTTCTCGCCCGACCTCCCCGAGCGCCTGACCGAGTTGGGCACCGCCCTGCTGTCCGCGAAGCGGTGACCGTCCCCTTCCAAGGCCCACCGCCTGAACAGAGGTTGGGCGGGCGACCTCGCGGACTGCCATGAGACGTCCGCACCGTTCCTGCAGCCGAGGATGGGTCTTCGGAGCGCGAGTTCATCCGTTCACCGCATCCTGCGGAGCGCGTCCGAGGGTGCCGCAGCCTCTGGGGTCGCTCGCATGTGGCGCGTCCAACGGAGTCCGCGACCGGGGACGGATCGCGGCGACTGGTCACGGCGCGGATACGTCTCAGCGGTCTGGTACCTCAGGGCCGTCGCCTTCGTCGACTTCCTGGGCGCCGTGTGGGTGTCCCTCGGAAACGACATCCGGCGGCACGGCGACGACGAGTTCGGCACGCCGTACCTGCTGACCGCAGGATTCTCCTCCGGAGCCATCGCCCTGTTCCTGGCGATCACCATGCGCCGGCGCAAACGTGCTGCCTGGATCTTCAATCTCGCCGCGGCCGGGCTGACTCTGGTGCTGACCGCCCTGGCCCTGGGGTTGCCGGCGTACCGGCCGCACGTCCAGAACTGGCTCGCGGCCCTGCTGACCGCGTTCTTCGTCGCCGCGCTGCTCGTCGGGCGGCGCGAGTTCTACGCGAAGGGCGACCCCGCCAACTCGAAACTGGCGGCGGTGGTGGGGATCCTCGGGCTGCTGGTCGGTTCGCTGCTCGCCGCCGCCATGGTCACGGTGACCAACGCGGCCCCCCATCCCGAACGTTCCGACTTCCCGGAGCGCTGGCACTACGGCCTGCTCCGCATGTTCTCGCTCGCCTACGACGACGTCCACTTCGAGGGCATCGCCACCCCTGGCTGGGCCAATGTGCTCATCAACCTGATGAGCACGACGCTGATCCTGGTGGTCCTGTACGCGGCCTTCCGGTCCCGGCGCGCCGTCGACCCGATGACCGAGGAGGACGAGCGGGACCTGCGGGCGCTGCTGGAGCGGCACGGCGACCGGGACTCCCTCGGCTACTTCGCCCTGCGTCGCGACAAGAGCGTCATCTGGTCGCCCTCGCGCAAGTCGGCCGTTGCCTACCGGGTCGTCAGCGGGGTCTCGCTCGCGTCCGGCGATCCGATCGGCGACCCGGAGGCATGGCCGGGAGCGATCGACCGATGGCTGGTCCAGGCCCGCGAACACGGCTGGACGCCCTCCGTGATCGGGGCGAGCGAGGAGGGCGGCACGGTCTACGTCCGACACGGGCTGAACGCTCTGGAGTTGGGCGACGAGGCGATCGTCGACATCGGCGAGTTCACCCTGGAAGGCCGGGCCATACGGGGTGTCCGCCAGGCGCACCGCCGCGTGGAGCGCGCCGGGTACACCGTGCGCATCAGGCGGCACGAGGACATGCCGCCGGAGGAGATGACGGAGATGATCGAGGGGGCGGACGACTGGCGCGACGGATCGACGGAACGCGGATTCTCCATGGCGCTGGGCCGACTCGGCGACCCGCAGGACGGGCGCTGTGCTGGCCACCCTCATCAGCGAGGGCGCCCTGCTGTGGGCGATCCGGCACGGCCTCGCGCCGCACTCGGCCGTCAACACCCTCGACGTCGGGGTGAGCTACGCGCTCGCCGGTGTCGTCGGCGTGCTCACCTATCGCATCGTGGCACCTTGGCGATACGCGTACCTCGCGGTGGTCCTGGCCGTCTACGGCATTCCCCTCGTCGTCGGCCGGACCTTCACCGACCTCGGCCACTTCACCTCGGTCCTCATCGGGCTGGCCTGCTATCCCCTCACCCGGCACCGGGGCCCCGCCTGGAACCCGAGGGACGTCCTGCCCCCGAACATCCGTCCCTGGAAGGGCGGTTGATACGCCATGTGCTGGTGGGCCCCGGTCCGCCGCCGGGTGCCGGAGTGAAGGAGCCGGGTGAGCGCCGGGCCCGATGCAAATGCGCCGGGGCGTGAGCTCGAACGGGCCGGAACACCGAGGTGTCCGGCATCGGGGGCGGGTATGCACCAACCGGTACGGAAGCCGCATCACACCCGGCCGCGCCGGGAGACCGCGGAATCCGCTGCCCACAGAGGCGTATCAGGCGTCCGGTATCCGCGGACGCCCCCAGCGAGGGGACGCACGGTCATGACCGTCAAGGGTGTGGATGTCTCGGCCTATCAGCCGACGTACGACGCGAGCGGACTCGACTTCGTGTTCGTCAAGGCCACTGAAGGGCACACCTGGACCAGTCCGGTACAGGGCAAGCAGGCTGCAGCGGCGCGGGACGCGGGCGTCGTGGTCGGCTTCTACCACTTCCTGTGGCCCCGTGACATCGCCTCGCAGGCCGCTCACTTCGTCGAGCGCTGCGCCGGTGTGCCGGGCGACGTCCTGGCGTGCGACTGGGAGACCACGAGTGACGGCACGGCCGCCTCCTGCGCGGAGAAGGACGCCTTCCTCGCCGAGGTGAGGCGGCTGCGGCCGAAGAACCGCGTGGTCCTGTACTGCAACACCGATTTCTGGCTCCACCGGGACACGAGCTCCGACTGCGGTGACGGCCTGTGGATTGCGGATGTGACCGAGGCCGGGCATCCGCGCGTCAAGCACGCCTGGCGCTTCCACCAGTACAGCTCGGCGGGCGGGCTCGACCGTGATGTCGCCGACTTCCCCAGCCACGCGGCGCTCCGCACCTGGGCGAGGGGGCTCCTGGCCTGAACGCGGGCGCGCGGTCGGCTCAGAGCGTGCCGCTCTTGCCGTGGCAGGGCTCGTCAGGACACTCGGCGTGGCTGGGTGACGTGGCCTGTGGGGTTGGTGCTGCACGCCGGCTGGGTAGTCGTCGATAAATGGATGGCGTGCCGCGTCGGCGTGGGACTAGCCTTCATCCCGTTCCGCCGGGAGGGCTGTGCCCCTCTCGGTTCGGTTGGTTGAGGAAGTCGGAGGTGAGGACTGTGATGACTGCCAAGGTGACGGGTCGTGCCCGTGTTCAGGAGTTCATCGTTTTCACCCCCGTGGTCTCCGGCTGACACCCTTTCGCTTCCGCGCGCCGAGCGCGCTGCCGGGGCCACCCTTTGAAGGGTTTCCCCATCTTGTCCAGCAATCTGCTGAACCCGTCTACCTCCACTTCCTCCGTTGACGTCGAACCTGCCCTCGCCCTCTACGGCTGGGACGACGCCTGGTCCGCTGCCTTCGCCCCGTACGCCGCGCAGGGTCTCGTGCCTGGCCGGGTCGTCCGGGTCGACCGGGGGCTGTGTGACGTCGTCACCGCGGACGGCACCGTGCGGGCCGACACCGAGTTCGTGGTGCCGCGTGATCCGATGAAGGTCGTGTGCACCGGCGACTGGGTCGCGGTCGACCCCGGCGGCAGCGATCCGCGGTACGTGCGGACGCTGCTGCCGCGCCGCACCGCCTTCGTGCGGTCGACCTCGTCCAAGCGGTCCGAAGGCCAGGTCCTGGCCACCAACGTCGACACCGTCGTCATCTGCCTGTCCCTCGCGGCCGAACTCGACCTCGGGCGGCTGGAACGGTACCTCGCCCTGGCCTGGGAGAGCGGCGCGCAGCCCGTCGTCGTCCTCAGCAAGGCCGACCTCGTGCCGTCAGCCGCCACGGTCGAACACCTCGTCCAGGACGCCGGGTCCACCGCGCCCGGCGTGCGGGTGATCCCCGTCAGCGCCCACACCGGCGCCGGCACCGACGTCCTCGCGGGCGTCGTCGCCGGCGGCACCACCGTGCTGCTCGGCGGCTCCGGTGCCGGGAAGTCCACCCTCGCCAACGTGCTCACCGGGGTGGACGCCATGGAGGTGCAGGCCGTACGGGACGTCGACGGCAAGGGGCGGCACACCACCACGACCCGCAACCTCCTGCTCCTCCCCGGCGGCGGAGTGCTCATCGACACGCCGGGGCTGCGCGGCGTCGGACTGTGGGACGCCGGCTCGGGCGTCGGGCAGGTCTTCGCCGAGATCGAGGAACTGGCCGCCCGCTGCCGCTTCCACGACTGCGCCCACCGGTCCGAGCCGGGGTGCGCCGTCCGCCGCGCCGTCGACGCGGGCGAGTTGCCCGTACGGCGGCTGGAGAGCTACGACAAGCTGCAGCGGGAGAACCGGCACATCGTCGCGAAGACGGACGCGCGGCTGCGGGCCGAACTGCGCAGGGACTGGCGGATCAAGGGCGCGCAGAACCGGGCCGCCGCCGACGCCAAGCGGGGGCGCCGGCCGCGCTAGAAGCAGCCGTCGGGCGCGAGCGCGTAGGTGATCGCCGAGGCCGGGGTGAGGCGCGCGCCCTCCTCGTGGGCGGCGGTGAAGCGGTCGGTGCCCAGTGCGGCGCGGATGGCCTCGGAGTGCCGCGCCCGGTCCCGGATTAGGCGCTGCATGCCGAAGAGGCCGATGGCGCCGATGGGCCGAACGGCCTCGGCCGCGCCGATGAGGCGGGCCGCGGTCTCGTGGCCGCCCAGTGCGTGGGCGGCCCAGGCCAGCGTTTCGACGACCGCCGCGGCGCCCACCCGGTCCTTGAGCACGCGCTTCGCCTCGATGCACTCCAGGAGCAGCGCCACCGCGGTTTCCGGCGCACCACGCTCCAGGTGGAGCAGGCCGAGGCACCACAGGACGTACGAGTGGTGCCACCGTTCGCCGGCCACCCGCCCCATGTCCATCGCCCGGGAAAGGTGCTCCTGTGCCTCGTCGTCGTGGCCCAGGTGCAGATGGGCCAGTCCCATCTGGGCCTGGGACATCGCGATGCCCATCCCGTCGTCGACGGATCGGCACACGGCCAGCGCCTCGGACGACTCGTGGATCGCCTCGTTCGACTCCTCGGAGAACAACCTGATCAGGCCGCGCACCATCTTCGCCCGCCCCCTGAACGTGGGCGTGTGCAGCATCTCCGCCTGCTCCTCCGCCGCGTCGGCGTACCGGCCGGCCGACGTGAGGTCTCCTTGGATCAGGGCGAGGAAGCTGACGGCCCACAGCGCCGGGAGCCGGTCCGCGGCGGGACCGCGGTCCTCGGCAGGTTCCTGTTCGAGACGCCGCCGCCCTTCGCTGACGTGCCCGCACGCGCTCCAGTACAGCCATAGCGCGCCCGCGATCCGTAGTCGGTCGGCCGCGCCGCCCGGGCAACTGGTGGACAGCGCGGTACGGAAGTGGTGGTGCTCGGTGCTGATCCCGTGCAGCGCGGACATCTGACCGGGGCCGTACCACTGCTCGGCGGCGGCCTCGGCCTGCTCGCGGCACCAGGCCAGGTGCTTTCGTCGGACGGCGGTCTTCTGCTGCTCCGACAGCCGGCCCGAGCCTTGTCCGCGGATCGTCTCCGGCATCTGGTAACGCATCACGTCGTCGTGGACCGAGGTGAACAACAGCGACTTGTCCACGATCCCCGAAACGGCGGCCAGCGGCTCGGGGACCCCGCTGCCGCCGGCGAGCGCCGCCACGAGATCCAGCGACATCGTGCCCGGCACCAGCGAGATCCGTTCCCACGCCCGGTTCTCCGCCTCCGTGCACAGGCTCTGACTCCAACTGAGGACGGAGTGGATCGTTCGGTGGCGGGTGTTGCCGGGCGGCCCGCTGGTGGCCGGGAGGGTGAAGGTGGTGTCCAGGTGTTCCAGCAGCTGGCCCACGGTGAGGGTGCGCAGCCAGCGGGTCGTGAGTTCGACGGCGAGCGGCAGCCCGTCGAGCCTGCGGCACAGTTCCACGACGGCGGCCCGGTTGGCGGTCGTCACCGCGAAGCCGCCCCGCACGGCCGCGGCGCGGTCCTGGAACAGGCGCAGCACGGGATAGCGGTCCACGGTCGTTTCGCTCGGGGCGGCACCCGGAGGAGGGAGCTCCAAGGGTGCGACGTGCAGCAGGTGCTCGCCCAGTACGCCCAGCGCCTGTCGACTTGTCGCCAGGAGCGTCAACCGGGGGGCCGCGCGCACCAGGGTCCGCACGAGGTGGGCGCTCGCCGCGTGCAGGTGTTCGCAGTTGTCCAGCACCAGCAACATGCGTCGGCCCGCCAGTTCCATCGCCAGCGCGGCTGCGGTGGTGCGCGCCGGGTCGTCTGCTATGCCCAGGGCGGTGGCCACCCGCTCCGGCAGCACGGCGGGATCGGTCAGGTCCGCCAGTTCGACCAGGCACACGCCGTCCGCGTAGTCACCGGCGTGCCGGCGGGCGAGCCAGTACGCCAGCCTCGTCTTGCCGACGCCTCCGGTGCCGATCACGGTCACGATCCGGGCGCGCGTCAGGAGGTCCTTTACCTCGCCCAACTCCCGCTCGCGGCCCACGAAGCTCGTCGGCTCGTCCGGTACCGACGTCTGCGTGTGCCACCACGGGCCGGACGACCGGCCCGGAGGTTCCGGTGCGGGTGCGTCGTCGTCGACCCCGGCGAGGGAGCGCCGCAACGCGTCCCAACGGAGCTGCCAGGCGTGGACGTCCCCACCGCAGCACCGCACGTACGCGAGGACGACGTCCAACGAAGGCAGGCGGTGGCCCGTCGCCGCCTGAGAGAGCGTGCTCGCGGCGTAGTTCGCGACGGCGGACATGTCCGCGTACGTCATGGCGGCCCGCCGGCGCAGTCGACGCAGGTCTTCGGCGAACTCGGTCAACGGGTCCGAACAGGACAAGTCAAGCGGCTTCTCCCTGCGCCCCGGCCCGTGCTGCACGGTTAGCCCCCCGACGCTTTGTTCGGTCGTTGACCGGTTGATTTCCTTCCCGGCTGAACTGGAGAACATTCTCCACCCTCGGCGATCCTCGTCCCCCGCCTTCTTGCGCTTCTCGCGCGACGGTCTCCGCACCGGGGCGGGCGTACGAAGGCGAGGAACGAATCCAATTGAGGTGTTTATGACAGCGCGTCCTGTGCGTTGGCTCCTGGCCGTGGTGGCTTCGACGGTCACGTTCGGCCTGTGCTTGTGGGCGGTCAGTGCGGTCTCCGCGCGATGGCTGCCGGAGGGGGAGGAGGCCCGCTGGGGCGTGTTGGCCGCGTTCGCGGGCGTGACCGCCGCCGCCGTCGGTGGCGCCGTCGGTTGGTGGGCCGCACAGGACGGAGCGGACCCGTCCGCGGATCGGCAGCGGATCGACCAAGAGGCGGACGTCACCGACGACGGGGACGTGGTGCAGATCGCGGGCGACGCGGGCGCCGGTGCGCCGAGGTCCGACGGGGGCCCGGGAGCGGGCTGAGCCAGCGGGCGAAAGCGTCGGGCAACGGCCGCGTCGTCCAGGTCGGAGGCGACCACGGCCGCCGAAAGAGGCGCCGTCGTGGCTGACGAGGACGGGCCCAGGAAGCACGACCAGCGCGCCGAGGCGTCCGAAGCCGGTAGCGTCATCCAGTACCAAGTCGACCGCCAAGAGAACCACTTCGGCCTCTCGCCCAAACTGGGCGTGGCCGGAATCCTCGTGATGACGCTCCTCGTGGGCTCGTTCTGGCTGCGCGACCGGCCGTCGGACCCGCCTCCCGCGGCGGGGGCCGAGGCGCCCTCACCCGCCGTGGCCACCGCGACGCCCCCTCCCGCGGACGGTTCCGCCGCGCCGTCGCTGGCGACCGAGGCGCCGACGGCCCCGACTACGCGAGGAGGCTGCCGGCAACCCGCCGTCAAACTCACCTCGACGACCTCCGGTCGTCCTTGCATCAAGGTGACCGACGACGGGAAGCTCCGGATCGAGGGCCACGTCGTCGCGAAGGGCGCCGGGGAGGTCACCGTGTTCGTCTGGTTGACCCACGGCAAGGACCACCGTCCCGACCGCGCTCCCCGACGTTGCGTCTACGAACTCGCAGCAGGCGGCACCCAGACGTGCGCCACGACCGTCGAGCCGGACCGGCCGGGAACGAAGTGGGACGTCGCCATGGAGGTCGAGGAGGGGAAGGTCGAGCTGCCGTCCTGGTGGGACAGCTTCCCCGCGGTGGTGGGCACCCAGAGCGGCCACCTGATCACCTGGCCGCTCGCCCCGTGAGGGAACTCGGCGCCGCGCCGGGGCACTTCCCGCCCCGCTGGCCGGCGGGTGTGAGGGCCGGTGCGTCCGGCGCCCTCCCGCAGCACCGGCCGCATTCGGCACGACTACTCCTCCGTCAGCCCCCAACTGTGGATCTTGCGGGGGTGGATGCGGATCAGTTCCCCGCTGAAGTGCGGGCCCAGCTCGTGCGGGCCCGTCAGGAGTTCCGCCACGCCGCGGACGTCCACGCCGCGCACCCGCCACGGGGTGACGCTCGCGATGTCGTCGACGACGATCGCGACCTTCGGGTTCCGCTGGAGGTTGCGCCACTTCTTCGTCGTCGCGAGCGCGAGGCCCCCGATCAGGATCGTGTCGTCGGGCTGGGGGAAGAAGGCGACGGGATTCGCCTGCGGCTGGCCGTTGGGGTCCACGGTCGCCAGGCGCCCCAGCCGCTGGGTGGCGAGGTAGGCCCGCTCGGCTTCGGTGAATTCGGTCATGCACGCAGCCTCACACGCCGACCGCAGCCGCGGGCATCGGACCATCGGCCTACGACCGTCGGTCGGGGGTGTCGCTACGTACACCCCCGATCCTCGCCCTGCCCCACCTGCCCGCGCCGCCGCGGCTGCCTAGCGTCGACGTGCGACGGACGGCGCGTCAGAAGCGCCACCGGTACGACGGGGTGAGGAGCACGCCATGAACAGCAGCGACGCACGAGCACAGGGCCACGCCCAGCGAACCGCGGACGACGACGCACGAGGGCTGCCTCCGGGGCCCCTGCGCATCGGCCCGGACGACCCCCGCTACGGCCATCTGGTCTCCCGCGGCGCCAGCAACCGGTTCCGCGGGAGGCCCGACCGGGTCTATCTCGCCGGCTCGACGCAGGACGTGGTGCGCGCGGTGCGGGAGGCCGTGCGGTCCGGGGCGCGCATCGCCGTCCGCAGCGGCGGGCACTGCTTCGAGGACTTCGTCGACCACCCGGACGTGACCGCGGTCATCGATCTGTCGCCCCTGCGGGAGGTCGTCTACGACCCCCACCACCGGGCCTTTAGCGTCGAGGCCGGGGCCACCGTCGGCGAGGTGTACCGGCAGCTGTACCTCGGCTGGGGCGTGACCCTGCCGGCCGGCTACCACGCCGAAGTCGGCGTCGGCGGACACGTGCCGGGCGGCGGCTACGGCCCGCTGTGCCGGCTGTACGGGCTGGTCAGCGACCACCTCCATGCGGTCGAGGTCGTGGTGGTCGACCGGGACGGCGAGGTGCGCACCGTGGTCGCCACCCGCCGCGAGGACGACCCGAACCGCGAGCTGTGGTGGGCCCACACCGGCGGCGGGGGCGGCAGCTTCGGCGTCGTGACCCGGTTCTGGTTCCGCTCGCCCGCGGCCCCGGCCGACGCCGACCCGACGCGCGCGCTGCCCGTACCCACCGCGACCGCGCTGACCTTCACCGCGAAGTGGAGTTGGGAGGGCATGGACGAGGAGCGCTTCGCCCGCCTCGTGCGCAACTACGGCGACTGGGCCGAGCGGCACGGAGCCGCGGACGACCCGGCCGCCGCGCTGTACGCGGAGTTCGTCCTGATGCGCCGCGCCACCGGCGACCATCTGCTCATCGGGCAGGTCGCGGCGGAGGAGGGACCCGACCGCAGGCTGTTGGACGGGTTCCTCGGCGCCCTGAGCGCCGGGACCGTACGGCCGGCCGAGGTGCGCCCCCGCCGGCTGCCCTGGCTCACCGCCGCGCTGCGCGGCTCCGGGGAGTCGGTCGGGGACTGGCACGTCAAGATCAAGTCCGGCTTCCTCCGCGGCGGGCTCACCGACCGTCAGACGGCCGTCGTCCACCGGCACCTGACGCGGGCCGACGTCGACGTGGTCGCCGGGAGCGTCGCCCTCAACACCTTCGGCGGCGCCGTCAACACCACTCCTGTCGCCTCGACCGCCGCACCGCACCGCGATTCGGTGCTCAAGCTCGCGGCCCTCGCAGCCTGGGAGCGGCCCGACCAGGCGTCCGCCCACCTCGCCTGGATCCGCGACTGCTACCGCGACCTGTTCGCCGACACCGGAGGGGTGCCGGTGCCGGGCGGCAACGTCGACGGCGCCTTCGTCAACTACCCGGACACCGACCTCGCCGACCCGCGGTGGAACACCTCGGACACCCCCTGGCAGACGCTGTACTTCAAGGACAACCACGCCCGGCTGCGCGCGGTCAAACGGCGCTGGGACCCGCGCGACGTCTTCCGCCACGCGCTCTCCGTCCGCCCCTGAATCGCGCCCCAGGGCACGCCCGGGACGCGCCCCAAACACCTCCACCTCCAGCCCGCAGACAAGTGACGGGGGATGAACAACAGGGGCGCGGGGAACTGCGCGACCAGCCCACCACCGGGCTGTGGAGACCAACGCTCCCTCAGGAAACGGCGGCTCCGTCCAGGCGCGGAACCTCGCGGGCACGGCCTAGGCCGGTAGGCCCCACCGCGGTGCCGGTGCGTTCGGCGCGACCGGGGCGATCCGGAAGTCCGGGCGGTCGCCGCGCCGCGCGACGAGCGCGGTTCCGCCGCGCGTCAGCTCGATCCGGATCGCCCCGTCCTGCGCCGCCTCCCACCGCAGGGGGCGGCCGTGGGCGTCGGTCACCTCCACCGGGCCGTCGATCCCGTGCCGTACGACGCACGGCGCACCCGCCTCGCTGCGCAGCCGCACCCAGCGGGTGCGGCCGTCCTGGCGGACCGCGCTCAGCAGGAACGCGCCCTGGGTGCGGAAGTCGTGCACCACCACGTCGCGCCAGAGCGCCGGGAGCGCGGGGAAGACCCGGATCACCCCGCCCCACGACTGGCACACCATGTCGTGCACCGACTGGGACGCCGACAGCGGCGTCTCGATCACCGGACCCGACTCCTTGTACATGGTGTTGGGCTGGATGTACCGGGCCATCAACTGCTCCAGGTAGCGCAGCGCGTCCTCGCCGGAGCCGAGCAGTGCGGACATCGAGGCCGCGCCGGTGAAGGTGTAGCCCTGGAGGGCGCCCTCGAAGCTCACCCAGTGGTCCAGGGACCGCTGGATCAGGGCGCGTTCCTCGGCGGTGCGGCCCGTGACCTCGTACAGCGGGTAGACCGCCAGCAGGTGCGAGTAGTGCCGGTGGGACTTCGCGAAGGGGACACCCGCCCCGATCATGAAGCCGTCTCCGTCGACCGGGTACGGCACCAGCTTGGTCAGCACCTCGCGCCAGCGCGGTGCCAGCGGATCGGCGATCCGCAGCTCCTGCGCGGACTCCAGCAGGGTGCGACAGCCCCAGCGCAGCAGCATCAGGTCGTAGTTGCAGTCGGGCGCGTCCACGCCGTACTCGGGGGAGAAAGTCGGCGGCAGGTGCAGCTTGCCGTCCGGGCCGGGGGAGAGGAAGTGCAGGTAGTACGAGACCGCCCGGCGCAGCAGCGGGAAGAGGGTGTCCCGCAGCAGCGCGCGGTCCAGGGTGTGGCGGTAGGAGAGCCAGACGTTGTGCAGGGCCCAGGTGAGGTTGCCGACCTCGGGGGTCGGCGGGTTGCGGCCGGGGACGCCGACGCCGTAGCCGTTGCCCGGCGGGGTGGCCCCGCCGTTGACGAGCCGGGTGTCGGTGGTGCGGGGGACGCCCGCGCAGTCGGCCCGGTACGGGGGCGCGACCTCGGCCGTCAACTGCTCGCGGTACTCCCCGAGGGCGCGGCTGACCGCGTCCAGCTCCAGGTGGTTGGAGCCGTGGATCAGCCAGTACTCCAACTGCACGTTCAAGTTCCACCAGGTGTTCGGCCACGGAGTGGGCTCCAGCCAGGGGCCGCACGTCGCCATCACGGGGGCGTCCCGGCGCGCCGCGGAGGCGACCTTGTAGAGCTGGATCCAGTAGAAGCGCTGGAGTCGGGCGTCGGGCAGGGAGAGGAAGCCCTTCCGGTAGAAGCGGTCCCACCAGGTCCGGTGGGGGCCGGCGAGGGAGTCGTACGGGGACGTCGACGCCCGGCGCACCGTGGCCAGGGCCCGGACGCGGGCGGTCGTCCGCGGGAAGGAGTGGGCCACCGTCACGTACAGCGTCCGGCGCGGCGGTCGGTCCGCGTTCGGAGCCGTCGTGCTCGCGTACGCCGTCCCGCCCCCGTACGGCGTCGTGCCGTGTGCGTACGGCGTCGTACGGTCGGTGCGCTCGCGCCAGGCGGTGACGTGCTGGCCGCCGGCGAGCAGCGGTTGCACCGCGGCCGTGACCGCGCCGTGCCGTTCGACGACGGCCGGCGGGTTGCCCGTGTAACCGTCGGGCAGCGGGCGGAAGGCGGCGCGCGGACTGATCGCCTCCGCGGGGTGGAAGACCCAGCGGAAGCCCGCCTCGCCGGTCGAGGGGGCGACCTCCACGGCCAGCACGGGCGAGGTGGCGTGGACGAAGGCCCGCAGCCGGAGTTCCCCGGCGGTGGTGGTCACCGTGCCCGTGAGTTCGGCGCCGTGCAGGCGCAGCCGCCAGTCGACCGCGGTGATCGTGCCGACGGGCTCCAGGGTGAAGTGGCCGATCGGCAGCCGGGCCAGCCCGAAGAGGGAGCCGAAGCGCGGGCGGTGGTCCTGGACGCCGGAGTGCTGGACGTTGAAGCGGACCGCGTTCGCGCCGCCGGGCTCGGCGTAGATGCCGGAGCCGAGGTGACCGTTGCCGAGGAAGGGGCCCTCGTACCAGGTCTTCGGCAGCCGGTGCCAGACCAGGTCGGCGTCGTCGAGCACGGTGCGCCAGGGGTCGGGGGCCAGCGCGGCGCCGTCGGGCGCGGCCCGGACGGGCAGGGCACCGGCGGCGGGGGTGGCGGCGGCGGTCAGCGCCGCGGTGCCGGAGGCGAGGACGGTTCTCCTGGACGGGGCGGGCGGGGGTGCCATGGAGCCTCCAGTCGTCCCAGTGAGCCGGCTTGGGCGCGCCGGTGAGCGAACGGGGCAGGGGCGGATGAAGGCGCCAGTCATCCGAGCTCTGTGTAGCGGAAGGTAGGGAAGGGAGTGAAGCGCGTCAATACAGCAGGGAGAGATCCGATGTGCGGGCGCGTATGTGAACGGTGGTGACGGAAGCCGCACACGGCGGGGCTTCCGAAAGGCACGCGCTAGCCCCAGATGACCGCGCCCAACCACGCCCCCACGACGAGTAGACACCCCAACAGCTCCACCAACACGCTCGTCCCGGCCGCGCGCATCGCCGTGCGCGTGGCGGCGGCGGCTTGGCCGTGGCCGCCCAGGCGGCGTCGCTCGCACAGATAGATGCCTCCGACGAAGCCCACGACGGCACCCACCACCGGCACCACGAAGAACCCGACGATCCCCCCGGCGCCCGCCCAGGCCGCCGTACGGCGGCTGGCCCCGGAGTCACGGATGCGGCGCGCCGGCAGCAGCCAGAGCACCACCTGGACGATCAACAGGAGGGCGGTCGAGCACACCAGCAGCACCCAGGCCAGCGCGGTCTGCTCGTGCAGCGACCACCAGAGCATCGCGGCCCACACCAGCCAGCGGCCCGGGACGCCCGGGATGAGCACCCCGACGAGCCCGAGCAGCATCACCAGGCCCAGCAGCAGGAGCTGCCCTATGCCGCTCATCTGCCCAGCGTGCCGGATGCCGGGCAGCTCCGCCGCCCGAGATCCGTCCCGCCCCGACCCCAGGCCCGCGGGGCCCTACGAGGGCAAGCGGGTCAGCCAACCGTTGGCGTGGGCGTGCCAGCCGAGTTGGAGGCGGGTACTGACGCCGCTCAGCTCCATCAGGCCCTTCACCCGCCGCTGGACCGTCCGCAGGCCGAGGTCCAGGTGCTTGGCGACCCGCGCGTCCGTCATCCCCGCCAGCAGCAGGGACAGGATCTCCAGGTCGGTCGCGTCGGGCCGCACCGGCGTCTCCTCGACCGCGGCCCCCTGCGCGCCGCTCCCGCCCGCACCGCCGAGCCGCAGCGGCACCGCGTCCCGCCACACCGCCTCGAACAGGCCCAACAGCGACTCCAACAGCCCGCTGCCGTGCACCACCAGCGCCGAAGGCTCGCCCAGCTCCCGCAGCGGCACCATCGCCAGCGCCCGATCCGCGATCACGAGCCGGGTCGGCACGCGGTCGGCCACCCGTACCTGATCGGCCCGGCCGAGCGCCGCCGTCACCCCGTGCACCCCGCCGGGCGCGGACAGCCGCTCCCGCGCCACGACGACGCGATGCGCAACGCCCGGCGCACCGGGACCCCCGTCCGCCCCGTAGCCCACCGGGTCGCCGGTGGCCAGGACGCACACCTCCGCCACCGCGCCGAGCCCCAACTGACGGAAGCGCTGCGCCACCGCGCCGGCGCCCGTCACGATCTCCACCAGATCGTGCACCGCGGGCTCGGCCGCCTCCGCCCGGTACGCCTCCGCGAGGTGCTCCGCCGCCCGCTCGGCCTGCTCCAACTCCTCGCGCTGCCGGGTCAGCAGCGCCCCGAGCGCCACCGCGGGCGGCGCCGCGACCCAGCGCCCGAGCCGCGCCGACGACTGCGCGGCCAGCCCCTGCCGTTCGAGGTGGCGCAGGGTCCGCTCCGTATCGGTCCTCGGCAGCGCGAGCCGGTGCGCGAGGTCCGAGACCTCGGCCGCCCCCAACGCCACCAGAGCCCGATAGGCGGACTCCTGCCTCTCGTCGAGACCTATCGCTCCCAGCACCAGACCCCGCCCCTCCCCGGACACCTGCGAACGCGTCCCGCCAGCCGCCGCGCTGACCGCGTCGAGCCTTCGCATTCTCCCGGCACACCTCACTGTGCCAAGGCGGCCGGGTCGAAACACGGTCGTCGGCGGGCGCGTCGCGCGTTCGTGACACTTATAGCTTTTCGACAAGCGCCGTTTTCCCGCGGCCCGTGCGGTGGAAAATATGGGCATGAGCCAGCAGGGGGAGCAGCCCACCGACGCGGCGGACGACTGGTGGAACCGGTTGTACGACGAGTCCGCCCTGGACACCGGCCGTCCTGCGGCCCGTACGGACGACGCAGTCGACACCCTCGACGACCGCTTCGCCTCCGCCACGGACGCAGTGTCGGAGCCCGTGCCGGCCGAGGAACCACCGGCCGCACCGCCCGCATCACCCGCACCGTTCACGCCATCCGCACCGGCTCCGCCGCCTGCTCCGTCCGCTCGGGCCGTGGTGCTCGACGAGCCGTCCGCCGCGTCGGACCCGGGGGCCGTGCGCCCCCGGGCCTGGTGGGAGGCCGACCCCGCCGACACCCTCGACGACCCCGAGTTCACCGCCGGGGAGCCGTCGCGCTCCGCCGAGCAGCCGCCTCACCTGGCCCGTACGACGACGGTCGACTTATCCCCGCCACCGCCGCCCGCAGTGGCGGCCCCGCCGCGGCCACCGGACCCCCGCCGCCCCGCCGACGCGGCACCCGCCCGGCCCGGCGCGGGCAGCCCGTGGGACGAACCGACACCCCCGCCCGTCAGCGCACCGCCCGTCAGCAAACCGTCCGCCGGCGCACCGTCCGTCCCCCGCGCCCGCAGGCCCGCCGACGCACGGCCCCACCCCGGATACGTCGGCGACGGACCGCCGACGTACGACGCGGAGCCCACCGCGCTGCCCGCCGCCGACCCCGACGCCGTCGAAGAACTCGTCGCCGACACCGTCCTGGACGGCGCGCACTACGGCGGCCTCACCCTGCGCGCCGCGTCCCTGCGCGGCGACTCCGCCCGCTACCGGGGCGAGCCGAGGCGCGACGCCCTGCTCACCGCCAGGTTCGGGACGGGCAACGGCGCACTGGTGCTGGTCGTCGTCGCCACCGGAGCCCGCGCCGCCGAAGGCGCCCACCGGGCCGCCGCCGACGCGTGCCGCTGGATCGCCGCGGCCGTCGGGCGCAGCCACGCCCGGCTGGCCGAGGACATCCGCGCCGGTCGGCGCGGCGACCTCAAGTCCGGGCTGCACCGGCTCACCGACCGCAGCCTCGGCAAGCTGCGGGCCACCGCCGCCGACCTGGGCGTGCCGCCCGAGGAGTACACCGCCGCGCTGCGCTGTCTGCTGCTGCCCGTCGACGCCCAGTGCCGCACCCGGGTCTTCTTCGGGGTCGGCCCCGGCGGCCTCCTCCGGCTCCGCGAGGGGGAGTGGCAGGACGTCGAGCCCCAGCCCTCCGAGGCGGCGGCGCCCACGGCCGGGGGAGAGCCGTCGGCCGGGCCGTTCCGCTTCCGGGCGTCCGTGGCCCGCCCCGATGACGTCCTTCTGCTGTGCAGCACCGGACTGGCCGATCCGCTGCGCGACGAGCCGGCGCTCACCGCCGAGCTGGCCACCCGCTGGGGCGCCGACGAGCCCCCGGGCCTGGCCGCCTTCCTCACCGACGTCCAGCTCAGGGTGAAGGGGTACGCCGACGACCGCACGGCCGTCGCCGTGTGGGAGTCCGGCGAAGCCACCGGGCGGGCAGGCGGGTAGCCGGAGTAAACGGGAGGCGAAATGCGGCGCGGCGTGGGTTGATGGATCTTCGGACCGTCAACGCGAGGAAGGGCACCCTCCCATGGCCAAGCAGAACGTGGCGGAACAGTTCGTCGACATCCTCGTCCGGGCGGGGGTGCAGCGCCTGTACGGAGTCGTCGGCGACAGCCTCAACCCCGTCGTCGACGCCATCCGCCGCAGCTCCTCCATCGACTGGATCCAGGTCAGGCACGAGGAGACCGCCGCCTTCGCGGCCGGTGCCGAAGCCCAGATCACCGGCAAGCTCGCGGCCTGCGCCGGCTCCTGCGGCCCGGGCAACCTCCATCTGATCAACGGGCTGTACGACGCCCACCGCTCCATGGCCCCGGTGCTCGCCCTCGCCTCGCACATCCCCTCCAGCGAGATCGGCCTCGGCTACTTCCAGGAGACCCACCCCGACCAGCTCTTCCGGGAGTGCTCCCACTACAGCGAGCTGATCTCCAACCCCAAGCAGATGCCCCGACTGCTCCAGACGGCGATCCAGCACGCCATCGGCCAGAGCGGTGTGAGCGTGGTGTCCCTGCCGGGCGACATCGCCTCCCAGCCGGCGCCGGAGAAGACGGTCGAGCACGCCCTGGTCACCTCCCGCCCCTCGGTCCGCCCCGGTGACGCGGAGATCGACAAGCTGGTGGCGATGATCGACGCGGCCGACCGGGTGACCCTCTTCTGCGGCAGCGGCACCGCCGGGGCGCACGCCGAGGTGATGGAGTTCGCGGAGCGGGTGAAGTCGCCCGTCGGCCACGCGCTGCGCGGCAAGGAGTGGATCCAGTACGACAACCCGTACGACGTGGGGATGAGCGGACTGCTCGGCTACGGCGCGGCGTACGAGGCCACCCACGAGTGCGATCTGCTGATCCTGCTGGGCACGGACTTCCCGTACCAGGCGTTCCTCCCGGACGACGTGCAGATCGCCCAGGTCGACATCCGCCCGGAGAACCTGGGCCGCCGCTCCAAGCTGGACCTCGCGGTCTGGGGCGACGTCCGGGAGACCCTGCGCTGTCTGAACTCGCGCGTCCGCGTCAAGAACGACCGCCGCTTCCTCGACAAGATGCTGAAGAAGCACGCCGACGCGTTGGAGGGCGTCATCAAGGCGTACACCCGCAAGGTGGACAAGCACGTGCCGATCCACCCGGAGTACGTGGCGTCCGTCCTCGACGAGCTCGCCGACGAGGACGCCGTCTTCACCGTCGACACCGGCATGTGCAACGTCTGGGCCGCCCGCTACATCTCGCCCAACGGCCGGCGCCGGATCATCGGATCCTTCAGCCACGGCTCGATGGCGAACGCCCTGCCGCAGGCGATCGGGGCGCAGTTCATCGACCGTGGCCGCCAGGTGGTCTCCATGTCGGGGGACGGCGGGTTCACCATGCTGATGGGCGACTTCCTCACCCTGGTCCAGTACGACCTGCCGGTGAAGGTGGTGCTCTTCAACAACTCCTCGCTCGGCATGGTGGACCTGGAGATGCTGGTCGCCGGGCTGCCCTCGTACGGCACCCACAACCAGAACCCGGACTTCGCGGCCATCGCGCGGGCGTCGGGCGCGTACGGCGTACGGGTCGAGAAGCCCCGGCAGCTCGCGGGCGCCCTCAAGGACGCCTTCAAGCACAAGGGGCCGGCCCTCGTCGACGTGGTCACCGACCCGAACGCGCTCTCCATCCCGCCGAAGATCAGTGCCGAGATGGTCACCGGATTCGCGCTCTCCGCGAGCAAGATGGTCCTGGACGGCGGCGTCGGACGCATGGTGCAGATGGCCCGTTCCAACCTGCGCAATGTGCCCAGGCCGTGAGGCCGGCGACTGTCGCATCGGACGTAGACGACATCCGCCCACTGCGGGAAAAATCCCCTCCCCGCGCAGCTTGACCACTTCGTCATGCGTGGCCCGCCCCTGATCAGGGCAGGGCTCTCGTGGAATGGTTCGACACGGAGAGCCGTGTCCGGAGGTCCGATGTCAACGGGTGGGGATGATGACTGGGCGTCAGGGAGGGGTCGGCTCCGCTGCAGAGGGAGCCGACAGGTACGGGGGCCAGCCCGCAGGGGTCCGGGGAGGGGAGCGGCTGCACCGGCGCATGGGGTGCGGCGATCTGAAGGCCGTGCCGGAAGTGCGGCACGGATTACGCGAGTTGTTGGGGCGCTGGGGCGGCCGGGAGGCCGCCGACGTGGCCGAGTTGTTGGCGAGCGAACTGGTGACCAACGCACTGATCCACACGGACCACGGAGCCGTGGTCACGGCGACGGTGGGGACGTCGACGCTGCGCGTGGAGGTACGGGACTTCGTCGAGGGGTTCCCGGAGCCACCGTCAGCGCTGACCGCCGTGGGCGGGCCGGCTGCCGGCGCGGGCATCTGCACGGGAATCGGCACGGGCGTTGGCAACGCTTCCGGCGCCGGCAACGCGTCCGGCACTGGCGGCACTTCCGACACCGGCAACGCGTCCGACACAAGCACAAGGACAAGCACAAGCACCGGCTTCGACGAGGCGGAGGCCATGCCGGACCCGGACCTCCTGGAGACGCACGGCCGGGGCCTCGCCCTGGTGCAGAGCCTCGCGGACTCCTGGGGCGTCCACACCCAACGCGCCGGCAAGGTCGTCTGGTTCGAACTGAACGCGCTGTCGGCCTGAGCGCCGGCGGCAGCCGCACATGCCGAAGGGGCGGTCCCGGTGGTTTCCCGGGGCCGCCCCTTCGGCATCACTGACGGTCGGTGCTCGCTCGTCGCCCGACAGTCCGGCCTCCGCTCAGCCGAACTGTTGCTCCAGATCCTTCAGCTTCCGCTCCAGCGAGTCCAGTTTGGGCAGCGTCATGGTGTCGTCCTCGGCCGTGAGGTCGACGACCTTGGCGTCAACGGGGGCCGGGGCCCCGGCCTGAAGGGAGGGCATGGATCGAAGCGGCGACAGTCCGGTTTCTATGGCAGGCTCCGCTACGGGTTTCGCACCCTCCGACAGGGCCGTGGCCGAACTCCCCGAGGCGCTGGAGCTCGCTCCGACGGCCGCGCTGGACGTCAGCACGGGCAGGTCTGGCTCGGGCAGGACCCGACCGCGGCCCCAGGCGCGGTGCGACCGGTTTATGGCCTTCAGCCGCGCGCGCTCCAACTTCGCGTGCTCACGGGAACGCTGCCGGTTGGCTTCCTTCGCCGCCCGGTCCTCGCGGACCTCCTCGACCGCCTCGTCCAGCGTCCGCACGTTCTCCAGCAGCATCAACGACCAGGCGTTGAAGGTCTCGCGGGGAGCGCGCAGCCACCGGACGACCCGGATCTGCGGCAGCGGGCGGGGCACCAGGCCCTGCTCGCGCAGGGCAGCGCGACGGGTCTGCTTCAGGGCGCGGTCGAAGAGGATCGCCGCGGACAGCGACATGCCGGCGAAGAAGTGGGGCGCGCCCGCGTGGTCGAGGCCGCGCGGGGCGTGGACCCAGTTGAACCAGGCCGCCGCACCCGCGAACATCCACACCAACAGGCGGGAGCCGAGGGCCGCGTCACCGTGGCTGGCCTCACGCACGGCGAGCACCGAGCAGAACATGGCGGCGCCGTCGAGCCCGAACGGGACCAGGTACTCCCAGCCGCCGGACAGGTTCAGGTTCTGCCGGCCGAAGCCGACCAGGCCGTGGAAGGAGAGCGCGGCTGCGACGGCGGCACAGCAGAAGAGCAGGACGTAGGAGGCCGTGGCGTACATGGCTTCCTTGCGCCGCCGGCGCTCCTCGCTGCGCTCCCAGGAGTCCTCGGGAGCGGCCTTGGTGGCCTTCTTGCCGCGCTGGAGCACGACGATCGCGATCAGCACTCCCACGAGCATCACGCCGCCGGGAAGCAGCCAGGAAAGCGATATGTTCATAGTGAATGGCGTCCCTTACATCTGCATCGCGGTAGGGCGTTTCAGCCGCCATACTGACCGAAGTCCGGGCGATCCCAGGGGTTTTCGTGGCAAGAGAACGCCAATGGGGCCATACGGCATACGGATAGGTGGGTTTAACTCGAACTGCCGTGCGGGCAGCGGGAGTTGCGTACGTTTTATATCACCCGGAAGGGGGGAGTGGCATCCGGAGCGTGACAACCGTCCTGCGCCGGTGGATCAGGCGCTCGGCAGTAGCCGCGCCACCCGGTCCGCATCGCAGGTGCGGGGGCAGGTGACGCAGGTGTCGTCGGGCCGAAGTGTATAGAACAGGCAGCAGCTCGCCCGGTCCCGGGTCGCCAACTGCTCGCCCGCGGGCCCGTGCAGCATGCGGAAGCCGGGCGTCCCGACGTACGGTTTGGCCACCGGCGTCCCCGGCAGCAGCATCTGAAGCTCCGTCATGGCCCGGGCCTCCTCGTCCGGGCCGAGCAGGCTGGCGACGTACCAGAGGCCCTCGACGACCTCGTCCGTGACCATGCCCCACAGCGCGCGCCGGCCGCGGCGCATCCGCGGGCCGAAGCCGTCCAGGAGGGGGCCCAGGTGGTCGGCGACGGCGGTGCGCACCTCGTCGCGCAGCGCCGCCTCGTCCGGGACGACGCGGGCGCCGGGCAGCCGCGCGGCCGGGTCGCCGGGCAGGCAGGCGAAGTCGGTGACGCGCAGGGTCAGCTGACGGAGGGTGCGCTGGTAGGCCACGCTCGACGGCGGCAGGTGGGGCACGCGGCGGCGCAGGAACCACGGGACGGTGATCAGCAGCAGCGCCGGCCAGGCGTAGCGGTGCAGGCCGAAGGTGGCGATGACGTCGGAGCGGGCGTCCTGGCCGTAGTCGCGCCGGAGCTGGTCCGCGTCCCAGGTGAGGAAGGCGTCGAGCGCGGCGCCCCCGGCCGCGAGGTCGTCGCCGCCGACCCAGCCGTCACCGCACGGGGTGGGGTCGCCGGGCCCCAGCTCGCGAATGCCCAGCGCGGGGTACACCTCGGCCAGTTGGGCGTACGCGTCCTGGACCGGCGAGGTGAGCGCTGGCAGCAGCGAGGGCAGGGTCATGGAGGGCCGCCGAATCACGATCGACTTCAGGTAAGGCTTACCTTACCTGAAGGAGGTGCGGTTTGACGTCCTGCCCGGTCCGCCTATCGTGCACACAGAGCACCGGGCGCGCGAGTCGGGCCCGGCGAACGGTGTGGCGCGGGCGCAGGAGGGGGCGCGATGGAGCGGGCTGCGGCTCAGCCCTCGGCGGGAGGCCGGGCGCGTTCCGCGACGGGTCCCCCCGGGGAAGGCCCGGCGGGGAGCGGCGGAACGCGGGGGCGCGGGCCCGGGGCGGAGGCGTCGGGGCGGGCGCCGTCCGTGCCGCTTCCCCGCTCCACCTCCGCGCCGCGCGTACCGGAGCAGGCGGGCCGGGCGGCAGCGGCAGCGGCGGGGCCGCAGGACGGCACCCACGGCACCGCGCAGGGCCCCGCGGCCGGGAAGGGCGTCGTCGCCGTACGACGCCACCTGGTGCGCGAACAGATCCTCCAGGCGCTGCGCGCCGCTCTCGCCGGCGGCGAACTCGTCCCCGGCGAGGTCTACTCGGCCCCCGCGCTGGCGGGTCGCTTCGGGGTGTCGGCGACGCCCGTGCGCGAAGCCATGCAGCAACTCGCCGCCGACGGCGCGGTGGACGTCGTGCCCAACCGCGGCTTCCGGGTCGCCGTCCGCAGCCCCCGCGAACTCGCCCAACTCGCCGAAGTGCGCGCCTTGATCGAGGTGCCGGTCGTCCTGGAGCTGGCGCGCACCGTCCCCGGCGAGCGCTGGGCCGCCCTGCGCCCGCTGGCGGACGCAGCCGCGACGGCCGCGGCCACCGGCGACCGCGCGCGGTACGGGGAGGCCGACCGCGCCTTCCACCGCGCGGTGCTCGCCCTGTCCGGCAACGACCAACTGGTGGCCGTCGCGGACGACCTGCACCGCCGCTCTCAGTGGCCGTTGCGCGCGGCCGGTGCCGACGGTGCCGCCGTGGCCGGGGGGCGGGCGGCGCTCCTCGCCGACGCGGCGGAGCACGGCGCCCTGCTGGACGCGCTGACCGCCCGCGACCTGACGGCGGTGAGCCCCCTGTTCCGAGGCCATTTACGGCCCGTGTGACGGGCCGTGTGGCCGTCCGGGCGACCCTGGCCCGGACGGGCCGGTTCGGGTTCGGAAGGTGGCGTCGTACGCCCTCAGGGCGGACCGGACGCGGCCCGGGCCGTGCCCGGTGGGTCAGGCCGCTGGCTTCGACGGCGTCGTGGTCGACCGGTCCGTACGGCCCTGACCGTCCGTCTGGGTGGGGAACGCGGGGGCCAGCCGGTCCGCCAGCCACACCGGCACGCCGCCCAGCAGCCGGAACAGCCGCCGCGCCTCGGCCAGCAGCCGCCCGGCCTCCGGCTCCGGCTCGCAGTCGGCGAGCGCGGCGAGCGCCGGCGCCACGCCGATCAGATAGCCCAGGTCCACCCGGATCCGCAGCGCCTCGGCGAAGCCCTGCTGCGCTTGGAGCAACTCGCCTTCTCTTAAGGCGAGTTGGGCCTGGTGATGATGGGTGAAGGAGAGCAGGAGCACGTCGCCCTGGGCCCGGGCGCCCTCGTGCGCACGCTGGTACGCGGCGCGGGCGGCCTGCGGCGAGTCCGCGATGTGCTCGGCGACCAGCCCGCGCCGGAAGTCCAGCAGCGGGCGCTGTGGCGACGTCGGGGACAGCAGGGCCGCGGCCCGGCCGAGTGCGGTGCGGGCCTCGTCCGCCCGGTCGCGCACGCCGAGCGTGGTCGCCGCGTAGGCCAGCCGTCCGCGTTCGCAGGCGGCGCCGCCGCGCTCCTCGTCGTCGCGGGCGCCGGCCTCGGCGATGCGGAGGGCGTCCTCCGCGTCCGCCCACCCGTCGGCGGTGAACATGCACCGTTCGACGAGGAGTCCGACCCGCTCCAGGGCCGCGGCCGGCTCCGCCGCGTGCGGGGCGAGCAGGGCCGCCGCATCGGTCCAGCAGCCGCGGGAACGCAGCCGCCACACCGCGGTCTGGAGTGGGTCGTCACCTGCTGTGGTTCCGGAACCAGACATGGCGGAATGCGCCACTACGCCCTCCCCGAGCACGCCAGCGAGCTGTTGAGTATGGGGAATCTCAGCATGGATCGGGCTGCCTGGCCAAGGGGTTGAGTGAATCAATTCACAATCTTTGGAAGGCGTGCGGGCAGCGGGACGACCACGCCCCGATGAGCCCCCGATGCGCGGTCGGGGGCTCATCGGGGCGTGGCTGCGCGGGCCGTGTCCCGTACGGCCCGAAGGGGTTCCCGGTCCCGTGTTCGAGCTGCTTCCGGCCGGTTCTCGATGATGCGGCCGACGCGCGGTCGAACGGATTTCGGCAGGGGCGCGGGATGGTTTTCGCGGTTGCGTTCGGCCGGTTTTCGACGGCAGTTCGAGGGGCGGTGCCGCGGGTGGCCGGGCGGGCTTTCAGGAGTGGTGGAACGTGCCCTCGCCCGCCGTCGACACCGTCACCCGATCGCCGGGGCGGAACTCCGGGGCGCCGGACGAGCGGACCGTCACCCGGCCGACGTCGGGGACTTCCAGCAGGAACAGGGCGTCGTGGCCGTGGAAGCGCACCTCGGTGACGCGGCCGTGGGCGCCCGGCGCCGCGTCGTCCGTGTCGGCTGCTTCGTCAGCGGAGCGCAGGCGCAGTTGCTCGGGCCGCAGGACCACGGTGCCGCTGCCGCGGGCGCCGCCTTCGACCCGTACGGCTCCCAGCGCGGTGGTGGCGGTGCCGGCGTCCGCCGTGCCGGCCAGCAGCACCGCGTCACCGACGAACGACGCCACCCACGGGTCGATCGGCCGGTGATAGAGCTCCTCGGGGGTGCCGCACTGGGCGATCTTGCCGTCGCGCACGACGGCCACCCGGTCCGCGGTGGACAGGGCCTCCTCCTGATCGTGCGTGACGAGGACGGCGGTGGCGCCGGCGGTGCGCAGCGCGGCCCGGACGTCGGAGCGCAGGCCCGCGCGCAGGGCGCTGTCGAGGGCGCTGAACGGTTCGTCGAGGAGGACCAGCGCGGGGCGCGGGGCGAGCGCCCGGGCGAGGGCGACGCGCTGCTGCTGGCCCCCGGAGAGCTCGTGCGGCATCCGCTCGCCGTACGCGCCGAGCCCGACGAGTTCCAGCAGCTCCGCGGTGCGCTCGGCCCGCTCGGCGCGCTTGGTGCCGGTGAGGCCGAACGCGACGTTCCGGGCGACGCTCAGATGCGGGAAGAGCGCGCCCTCCTGGGCGACGATGCCGACGCCGCGCCGCTCCGGCGGCACGTGGACGCCGGGCCCGCTGACGATCCGCCCGCCGAGGGAGACCTCGCCGGAGTCGGGGGCGACGAAGCCGGCGACGACCCGCAGCAGCGTGGTCTTGCCGCAGCCGGACGGGCCGAGGACCGCGGCCAACTCGCCCGCGCCGACGGTGAGGTCCAGGCCGTCGAGCACCCGCTCGCCCCGACCGTACGAGCTGGTCACCGCGGTGATGCGGAGATCCGTCATGAGCGCCTTCCGAGCAGATAGGAGGGAACGGCCGCGATGAGGACGATGGCCGCGGCGTACGGCGCGGCGCCGGCGAAGGCGCCCGCGCCCGTCTCGGTCCACAGCCGGGTCGCCAGCGTGTCCGTGCCGGTGGGACGGAGCAGCAGCGTCGCCGGCAGCTCCTTCATGATCACCACGAAGGTGAGGGCCGCGCCCGCGCCGATGCCGGGCGCCGCCAGCGGGACGGTGACCTCCCGCAACACCTGCAGCGGGCTGCGGCCGAGCGAACGCGCCACGTCCTCCAGCACCGGCGGGGCCTGGAGCACGGCCGCCCGGGCGGAGGCCACGGCGACCGGCAGGAAGAGGACGACGTACGCCACGATCAGCAGCGGCAGTTCCTGGTAGAGCGGATACGCGTACCGCACCGCGAAGAAGACGAGCGCCAGGCCCACCGTGATGCCGGGGACCGCGTGCCCCGCGTACACGGACTGCTCCAGCAGCCGGGCCAGCCGGCCGCGGTGGCGGGCGGAGAGCACGCCGACCGGGATCGCGAGCACCGTGGTCACGGCCGCTCCGACCGCGGCCACGGTGACGGTGGTGACCGTGGCGGACAGCAGCTTCTCGCCGTCGAAGCCGGAGTTGCCGACGGTGAGCCAGTAGCCCAGGGTGGCCAGCGGGAAGGCGACGGATGCGGCGGCGACGCCGGTGCACCACGCGAGCGCGGGCGCGGTCCAGGCGCCGAGGCGCAGCCGCACGGGCGGCCGGGCGCTGCCCCGGCCGGTGCGGGCGTGACCGGCGCGGCCTCGGGTGCGGTTCTCGGCCAGCACCAGCAGCACGGTCATGACGACCAGCACGCAGCCGAGCACGGCCGCCGGAGTGCGATCGAAACTGGCTTGATAGGACGCGTGGACGGCGCGGGTGAAGGTGTCGTAGCGGGTGATGGAGACCGAGCCGAAGTCGGAGAGCACGTACAGCGCGACGAGGATCGCACCGCCGGCCGCGGCGGGCCGCAGCTGCGGCAGGGTGACCTGCACGAAGGTCCGCAGCGCGCCGTGCCCCAGCGAGCGCGCGGCCTCCTCCTGCGCGGGGTCGATGCCGCGCAGGGTCGCCGCGACCGGCAGGAACACGTACGGGAAGCAGGCGAAGGTGAGGGTGATCGCCGCACCGGGCAGCCCGGCGAGCGACGGGGCCGCGGAGATCCAGGTGAAGGCGGCGACGTAGCTCGGCACGGCCAGCGGCAGCGTCGCCAGCACGGCCCACGCGCGGCGGCCCGGCAGGTTCGTACGGACCGTCAGCCAGGCCAGGGAGATGCCGAGCAGCAGGGATCCGGCCACCACGATGGCGGTGAGCTGGAGGCTGCGGCCGAGGAGTTCGAGGGTGCGCTGCTCGGTGACGATGCCCCAGGCGAAGCCCCAGCCGCGTTCCATGGCGCGGACGCCGAGGTAGCCGAGGGGGAGCAGGGCGAGCAGGGCCGCCGCGGCGGCCGGGAGCAGGAGGACGAGCGGAGGCGTACGCCGACCGGCTGCCGCGCGGGGCGCGGCAGCCGGGGTGCGCACGGGCCGGGAGGTGTGCGTGCTCATGGGCGCGTGAGGACGGGGCTGGCTCAGACCATCCCGGCTTCGCGGATCATCTCCAGCGTCTTCTGGAGCGAGTCCAGCTCACCGAGGTCGATCTTCGGGGCCTTCAGCGAGGCCAGCGGCGGGAGGTCCTTGACGGGCGAGACGACGCCGGCGGACAGCGGGTACTCCTTGGTCTCCGCCGCGAAGTACTGCTGGGCCTCGTCGGAGAGCAGGTAGTCGACAGCCTTCTGGGCCGCGGCGCTCTGGCCGCCGTTCTTGAGGACACCGACGCCCGCCACGTTCACCAGGGCGCCCGGGTCGCCGCCCGGCAGGAAGTGGATCTTGGCCTTGAGCTTGTCGGCGCCGACTTCGGCGGCCTTCTCGTACCAGTAGTAGTGGTTGATCAGGCCGAGGGAGACCTCGCCGGAGTTGACGGCGTCGAGGACGGCGCCGTTCTTGTCGTAGGGCTTGGCGCCGTTCGCCTTGAAGTCCTTCAGCCACTTCTGGGTGGCGTCGTCGCCCTTCAGGACGCGCATGCCGGTGACGAACGCCTGGAAGGAGGCGTTCGTGGGCGCGTAGCCGACCTTGCCCTTCCACTCCGGCTTGGTCAGGTCCATGACGCTGTCCGGGGCCTTGGGGGCCTTCTCCGGGTGGTACGCGATGACGCGGGAGCGGCCGGAGACGCCGACCCAGTCGCCCTCGCCGCCGCGGAAGGCGGCGTCCACCTTGTCCAGGGAGTTCTTCGGCAGCTCGGCGAGAACGCCCGCCTTCGACAGCGCGCCGAGGGCGCCCGCGTCCTGCGAGAAGAACAGCCCGGCCTTGGTCTTCTTGCCCTCTTCCAGGATCTGGGCGGAGAGCTCGGCGCTGTCGCCGTAGCGCACCTGGACCTTGGTGCCGGTGGCCTTCTCCAGCTTCTCGATGATCGGGGAGATCAGCTTCTCGTTGCGGCCCGAGTAGATGACCAGCTCGTCGGAGCCCTGGGCCTTGGCGTCGCCGTTCTTGCCGTTCTTGTCGTCGCCGCTGCCCTTGTCGTCCGAGCTGCCGCAGGCCGCGAGGACGGGGAGGAGCAGTGCGGACAACGCGAGTGCGGTGCCGCGACGAAGGGACGGACGGCGCATGGGGGCCTCCTGGACAGCCCGCGGCGCTCGGGGGGACCGGTCGTCGCACGGGAACACAAACGGAACGGTCCAATAAATATGGTGAGGCTTTCCTAACTGTCAATTTTCAGCCAGGTTGGAGATTGGCCGATGGCGGGGGTTTTGGTGCGCTCTGGTGGCTGTTCGTGGCGTTTTGTACGCCCCCTGGCTGTGATCGGATCGTTGGCATCCGGTCAGGCGGGGCAGGGTGTGTGGCGGGGTGTGTGGGTGTGTGGCGGGGGCCTCAGCCCATGCGGAGCGCGAGGAAGAAGTCCAGCTTGTCTTCCAGGCGCGACAGGTCGCGGCCCGTGAGCTGTTCGATCCGTCCGACCCGGTACCGCAGGGTGTTCACGTGCAGGTGCAGCCGGGCCGCGCACCGCGTCCACGAGCCGTCGGACTCCAAGAACGCCTCCAGCGTGGGGATCAGCTCGGCGCGGTGGCGCCGGTCGTAGTCCCGCAGCGGGTCGAGCAGGCGCGCGGTGAAGGCGCGGCGCACGTCGTCCGGGACGAACGGCAGCAACAGGACGTGCGAGGCCAACTCGTGGTGGCCGGCGGCGCACACCCGGCCGGGGCGGGCGGCGGCGACCCGACGGGCGTGCCGGGCCTCCTCCAGCGCACCGCGCAGGCCCTCGGCGGAGGAGACCGCGGCGCTCGCCCCGATGGTCAGCCGTCCGTCGTCGCCGAGTCCGGCCGACAGCGGCTCGCGGACCGCGGCCAGCAGCGCGTCCGCGTGCAGTGCCTCGGCGGAGGCGGGGGAGTCGCCCACCGGCGGTAGGGCGGACAGCGGTACGAGGGCGACGGCTTCGTCTCCCGCGTGTGCGACGGCGAACCGGTCGGAGGCGTCGGCACCGGCCGCGGCCGGGTCGACCAGGACTTCCTCCAACAGGGCCTGCGCGACGGCGCCGGCGTCGACGCCGGCCGCGTCCGGGCCCCAGTCGACCCTGGCGACCACGATCTGCCAGTGCGGGGCGGTGTCCAGACCGGGCAACAGGACGGGGGCGGCCACCCGCAGCCGGGCGGAGACCTCGGCCGGCGCCGCACCGGTCTGCACCAACTCCAACACCTCCTGGGCGAGCCGGCGGCGCACGGTGCGGGCCGCGTCGCGGCGGTCGCGTTCGACGGCGATCAGCTGGGTGACGCCCTGGAGCAGATCGAGCCGGGCGGACGGCCAGTCGCCGGCGTCCGCCTCGACGGCGAGCAGCCAGTCGGACAGCACACTCTCGCGCACGTCGTGGGAGCCGGGGGCGGCGGCGCGGTCGGCGTGCTGGACGGGGAAGAGCGAGTAGACCGTGCCGGCCACGGTGGTGCGGTGCGGGGGGCGGTGGCCGGCACGGGTGGCGGACAGGTGCTCACCGGCGAGAGCGGTGCTCACTTCGGCGGGCAGTGCTCCGGCGGTGGTTTGGTGAGCGGTGCTCTTGGTTGTGAGCGGCGCTCCGGTGGCGGTTCGGTGAGCGGTGCTCTCGGTTGTGAGCGGTGCTCCGGTGGCGGTTTGGTGAGCGGTGCTCTTGGTTGTGAGCGGCGCTCCGGTGGCGGTTCGGTGAGCGGTGCTCTCGGTTGTGAGCGGCGCTCCAGCTTCGCGAGCACCGCTCTCGGTTACTGCTGTGGCTCCTGCACCACCTGTGACTGGTGTGCTGCCTGAGGTGGCAGTGCCTGAAGTGACGCCCGCGCCCCCTGTGCCTCCCGAGCCCCCTGCACCACTTGCACCCCCCACACCACTCACGTCACTCGGCCCGGCGATCTGCCGCCCCGTCGGCGACAGCACCCAGGCACGCAGGTCCAGGTCGGAGCCGAGGAGGTCGAGCACCACTTCGGGGCCGCCGCCCGTCGGGCCCGACGTCATCAGCCTCCGGTGCCGGTCCACCACCGCCGCCAGGTCCCCGGCCCGTTCGCCGGACACCTGGCGCACCACGTACTCCGTGATCGTCGCGAACGCCACCGACTCGTGCACCGCGAACAGCGGCAGCCGGTGCCGTGCGCATGCCGCCACCAGGTCGTCCGGGACCGCCCCCAGCTCCGCCTCGCCCGCCGCGAGCCCCGCCACCTGCGCCTGCACCAGGATCCGTACGAACGGCTCCGAGTCCTTGGGCGAGTGCCGCCACGCCAAGCCGGTGAGCACCAGCTCACCGCCCGACAGATAGCGGCTCGGGTCGCGCAGGTCGGTCGTCATCACCCCGCGCACGCCGCGGTCCAGCTCGTCCTCGCCGCCCAGCAGCCGCAGCCCCAGCGCGTCGTTCTCCAGCAGTGCGCGCAGCCGCATCCGTCGCCGCCGATCCCTTGTCCGTGGTGGCCCGTCGACCTCGGTGGTTCGCACCACCCGACCCACGAACCAGCCGTGGGAGCCGCCGCCACTCGTCCTGCTTCCTCTTCGTCTGAATCTACAAGACGCCTGTACGGACCAGCCAACTCCTTCATGTCTTCGGTGACTGCACCTGGTGGGGCGCCGCTTGTGTACTGGCCCCACAGCGCGTGAAACAGGACAGCGAAGCACCCACCGCCAGGCCACCACCAGACCATCGTCAGGCCACCACCAGGCCAGTGCCATCGGCAGAAGAGAGCCCCGCATGGAGTTCCTCCGGCCCGCCAGCTGGGACGAAGCCCTCGCCGCGAAGGCCGAGCACCCCACCGCCGTGCCCATCGCCGGCGGCACCGACGTCATGGTCGAGATCAACTTCGACCACCGCCGCCCCGACCGCCTCATGGACCTCGGTCGGATCGACGAGCTGCGCCGGTGGGAGGTCGGCGCTGACACCGTCCGGCTGGGCGCCGGCGTCCCGTACGCGCAGATCGTCGAGCACCTGCGCGCCGAGCTGCCCGGCCTCGCGCTCGCCGCGCACACCGTAGCCTCCCCGCAGATCCGCAACCGCGGCAGCGTCGGCGGCAACCTCGGCACTGCGTCCCCCGCCGGGGACGCCCACCCCGCGCTGCTCGCCGCCGGCGCCGAGGTCGAGGTGGCGTCCGTACGCGGCACCCGCCGCATCCCCGTCGACGACTTCTACACCGGCGTCAAACGCAACGCGCTCGCGCCCGACGAGCTGATCCGGGCCGTCCACGTCGCGAGGGCCGACGGCCCGCAGCAGTTCAGCAAGGTCGGTACGCGCAACGCCATGGTCATCGCGGTCTGCGCCTTCGGCCTCGCGCTACACCCGCGCACGCGCACCGTGCGCACCGGCATCGGCTCGGCCGCGCCCACCCCCGTGCGCGCCCGGGTCGCCGAGGAGTTCCTGGCCGCCGCGCTGGAGGAGGGCGGCTTCTGGGAGAGCCGCAAGACCGTCACGCCGTCCGTCGCCCGCCAGTTCGCCCAACTGGCCGCCGGCGCCTGCCAGCCGATCGACGACGTCCGCGGCACCGCCGCCTACCGCCGGCACGCCGTCGGCGTGATGGCCCGCCGCACCCTGACCTGGGCCTGGGAGTCGTACCGCGGCACCGGTCGCCGCACCACCGAGGGAGCCGCCTGATGCGCGTCAGCTTCACCGTAAACGGCCGCCGTCAGCAGGCGGACGACGTCTGGGAGGGCGAGAGCCTGCTGTACGTGCTGCGCGAGCGCATGGGCCTGCCGGGCTCCAAGAACGCCTGCGAGCAGGGCGAGTGCGGCTCCTGCACCGTACGTCTCGACGGCGTGCCCGTCTGCGCCTGCCTGGTCGCCGCCGGGCAGGCCGAGGGGCGCGACGTGGTGACGGTCGAAGGGCTCGCGGACCACGCCCGACAGCGCGACGACCCCGCGAACGCCTCCGGAACCCCGCTCGACGAGGCACGCCGTTGGACCGCCCACGGCCACCCCGCCCACGCGGCCCCCGCACACCCCGCCCCTGCCCCTCCGGCCCTCGCCCACGAATCCGCCGGAGCCGAACTCGCCCCGATCCAGCAAGCCTTCATCGACGCCGGCGCCGTCCAGTGCGGCTTCTGCACCCCCGGCCTGCTCGTCGCCGCCGACGAACTCCTGGAACGCAACGCCGACCCCTCCGACGGCGACATCCGCGAAGCGCTCTCCGGCAACCTCTGCCGCTGCACCGGCTACGAGAAGATCCTCGACGCGGTCCGCCTCGCCGCCGTCCGTCAGCAGGGGGCCACCTGATGAGTACGCCAAGTACACGGAGTACACCGTCCGCACCGCGCACCCCCGCCACGCCCGCCGGCACCCCCACCGGCCTCACCCAGGGCTCACCCACCCCCGGCGGAATCGGCGAATCCACCCTCCGCCCCGACGGAACGCTCAAGGTCACCGGCGAGTTCGCGTACTCCTCCGACATGTGGCACGAACACATGCTCTGGGGCCACACCCTGCGCTCCCCCCTCGCCCACGCCGAGATCCGCGCCGTCGACGTCACCGCGGCCCTGGCCACCCCCGGCGTCCACGCCGTCCTCACCCACGACGACCTGCCCGCCGACGTGAAGCACTACGGCCTGGAGTTCCACGACACCCCCGCCCTCGCCCACCGCAAGGTCCGCCACCACGGCGAACCCGTCGCCCTCGTCGCCGCCGACCACCCCGAGACCGCCCGCCGCGCCGCCGCGAAGATCGTGGTCGACTACGCCGAACTGCCCGTCGTCACCGACGAGGCGTCCGCCACCGCACCCGACGCGGTCCTCGTCCACGAGCACCGCACCGACCACCACGCCGCCCACGTCCCGCACCCCAACGTCGTCCACCGCCAGCCGATCGTGCGCGGCGACGCCGCCGCAGCGGCCCGCCGCGCCGACGTCGTCGTCACCGGCGAGTACGTCTTCGGCATGCAGGACCAGGCGTTCCTCGGGCCCGAGTCGGGGCTCGCCGTCCCCTGCGAGGACGGCGGGGTCGAGCTGTACGTGGCGACCCAGTGGCTGCACTCCGACCTCGCCCAGATCGCCCCCGTCCTCGGCCTGCCGCCGGAGAAGGTGCGGATGACGCTCTCCGGCGTCGGCGGCGCGTTCGGCGGGCGCGAGGACCTGTCGATGCAGATCCACGCCTGTCTGCTGGCCCTGCGCACCGGCCGCCCGGTGAAGATGGTCTACAACCGCTTCGAGTCCTTCTTCGGACACGTCCACCGCCACCCGGCCAAGCTCCGCTACGAGCACGGCGCGACCCGCGACGGGAAGCTGACCCACGTCACGTGCCGCATCGTCCTCGACGGCGGTGCGTACGCCTCCTCCTCGCCGGCGGTCGTCGGCAACGCGGCCTCCCTCGGCGTCGGCCCGTACGTCGTCGACGACGTCGACGTGGAAGCCCTCGCCCTCTACACCAACAACCCGCCGTGCGGCGCGATGCGGGGCTTCGGCGCGGTCCAGGCGTGCTTCGCGTACGAGGCCCAGATGGACAAGCTCGCCGCCGCCCTCGACCTCGACCCCGTCGAACTGCGCCGGCGCAACGCGATGGAGCAGGGCTCGACCATGCCCACCGGCCAGCGCGTCGACTCCCCGGCCCCGGTCGCCGAACTGCTGCGCCGCGTCAAGGCCAGGCCGCTGCCGCCCGAGCGCCAGTGGGAGGTCGCCGGCGGCGGCGTGGACGTGCGGGCGCTGCCCGGCGGGCTGTCCAACACCACCCACGGCGAAGGCGTCGTGCGCGGCGTCGGCTACGCCGTCGGCATCAAGAACGTCGGGTTCTCCGAGGGCTTCGACGACTACTCGACCGCGCGCGTGCGGATGGAGGTCGTCGGCGGGGCGCCCGTCGCCACCGTGCACACCGCGATGGCCGAGGTCGGCCAGGGCGGCGTCACCGTGCACGCCCAGATCGCCCGTACCGAACTCGGCGTCGCCCAGGTCACCATCCAGCCCGCCGACACCCGGGTCGGCTCCGCCGGGTCCACCTCCGCGTCCCGTCAGACGTACGTCACCGGCGGCGCGGTCAAGCACGCCTGCGAGGCCGTCCGGGCGAAGGTCCTCGACCTCGGGCGCGCCAGGTTCGGCCCGTACCACCCCGCGTGGGCGACCGCCGAACTCCGCCTCGAAGGCGGCAAGGTGGTCACCGAGGGCGGTGAGGCCCTGGCGGACCTGGTCGACGTGCTGGCGGACGAGGCCGTCGAGGTTGTCAGGGAGTGGCGCCACCGGCCCACCGCGCCCTTCGACCGGGTCACGGGCCAGGGCGACGGCCACGTCCAGTACTCCTTCGCCGCCCACCGGGCCGTCGTCGAGGTCGACACCGAACTCGGCCTGGTGAAGGTCGTCGAGTTGGCGTGCGCCCAGGACGTCGGCAAGGCGCTGAACCCGCTGTCCGTGCTCGGCCAGATCCAGGGCGGCAGCACACAGGGCCTCGGCATCGCGGTGATGGAGGAGATCCTCGTCGACCCCGTCACCGCACGGGTGCGCAACCCCTCCTTCACGGACTATCTGATCCCCACCGTCCTCGACACCCCCACCATCCCCGTCGACCTGCTCGAACTCGCCGACGACCACGCCCCCTACGGGCTGCGCGGCGTGGGGGAGGCGCCCACGCTCTCCGCCACCCCAGCGGTGCTGGCGGCGATCCGGGCCGCCACCGGCCTCGAACTGAACCGCGTTCCGGTCCGCCCGGAACACCTCGCCGACACCTCGTGAGCCGGCCGCCACCACCGTGAACTGCGACGAGGGTAGAGGGGAGATCGCCGTGCTGGACATCGCCGACCGACTGCACCAATGGGCGCGGCGGGGGCGCGCGTTCGCCGTGGCCACCGTCGTCTCCGTCAGCGGCAGCGCACCGCGCGGGCCGGGCGCCGCGCTCGCCGTGGACCACGACGGCACGGCCGTCGGCTCCCTCTCCGGCGGCTGCGTCGAAGGCGTCGCGTACGACCTGTGCCGCCAGGTGCTGCACGACGGCCGGCCCGTGCGCGAACGCTTCGGCTACGCCGACGAGGACGCCTTCGCCGCCGGACTGACCTGCGGGGGCGAGATCGAGGTGCTGGTGGCGCGGGTCGAGCCGGACGACACCGCGGCGCGCGCCCTCGCCCTGGCCGCCCGCGGCACGACCTTCGCGCTCGCCCAAGTCGTCGACGGCCCGGCCGAACTCCTCGGCCGGTCCCTCCTCGTCCACCCCGACGGGCGGTACGAGGGCACCCTCGGTGGCCGCCCCGAACGGGACGCCACCGCCGCCGCGGAAGCCGGCGCCCTGCTCGACGCGGGCCGTACGGACACGGTCGTCGTCGGAGCGGACGGAGGTCGGTGCGGCGCCCCGCTGACCCTGCTCGTGCAGACCCGGACGCCGCCGCCCCGGCTGATCGTCTTCGGCGCGATCGACTTCGCCGCCGCCCTGGTGCGGATGGGGAAGTTCCTCGGGCACCGCGTCACCGTGTGCGACGCACGAGCGGTCTTCGCGACCCGGGCCCGCTTCCCCGAAGCGGACGAGGTCGTCGTCGACTGGCCGCACCGCTATCTCGCCCGCACCGAGGTCGACGCGCGGACCGTGCTGTGCGTGCTGACCCACGACGCCAAGTTCGACGTGCCGCTGTTGGTGCGGGCTCTGCGGCTGCCCGTCGCCTACGTCGGGGCGATGGGCTCGCGCCGCACCCACGAGGACCGCGAGCGCCGACTGCGCGAAGCCGGGCTCACGGACGGCGAACTGGCCCGGCTGCACAGCCCCGTCGGGCTCGACATCGGGGCGCGGACGCCCGAGGAGACCGCCGTGTCGATCGCGGCGGAGATCGTCGCGCGGCGGCGCGGCGGCAGCGGTGCGCCGCTGACCGACACGCAGACGCCCATCCACCACGACGGACGCACGGCGGCGCTGCGCTGATCGGACGCCTGCGCCGAGCGGGCGTCAGCCGGTGCGGCGCGCCACCACCAGCCGGCACCGCGGGCTGCCGTCCTCGCGCCGCCCCAACTCCTCCATCGGCCGCAACTCCACCGCGAACCCGGCGTCTTCGAGGGCCCGGCACACCGGTGCGAGCGCGAACGTCCGGTAGTACATGACGAACGGCGGCTTCCACACCGCGTTGCGTACGCGCATCGCCGCGTCGAAACCGAGGAGCGCCCAGTACGGCCGGGAACCGACCCTGGGCGGTGCGGGCTGCGGAAAGGCGAAGACGCCGCCGGGGCGCAGCGAGCGGTGGACGCCGTCGAACAGCGCCGGCCACTCCTTCGGCAGGAAGTGGCCGAACGCCCCGAAGCTGACGGCCAGGTCGTACGAGGCGGTGAAGGGGAGGGCGCGCGCGTCGGCCCGCACCCAGTTGACCACGGGCGCCCCGGGCTCCGCGTCCGCGCCCGTATCCGCGTCCGCCTCCGTGCTGGCCCTGGCCCGGGCGAGCATGCCCGCGCTGAAGTCGACGCCGGTGACCCGCTCGTCGCACAGCTGCCGCAACACGCCGACGCCCGCACCGGTGCCGGTGCACACGTCCAGGCCCGCCCGGAAGGGCCCGAGCGGGCGCACGGCCCGTACGAAGGGGTCCAGCAGCCGGTCGGGCGTGCGGAAGGGCGTCGCGTCGAACTTGGGGGCCAGCAGGTCGTAACCGCGCTCGACCGAGGAGAGCGCCTGCACGGCCAGCTCGCGGAGCGTGGGGCCGGATGAGGTGAACATCGTCCTCACCCTACGACGCCCCGCGCCCGGGCGGACGGGCCCGCGGCTCCGATCCGTCTCGACCCGGCCCGATCCGTCTCGACCGACCCCGACCCGACCCGTGTCGACCCGCCCCGACCCCGGCCCGGTCCGCCGGAATCCGGACGTCCGTGCCGCCCGGGCCCGAAGTTTTCCGATGCCCCGTGCATTCGAGCCAGCCGGGGGGACGATGATAAGTAAACGATGAGCAAATGCGAACATCGGGTCGTACGCGGGGGATACGTTCACCCCCATGAGTCCGACGAGTCCGACTGAAGTCCTTCACCTCAGCGCAGGCCACCCGGCCCGGACCCGCTCCGTTCTCCTCCCGGGCCCGGTCCCGGGTTCCGGACCGGCGCCCGGCCCGACCGCACCGCCCCTCCCGCGGGCGGTGCGACCGGGTCTGTAGCTCGTCACGGCCGACTGAGCCCCGGCCGTTTCGGCGAACAATTCCGGCCTTTGTCCAGCGAAACTCCGACGAGCAATACCCATTGGTGCGTCACATGTTGATCCACAACCTTGGCCAGGTCTCCGCTCCCGTGTGCGAAAGCGCGCCGGGCGGCGCAATTCCACAAAGAAGCGGCGCCCTTGCCGCCGTCAGGTCGTGTTCTCACCGCCCCGCCCCGGATGCCCTTGGCAGCACGGGCTACGCCGCCGTCGGTGCCGTGCGAGCCGTTGGCGCCGCCGCTCCGTCCGGCCGTATGGTTCGGTAACGCCGAATGTTCGGTCGGCACTACACATGGTCGACAGCAGGGACGCAGATGACCAACGAGCCTCTTGTTCCGGCGCAGCTGGGAAGGCCCGAACGCATGTGGCAACGCGCCGTCGTGCTGGTACTGATCGCTGTCACGAGAACCACGAGGCCGGTATTCCGCCTGGGCGACCGGGAACTGTCCTGTTCGCATTCCAACGGTGGTTGGACGCTCTCCCTCCACTCCGACGGAAAGGCGATCTTCTTCGGTCAGGACGTCGACTGCAGCGACACCACCTATGAGGGTGACAAGCCCGTGGACCTGCTCGCGGACGCCCCGGACTGGTTGCCGCACGATCGGCTCCGGGAACTGAACGACGGTTATGAACTGGGATATCTCTACTGGTGGGAAGAGGGCGCCTGGGCGCGGGCGCCCTATCCCGACTACGTGGCCGACGACGGCCTGGCCGCCTCCTGCGACGGATACGCCGGCATTTTCGACGACAAGTCGCTGGCGGACAGCTTCGCCGACGCCGGCTACCGCGACCGGGCCGCCGCGGAGCGGTTCGTACGACGGGTCGCGGAGGGCACGGTGGACACGGAGGCGCTGGAGGAGCTGATGGACTCCGCCTCCGAGCCGGGCCCGCTGCCCCGGGAGTCCCGGGTCCCCAACGCCCTGGAGTGGGCGGCCCGCCTCGGCGTCGCGGACCGCCGCGCCCCTTCGCACACCAGGTGACCCGAGCGGTCAGCCCGTCCTGACCAACTGGTCGGCCAGCTTGTTCAGCCGCTTGACGGTGCGCTCGTCGGTCGCGCCGGGCGCCGGCTCGACCCGGCGATCCAGCTCGTAGTACGCACCGTTGACGACTTCGGTTGCCGGGTCGCACAGCCGGACGACGTGCGCGGCGCCCGCGCTCGCCGCCGCGCCCTGGTGCGCGTACAGCGGCAGCAGTTCCGTCTCGCAGACGCCGGGGTGGACCGAGACCGCCGTGACGCGCCGGTCGGCGGCGAAGACGGTGAGCGCCAGTTGCGACTGGGCGTACGCGGCGAGCCGTGAGTAACGGCGGGTGCGCTGGGGGTCGTTCCACTGGATCGACGCCGTGCGGTGCAGCGAGGACGACACGTTGACGACACGGCTGCCGCCGCCGCCCGCGGCGCCTGTCGTGAGCGCCGGCTCCAGCAGGTTGGTGAGGAGGTAGTGGGCCAGGAAGTTCACCTGGAACGCGATCTCGTTGCCGTCCTCCGTGACGGTGTGGCGCTCGGGCGCGGCGACGGCGGCGTTGTTGACCAGGACGTCCAGTCGCGGATGGGCCGCGATCACGCGAGCCGCCAGCGCGGCCACCTCCTCCAGCCGGCTGAAGTCGGCCGCGTAGGCGCACAGCCGCGCGCCGTCGGTACCGGTGGTGGCGATCAGCCGGTCCGCGGCTGCCCGGCTCTCCTCGGGGGTGCGGCCGTGCAACAGCACGGTCGCGCCGCGCTCCACGAGCCGCCGGGCGGTTTCGTAGCCGATGCCGGAGGTCGCCCCGGTGATCAGGACGGTGCGGGACGAGAGGTCGACGACAGACATGGTCCATCCAAGGGGGAAGCGAGGGTTCGAGCCGACGCGGCTCGAACGGCGTGAGAGGAGTGAACGGAGGGTGAGCCCGGCAACCGCAGCCGTCCGAAGGGTGGTTCCAGGGGCGCCGGAGGTCGGGTCACGGCGCCCCTGGTGCCCGGTTCGGTCGCCCGGTGCCCCGGCGCGTTCAGTCGCGCGGGGGCGGGGAGGAAGGCGACCCCTGGTAGCGGGGCACGCGGCCGGCCGCCGTATGGGGCGGTCGGTCGGAGTGGGGCCACGCGCTGTTCACGTCCCTCATCGAAGCGGAGGATCCGACGCGTCGACAAGTGCCGCACGGGCTTGCTGACGTGCTCTTGCCGCCCCTCTGACGCCCCCTTGACGACGCCCGCTCCGCGCCGGCCCCGACAGTCCGCGGCAGCCTTTGCCATGGATACCCCCTGGGGGTATAAAGGATCTCAACGAGATACCCCCTAGGGGTACTAGCGAAGGGGATGGAGCCATGGCGTCGTACCAGACCACCTACCGCGTCGGCGGAGTCAACAGCGGGCACTGCAAGGCCATCGTCAGCAAGGCGCTGCGCGAGCTGGACACGGTCAACACGGTCCAGGTGGAGATCTCCACCGGGCTGCTGACGCTGGACACCACGGCGGAGCCGGACGACGCGGTCGTCTCGGAGGCGATCGAGGACGCGGGGTACGACTTCCTCGGCCGCGCCTGAGCCACGACCTGCCGGAGTTGCGGCCGTGCCTGAGCCACGACCGCGCCGGAGTCGTGGTCGCGACAACCGCGTGCGAACGGAACCGGACGGGCGCGTCCCTCGGGGTGGAAACCCGAAGGGACGCGCCCGCTGCCGTGTCTCGACCGCGGCGCTACCCGGGAGCGCCCGCCCGCGTGGAGTCGCCCGGAACCAGCGCGCACGGCACCGAGAGCGGCTGCGGAGTCCGCCCGGCGAGCGCGTCGATCAGCATGCCCGCGCACAGTGCGCCCGTACGGCGGGGGGCGAGCGTCAACAGGGTCAGTGCGGGGCGGGCGTTCGGCTCGCTGTCGCCCATCGCGGTGATCTGGAGGTCCCCCGGGATGCTCAACCCCAGGTCGTCGGCGGCGGCGCGCAGGGCCTCGCCGTACGTCTCGTTGAGCGCGTGGACCGCGTCCGGCCGGTCCTCGGCCCGTAGCAGCCGACGCGCCGCGTCCCGCGCCGGCTCCCCGTCCCGGACCCGCTCGACCGCGGCCGGCAGCCCGCGGTCCGCGCACCAACGCGCGTACGCCTGCTCGCTGTCGAGGGTGTACGCGTCGAGCTCCGGCCCGGTGAACAGCCCCGTCCGGCGCGCCCCGCCCGCCCTCAAGTGGTCCAGCGCCAGCGGTACGCCGGAGCCCATGTCGCTGTGCACGTACGGGATGTGGGCGTGCTCCGGGTCGATCGGGCGACCGTCGGTGACCACCGCGAGCCCGCGCCGCAGCGCCTCGGTGATGACGGGGTCCCCGGCGACGGGGTCCACGACGATCAGGCCGTCCATCGGAATCCGGGTCCACAGGTCCGTACCCGGCCGCGCCGGCACGACGACCAGCGCGTAGTCCCGGTCGACGGCCGCGACCATCGCGCCCGCGGTGAGCGAGGCGTAGTAAGGGCGGTAGGTCCGCTCCCACGCCTCCGCGCTCTGGTGTCCGGCGGCGAGGCCGACGACCCCGGTGCGGCCGGTGAGCAGCACCTGCGCCGCGGGGTTGGGGCGGTAGCCCAACTCGTCCGCGATGTGCCGCACCCGCTCCCGGGTGCGTGCGCTCACCTTGCCCTTGTCGTTGAGGGCGTGCGAGACGGTGGTGATGGAGAGCCCCGCGGCCCGCGCGACGTCCTTGATGCCGACGGATCGCGCGGTCTGCGGGCCGTGGGGCGGGCCGGCCGGTAGGGCCATCGCGTCCCTCCTCCTCGTGGCGGCTGCCGGTGCTGGGTGTCGGCGCCGGTGGGTGTTCGTGGCCGCGGGGTCGGTGCGTACGCGGTTCGTGGCCGCGGCCCGCTTCCGGGCGGCTCCAGCAGCCGTCCGGTGACCCCGTCCGAGGATCAATCTTCAACGATCTCTTGACTGCCAAAACCTTTTGGTTGAGCATATCGCCCATCCTCACCGCCCAAAACCTTTTGGTTCCTGCCGCGTCTGCGTTTTGGCTTGATCTGGGCGGCCTCTTTTCGACGTTTGGGAGCCACCGTGCGCCGCCGATCCGTCCGAGCCGTCGCCGCCCCCGCCCTGGCGGCGGCCCTCGCACTCACCCTCGCCTCCTGTGCCGAGAGCACCCCGGGCGGCTCCTCCAGCGCCGCCGTCACCCGGGCGAAGGACGGGGCCTACGGCGACTGCCGGGTCTCCGGCGAGAAGGGCAGCATCACCTTGAAGACGGTGGAGTCCGACACCCTCACCGTCGCCGGCGACCTGCCCTCGCGCGGCTGGTGGAACGGCGACACCGTCGCCGAGATCAAGAGCGGCTTCGAGTACTGCCTCGCGGCGCAGCTCGCCCACCGCGCCGGCCTGGACAAGCTGAAGATCCGCAACGTCTCCTTCGACGCGATGGTCGCCGGCAAGGGCAGCGGCTACGACCTCGCCATGGCCGAGATCTCCATCACCGAGGAGCGGAAGAAGGCCGTCGACTTCACCAGCCCGTACTTCGACTCCAACATCGGCGTGCTCGCCAAGCCCGGCACGGTCACCGCCGAGAACGTCCGCACCCTGCGGCTCGGCGTCAAGCAGGCCACCTCCGGGGCGAAGTTCGTCCAGGAGACCCTCAAGCCCGCCGAGGCGGCCCAGGTCTTCCCCGGTGACGCGGAGATGCTGGCCGCGCTCCAGGGCGGTCGCATCGACGCCGTCCTCACCGACACCGCCATCGTCCTCGGCCAGGCCAAGGGCTCGGACGGGAAGGTGGCGGTCGTCGGCCAGTACCAGACCGGCGAGTCGTACGGCGGTCTGCTGCCCAAGGGCAGCGCCAACACCGCCGTCATCAACGACGTGCTGGCCCAACTCGACCGGGACGGCACCCTCGACCGGCTCTCCGAGCAGTACCTGGGCGAAGCCCTCGGCGGCGACCCGGCCGCGGTCCCGATCTGGAGCCTGTGATGAACCCAAAGACCCAAAAGGCCCAACAGGCGCAAAAGTCCCAGAGATCTCAGCAGGCTCAGCAGACCCAGCAGGCCCAAGGACTCCGGAAGCCCGCCGCGCCCGATGCGGTAGCCGCGGTTGCCGCAACCACCGCGATCCGGCCCCCGGCCCCCGCCCGCGTGCCGGTGCCCACCCTCCTGGCGCCCATCGCCCTCGCCGTCGCCGCCCTCGCCGTGGTCTTCGCGGCCTGGACCGCCGCCACCCTGTGGCAGACCGCCCCCACGAGCGGCGCCTGGTCCTGGGTGCTCAAGGCCGTCGCGGTCGCCGGCGCCCTCGCCGCGCTCGCCGTGCTCAAACCCGCCGTCGAAGCCCTGCGCCGCGGCGCCCGCGCCCGGGCCGCCGCCCCGCACCCCGAGCGGATCGCCGACGCGCGCGCCGAAGCCGCCGATGCGCGCGAGGCCGCGTGGGTCGCCTGCGGCGGCTCCCTCGCCGTCGCCCTGCTGACCGTCCTCACGGTCTTCCTGCTCGCCAACGACCAGGCCGTGCAGGCCACCTTCTTCAGCCCCGAGGCGATCTCCGCCAGCTTCGCGGACGTCACCCGGGCCTTCGGCACCAACGTGTTCATCGCCGTCGCCGCCGAAGTCCTCGTCCTCGTCTGGGGACTGGTCCTCGCGGTCGCCAAACTGGCGCCCGGCCGCGCCGGCCGCCCCCTGCGCTGGCTCGCGACCGCCTACGTCGACGTCTTCCGCGCCGTCCCCAGCATCGTGATCATCTACCTGATCGGCTTCGGCCTGCCGCTCGCCCAGATCCCAGTCCTCAGCTCCCTCACCCCGACCTGGGCCGCGATCTTCGCCCTCACCCTCACCTACGGGGCGTACGTCGCCGAGGTCTACCGCTCCGGCATCGACTCCATCCACTGGAGCCAGACCGCAGCGGCCCGCTCGCTCGGCCTGTCCCACAGCCGCACCCTGCGCCACGTCGTCGTGCCGCAGGCCGTGCGCCGGGTCACCCCGCCGCTGCTCAACGACTTCATCGGGCTCCAGAAGGACACCGCGCTGGTCACCGTCATCGGCACCATCGACGCCTTCAACCAGGCCAAGATCTACGCCTCCAACGAGTTCAACCTCTCCTCCGTGACCGTGGTCGCCGCCCTCTTCGTCCTGATCACCATCCCGCAGACGCGGTTCGCCGACCGACTGCTGGCCCGCAGCGCCGCAGGGAAGGACTGAGTCCCATGGCATTCCTGGACATCGAGGGGATCCGCAAGTCCTACGGCAGCCACGAAGTGCTGCGCGGACTCGACCTGACCGTGGCACAGCACCAGGTCGTCACCCTCATCGGCGCCTCCGGCTGCGGCAAGTCGACCCTGCTGCGCTGCATCAACGCCCTGGAGGAGATCGACGCCGGCCGCATCGTCCTGGACGGCGACCCCATCTCGGGCCGCGGCGTGGACGTCGACCGGCTGCGCCGCGACGTCGGCATCGTCTTCCAGCACTACAACCTCTTCCCGCACATGGACGTGTTGCGCAACATCACCCTCGCGCCGACCGTCCTCGGCCGCGCCACCAAGGACGAGGCCGAGTCCGGGGCCCTCGAACTGCTGCGGCGCATCGGCCTTGCCGACAAGGCGACGGCGCTACCCGACCGGCTCTCCGGCGGCCAGCAGCAGCGCGTCGCCATCGTCCGCGCGCTGGCGATGCGCCCCCGGCTGCTGCTCCTCGACGAGATCACCTCGGCGCTCGACCCCGAACTGGTGGCCGAAGTACTCGCCATCGTCCGCGACCTCGCCGAGGACGGCATGACGATGGTGCTCGCCACCCACGAGATGGGCTTCGCGCGGGACGTCGCGCACAAGGTGTGCTTCCTGCACCAGGGAACGGTCCTGGAGGAAGGCCCGCCGGAGCAGATCTTCGGCGACCCCCGCGAGGAGCGCACCAAGGCGTTCCTCCAGCAGATTGTGGAGGCAGGACGACTGTGACACGGCCACAGGTCACCCCCCGGATCCTGACGATCCAACACGAGGACGGCACCGGCCCCGGGCTCGTCGGACGAGCCCTCGAAGAGTCGGGCCTCGCGCTGCACACCGTCCACCCCTGGGCCGGCGAACCCGTCCCGACGACCCTCGCGGACCACGCCGGACTGCTCGTCCTCGGCGGTGCGGCCAACTGCGAGGACGAACGGGCCGCGCCCTGGCTGCCCGCCGTGCGCGCCCTGGTGCACCGGGCCGTCGACGAAGCGGTCCCCCTGTTCGGCATATGCCTGGGCGGGCAGATCATGGCCCACGCCCTGGGGGGCCGCGTGGTGGTCCGCGACCGGGGGCCCGAGGTGGGTGTCGTACCGGTGCGCCGGCTGCCCGCCGCGGCGGACGACCCGGTCTTCGGCGCCGTGCCCGACGGCGCCCCCGCCGCCCAGTGGCACTGGGACGAGATCGGCGAACTGCCGCCCGGCGCCGTCCCGCTGCTCGGCGGTGACGACTGCCCGCACCAGGCGTTCCGGATCGGCCCCCGCGCCTGGGGCGTGCAGTTCCACCCCGAGGTGCTGGGCGACGCCGTCGCCGAGTGGTCCGCGTCCGATGGGCCGGCCGTGGCCCGCGCCGGCGGCGACCCGGATGCGGCCGTGGCGTCCGTCCGGGCCGCGGAACCCGCGCTGCGTGCCACCTGGACGCAGGCCGCCCGCGCCTGGGCGGACGTGGTCCACGCGGCCGGCTGACCGCCGCCCCCACCGCGCCGTGAGCGCACACGACGGCAGCCGCCACCCGGGGGTTCGGTGGCGGCTGCCGTCCGCTTCGTGCGACGGGGCGTCCTCAGGGCACCTTGGGCCCGCCGATGAGCTCGCCGTCCGCGTCGTACACCCAAGGGTTGGCGGTGCACCCGCGCAACCCCTTGATCTGCTGCATCATCGCCGGCGCGGGCTTGCCGGGCCCCGCGCAGGTGCGGTGCCCGTAGCCGAGTACGTGCCCCACTTCGTGATTGATGATCAGTGCGTGGTAGTCGTGCGGACGCCCGCGGTACTGCTCACTGAGCTCGACCCAACGGCGCACGTTCACGATCAGATCGGGCGCGTTGGCGCAGTTCACCTGCCCGCCCGTGTCCAACCCCCAGGCGCCGCACAGCTTGTCCGTGGTCTTCGGCGACACGATGTGGACGAGCATGTCGTACGGGGGAGCGTCGACCCGCTGGAAGGACGCGACGCCCTTGCGGGTCCAGCCGCGTTCGTGGCGCAGGATGCCGTCGATCTCGGCCGCGACGTCGTCGACGTCGAGTCCCGTGCCGTCCTCCAGCTTCACCCCGTACCGCACCAGCCGACCGGAGTGCCCGGCCCGGGCGCCGTTGCCCCGTGCCCAGGTGTACGTGCCCGGGCCCCGCTCCCGGTAGGAGGAGCGCGCCGGACGGTCCTCGCGCTCCTCGGCGGAGTCGGCCGGCCGCTCGGCCTCGGGCGACGGCTTCGTCTTCGCCTTCTCGGAGGAGGCCACCTCGGGGGACGCGCCGGTGTCGGCATCCGGCCGGTTCGGCCGGGACGAGGCCGCGTCGCGCGAGTCCGACGGGTCGGACAGCACGGTGAGGCCGCCCCAACCCACCGCCCCCACGCACACCAACAGGAGCAGGACCTTCAAGGTGGCCGAGGGCCCGGAGCGGCGGGCCCGCCGCGTGCGGCGACCCGGCGGGGCGGGGGCGCGGCGGGCCCGGCGGCTTCGGCGGTGGGAGCCGGTCGAGAGCCGACGGTCAGACATGGCAGAGCCTTCGCGGGGAGGGGAGCGGTGCGGACCCCAGTCCACGCGAAGGCACGTGCGATCTTGGTGAGCGAAGCCGCTCACACTGCTTTCACATCGGACACGGATACTTGGTGCAGATCAACGCGGTGAGGAGCGGGTGGGACGCATGAGGGTGCTGGTGGTCGAGGACGAGGAGATGCTGGCCGCGGCGATCGCCGAGGGGCTGCGGGACGAGGGCATCGCGGTGGACGTGGTCCACGACGGCGAGGCCGCGCTGGAGAACCTCGCCGTGCACGCGTACGACGTGATGGTCCTCGACCGCGACCTGCCCCTGGTCCACGGCGACGAGGTGTGCCGGCGCACCGTCGCCTCCGGCGCGGACGTCCGGGTCCTCATGGTCACGGTCTCCACCACCGTCGCCGAACGCGTCGCGGGCCTCGGCCTCGGCGCTGACGACTATCTGACGAAACCGTTCGCCTTTGCCGAACTCGTGGCGCGGATCAGGGCGCTCGGCCGGCGCTCCCGACCCGCCGCCCCGCCCGTGCTGGAACGCGCCGGCATCCGCCTCGACCCGCACCTTCGGCAGATCACCCGCGACGGCCGGTACATATCCCTGTCGCGCAAGGAGTTCGCCGTGCTGGAGGAGCTGATGCGGGCCGACGGCGCGCCCGTGTCCGCCGAGGCGCTGCTGGAGCGCGCCTGGGACGAGAACGTCGACCCGTTCACCACGGTCGTCCGGGTCACCATGCGCTCGCTGCGCCGCAAGCTCGGCGACGGGCCCGTCATCGAGACCCTGACCGGCGTCGGATACCGCATCCGATGATCCTGCGCGCACTCGGCGGCAGCCTCAGGGTCCGCCTCACGGTCGTCTTCGGCCTGATGTTCTTCGTCGCCGGCGCGGCGATCTTCGGCGGCGCGCTGATCCTGGTCGGCAACAGCATGGCGTACACCCTGAGTTTGCCCTTCCCCGCCGTCGAGAAGACCCTTGAGACCCCGTCCACCGAGGTGCCGTTCGCGCAGCCGTCGGCAGGGACCGCGGACGCGTGGACGAGCCCGCCGCCCGGGGACGGCGCCTCGGACGCGCCGCAGCCCACCGGCTGGCCGCCGTCCCGGGCCGAAGCGCCGCCGCTGCCCGAACAGCCCCGGACCCGCATCGAGATCGACCCCGCCTCCCGCGACACCATCCTCGCCTCCATGGAGACCAACCTCATGGCCAAGGGCGGACTCACCGTGCTCGGCGTCGGGGTGGTCGCCACCACCATGGGCTGGTTGGTCGCCGGTCGACTGCTGCGCCCGCTCAACCGCATCACCTCCACCGCCGAACGGATCGCCGGCCGCACCCTGCACCAACGCATCGACCTCGACGAACCCCCGGGCGAGGTCAAACGGCTCGCGGACTCCTTCGACAGCATGCTGGACCGCCTCGACCAGGCGTTCGCCGGTCAGGACCGGTTCATCGCCAACGCCGCGCACGAGCTGAAGACTCCGCTCGCGGTGGGCCGCACCCTGGTGGAGGTGGCCGTCGCCCGCCGCGCCGCACCGCCCGAGGTCAAGCAGCTCGGCGAGAACCTGCTCGCGGTCAACGAGCGCCACGAGCGGCTGATCGACTCCCTGCTCACCCTGGCCCGCGCCGAGAGCACCGCCTACGAACGACTGCCCCTCGACCTCGCCGCCATCACCGCCACCGTGCTCACCCACACGGCCGCCGGCGCCGAGGAGCGCGGCATCACCGTCGAGCGCGAACTCCACCCCGCGCCCGCCGTGGGCGACCCCGTGCTGGTGGAGCAGCTCGTGCGCAACCTCGTCGACAACGCGGTGAAGTACAACGTCCCGGGCGGAGCGCTCAGCGTACGGACCGGCACCGGCCGGGACGGCTCGACCCTCACGGTCAGCAACACCGGCGCCGTCGTCGCGGCCCACGAGATCCCGGTCCTCTTCGAACCCTTCCGACGCCTCACCGACCGGGTCGGCTCCGCGCGCGGCAGCGGCCTCGGGCTGTCGATCGTGCGCGCCGTGGCCCGTACGCACCAGGGCGACGTCACGGCCGAGCCGCGCCCGGGCGGCGGACTGACCGTGACCGCGACCGTGCCGACGCCCGGCCCGACGAACCGCGCCGGAACACCGCCACCCGGCGCAACTGCCCGTCCGTACCGCTGAGCTGACCGGGTCCCGGGCGCGGTTGAACACGTTCGAGTGAGGCCCGGCATCACCCCGGCGGGCCGGAGTGGCACATGGCACATGGGGGCGACGTGGTGTTTCAATCCGTATGCGTACTGTGCACACCTCGCCCGTACGCCCGCTCGTCCCTGCCGTCACTGCGTCAGGTTGATCGCGGTCCGGACGACGGTGTCCGAATCAACAGCGGGCCAGTGAACGGAGAACCCGTTCCGGTGCGAGGGCGCACGCACGCACGACGAATCCGGCATTGATGACGATCAGGCGACAGGTGTGTCCTGTCGTCTCCGCAGTAAGGGTTCTTCACGTGAGCACCACAACCATCACCCGCGACTGCCGCGGCGCCAGCAGCCACCGTGCGTACCGGCTGGGGCAAGCACCGGGCGGAGTTCCGCTGTTGGGCAACGCCCTCCAGCTCTTCCGCGACCCCCTCGACTACCTGCCGAGGCTGCGCCACGAGGGCGACCTCGTCAAGGTCAGGATCGGCGCCAACACGGCGTACCTGGCCTGCACCCACGACGTCGTCCAGGAAGTACTGCACAACCCGCGGACGTTCGACAAGGGCGGCGAGTTCATCGACACGATGAAGCTGCTGCTCGGCGACGGCGTCGGGACCTGCGGCGCCGCGGCGCACAAACGGCAGCGGCGGTACATCCAGCCCGCCTTCCAACGGGACCGACTCGTGCGCTACGCCAGCGTGATGCACGACGAGGTCACCGCCCTCACCGACGCCTGGCGCCCCGGCCGCGTCGTCGACGTCGGCACCGAGATGAGCCGACTCACCACCCGCGTCACCGCCCAACTGATGTTCTCCTCCGGCATCGCCGGCGACGCCGTCGCGGAGGTGCAGCGCTCCTTCCCCGTCGTGTGGAAGGGCGTGTACCGCCGGATGGTGATCCCCTTCCCGCTGCTGCACTCCCTGCCGACCCCCGCCAACCGGCGGTTCACCCGGGCGATGGAGCGCCTCGACGCGGTCATCGCCACCATGGTCGACGCCTACCGCAGGGACACCGCGGACCGCGACGACATCCTCACCGTGCTGCTCGCCGCCCGCGACGAACGGACCGGCCGCGGCATGACGGACAGCGAGATCCACGACGAGCTGATGACCGTGCTCGCGGCCGGGGTGGAGACCCCGGCGTCCGGGCTCACCTGGGCCTTCCACCTCATCGGCGAGCACCCCGAGGTGGAGCGCGAACTCCTGCGCGAGGTCGACCGGGTCCTCGGCGGACGCCCCGCGCGCTACGACGACCTGCCCGGGCTGCCCTACACCCAGCGCGTCGTCGCCGAGACCCTGCGGCTGTACCCGCCCGTCTGGTTCATCACCCGGCGCACTTCCGTCGACACCACCCTCGCCGGACACCCGGTGCCGGCCGGCGCCAGCATCTTGTTCAGCCCCTACGCCCTCCACCGCGACCCGGACGTCTTCGCCGACGCCGACCGCTTCGACCCCGACCGCTGGCTGCCCGAGAACGCGGCGAAGCTGCCGCGGAACGCCACGATCACCTTCGGCGGCGGCACCCGCAAGTGCCTCGGCGACGTCCTGGCGAACCACGAGAGCACCATCGCGCTCGCGTCGATCCTCTCCGCCTGGCGGCTTCGACCGGTACCCGGACACCGCCTCCGTCCGGTGGCCAAGGCCGAACTGACCGCCGGCCCGCTGCCCATGACGACAGAGCCCCGGGCGTGACCGGGCCGCTCGCCCCGCAAGGCGGCCCCGACGGAGCGTCACTCGACCTCTGGCCGAGCCCCGGCCACCCTCTGCTGGACCTCGAACCCCGCACCTCGCCGTGGGTCGACCAGTTGGAGGACGCCGTCCTGCGCTGGGCGGACGACTACGACCTCCTCGACAGCGCGGCGGCCCGGGACCGACTGGCCCGCAGCCACCTCGGGGAACTCATCGCCCGCTCCTACCCGGCGATGGGCTTCCACCGGGCCGAAGCCATCGCCGGCTGGTTCACCTGGGCGTTCGTCATCGACGACTGCTACGACCGACAGCCGGAAGGTTTCCTCGACTACGACTCGTCCGCTTTCCGGATGTTGCGACTGCTGACCCCCGACGCCTCCGTGCGACACAGCCAGGCCAGCCGTCTCGACACCGTGCTCTCCCAGGTCTGGCGGGAACTCGCGCTGGCCAGGAGCGCGGCCTGGCGGATGCGCTTCACCCTCCACATGACGCACTTCCTGGCCGCGTTCAAGTACGAGTCGCTCAACCGCAGGCACCGCCACACCCCCCGACTGCTCGGCTACACCCAGCTGCGCCGCGCCTCCGGGGGCATCACCCCCTCGCTCGACCTGTTGGAAGTGGCGTCCGACAGCGAGATCCCCCCGCTGCTCCACGAGACGGACCAGTTCCAGACCATGTTCAACCGCGCGTCCGACGTCGTCGTGTGGGTCAACGACATCGTGTCGTTGCGCAAGGAACTGGTGGCCGGTGAGACGACGAACGGCGTGCTCGTCCTCGCCCGGGAGCACGACTGCGGGCTCCAGGACGCGATCGACGCCGTGTACGGGCACGTGGGCCGGTGGGTAGAGGACTTCTGGCGGGCCCGCGAGGAGCTGCGCACCCTGTCGTACCAGTGGTTCGGACTGACCACCGCCGAGCGCGAGGCCGTCGAGTCGTACTCCGACGGCATGGAGGCGTGGATGCGCGGCAACCTCGACTGGTCGGCCTCGTCCGACCGGTACCGCCGCGCGGACGGCGTCCGACTGGCCAGCGACACCTCGCTGTTGCGGGGCGCGCGCCACGACCGGCTGGGCTGCCACGAGCACATCGAGGCGTCCTGACCGGTCGATGACGAGGGGCCGCCCATGCCGGCGCGGCCCCCGAAAGTGGCGGCCCGTGCCCCTACGGGCCGTCACCCCCTGCCCCGGAGGGCTCCTTTCCGCATCGTTCGGACGCCCGGCCGTCCGTGTTCGACGACGTGTTCCGGCCGAGTCCGAAGAAGCCGTCCGCAGGCCCCGGCGCATCCCCTACGCTCCTGAAGCTCGACCTCACGAACGGAGGGCCTGTGACGGGGATCGCGGTGCCGGACCAGGCGGGTCCCGAATCCGACCGAGGGGGGTCGGTCCGCCCAGCGGAGCCGGCCACGAGCGAGGCGTGCCGCCTGCTGTGCGTCGGAGCGCACGTCGATCCGCGCTACAGAGCCCAGGTCATCGACGAGTTGTACGTCCACGAGGAACGTTTCACCGCGCCCTCCTTCGGCTACGACGCGGCGCGCGTCCTCGCCCACGCCCTGCTGGCCCGCCGCACCGAACTGGCCTGGGCGCTGGGGATCCTGGCGCTGTGGGTGGCCGCGGTCCCGCTCTCCGACGGCTACTTCCTCCTGCTGCTGGTGCCGAGCCTCGTACTGGCGGTGGTCGGCCGGTTCAACGCGTCCGCCGCGGGTCCGCGCCCGCTGACCCGCGGCGTGGTCCTGCTCGTCCGCTGGTACACCCGGCTGATGCTCGCCCTGATGGGGGCGAAGCTGGTGGTCGGCGGGGTCGTCGGCCTCTTCGTCGACGCGCCCAGGACCAAAGGCGCGCCCGACGACTGGGTACGTCCACCGGACGCCAAGCCGTCGTCCGACGCCGTCGACATCACCGACGGCATCTGGCCCTTCGACGGCGCCGACATGTCCGACGAGTTCAACCCCTTCGCCGACTTCACCGCCTTCGACGGGTTCGACGGCTTCGAGGACCCGGCCCCCGCGCTGCTGGCCGCCTTCCTCTACGCACTGATCATCTTCCTGGTGGGGCTGCGGCGCGGCCAGAGCGCCCGGGTGATGACGGGCCCGCTGTCCGCCGTGCGCTTCCCCGACGTGGCGGGCGACCCCGCCGAAGCCGCCGCCGGTCTGCGCGGCCAGCGGATCATGGCCGAAATTCGGAGGGAACAGCACTCCTCGTTGACGATGTACCACTCGTCGAACCCGTTCCGCGGCGCCGGCACCGCCTTCCAGGCGTGGAGCCTCGCGGTCGAGCTGCGGCCCCGGGCCGACGGCCAACCCGTGCCGTTGAACAACCACGCCGTGCTGGAACGCATCCGACCGCTGGTCGCGGCCCTGCGGGCGCCGGCCCCCGGCTCGGCGGGAACCACCGAAGCGGTCCGCGACCGGCTGCGGGAACTCCGCATCGACGAGTGCGTCTTCCTGCCCGCCGACGGCATCCCCGACCGCGACGGCGCGCCGTACGAGGCCGAACTGGCGGCGGAGCACCTGGCGGACGCCGTCGAGGAGGGCGGCGAGGCCCGCCGGCACTTCCTGCGCGTCCGGGTCGGCGGCTGGGAGGAGGACGTCGTCGTCACCGTCTTCGTCCGGGTCCACACCCAGGGCGGCATGCTGATGCTGGAGGTCGCCCCGCACGTCCTGGCCCCCGTCAAGGAACGCTTCCGCGAGGCCGAGCGCGACGCGCACCGATACGCGTACAACGGCACCGCCGGCAAGCTCGCCTGGGCCGTCACCAACACCCCCGCCTCGGTCGGCACGGCCGTCTTCACCCTCTACAGCTCCTGGCTCGGACTGTGGGAGCAGGCCGTGGGCGGACACGGCGACGCGATGCCCGAGGGCCCGGTCCTGTCCGTGCGCGAGCGCGGTTCCAAGAACGACGGCTCGCCCTCGCTCACCGCGGAGGAGAAGGCGTCCCTCTTCCAGGAGATGGACGTCTCGCGGTACCTGAAGAGCATCCAGGACCGGATCACCGACGGGGTGTCCCAGGCCCTGCGGGAAGCCGGCTGGCAGACCGAGGAGTTCGAGCAGAAGATCGTCCACGTCAGCGGCGGGGTGTACATCGACTCCGCCAGCAACAGCGCCTTCGGCTTCGGCGAACACAGCGTCGCGATGGTGACCAACCTCAGCAAGTCCCAGGGCAAGAGCAGAAAAATGGGGGCAGACCATGACAGGGACTGACGGCCCTCCGGCACCGGGCGAACCGACGGCCGACGCCACGGGCGCCGCGGCAGCCACGGGCGCGACCGACGGGGCGGGTGTCACGGGCGCCACCGACCGGCCCGGTGCCTCGGGCGCGACCGTCCGCATCGGCTCGGTGGCGAACAGCGCGCTGACCTTCGGCGCGCACTCCACCGCGACCACCACCAACGTCAGCCACGGGGAGTCCGACGCCGCGCAGCGCGAACTCCTCGCGGCCGTCCGCGCCCTGAGAGCGGACCTGGCACGCTTCGTCAGCACCCCCGACACGGAAGTACTCGACGCCGAACTGGTCGCCACCGAGGAGGAGATCACCGCCTCCGGCGAAGCCGGCCGGCCCCGGCTGGAGCGACTGCGCTCCTCGCTCGCCTCGGCGGGCGAGTGGGCCGGCGCCCTCGGCTCGGGGGTCGCCGTCGCCGAACTCGTCGCCGCCCTCCTGGGAGGTTGAGGTGGCCGATGTGAACGAGGACGGCACGGCGCGCTGGGACGCGCGCGCCCAGCGCTGGGAGCGGGACGAGAAGCCCGTACCGTACACCGCGCCACCGCCCCCCTTCCCACGGCTGCCGCCGCAGTGGGACCCGTCCGGCACGGGGGCCCCGGCCGAAACGGTGCAGATCGGCGCCGACGGGCAGGCGATCCCGCCCTCGCCGGCCACCGCCCGCCGACGGCGGACCCGCACCGTCGCCCTGGTGGGCGCCGCGACGGCTGCCGTCGCCGCCGTCGCCACCGTGGTCTGGTACGTCCTCCTGGACGACGACTCCCCGCCGTCGCGCCCGGGTTCCTCGGCCTCCGCATCCGACGGCGCGGACGGATCAGGCGAGTCGGGCGAGTCCAGCGAGCGCCTGGACAGCATCGACTACACGGTCACCCAGGTCGAGGGCTACACGGTCGCCGTGCCCGACGGCTGGCTGCGCGACACCAGCTCCAGCAGCGTTGCCTACAACGACCCCTCCGGCGACGACCGGCTGATGGTCATGGACTTCTCCGACACCAGCGAAACCCCCCTCGCGCTGGTGACCAAGTCGGACACCGACCTCACCGGCCAGCTCGGTTACCGCCGGGTCAAGCTCGGATACGTGCAGAGCGGACCGGAGAACCCGACCAGCGACGCGGCCGAGCTGACCTACCGGTTCCAGCAGTCGCCTTCGGAAGAGATGCGCACCTGCATCGAGCGGGCCTTCACCGGGGACGACGGCGACGTCCACGTCGTGTACGTCTGCGGCGCCACCAGCGACATGCCCTACCAGCGCCGGCTGATGAACACCGTCCTGGAGCACTTCGACCCACCTGGGTACTGATCGAAGGCCCGGCTTCTTGCGGACCGGACCGGGTGACGCGCTGTCGGTCCCGTCTCGTAAGCTCCCGGCCATGAGCGGCGGGGACAACGCAAACGCGGGAAGACGCGTCATCGACGGGCGGTTCGAGCTGGAGGCGCGCCTGGGCGGCGGCGGCATGGGGATGGTCTGGCGGGCCAGGGACCTGCTGCTGGACCGGGCCGTGGCGCTGAAGGAGGTCCGGCCGCCGGACCCCGCGCTGGCCGAGTTCGACCCGGAGGCCGCCCGGTCACTGCGCGCCCGGGTGCTACGGGAGGCCCGGGCGCTCGCCCGCGTCGACCACCCCAACGTCGTCACCATCCACCACGTCGTCGACGGCGGCGAGGACACCTACCCCTGGCTGGTGATGGAGCTGGTCACCGGCGGCTCCCTCGCGGACCGGCTCGCCCGCGGCCCCATGGAGCCCGCCGAGGTCGCCCGGCTCGGCCGCGAGGTGCTGGCGGCGCTGGGGGCGGCGCACGCCGCGGGCATCCAACACCGCGACGTCAAGCCGGCGAACGTACTGCTGCGCCCCGACGGCCGCCCCGTTCTCACGGACTTCGGCATCGCCGCCATCCGCGAGTCCACGGTCCTCACGGCCACCGGCTCCATCATCGGCACCCCGGACTTCATGGCCCCCGAGCGCATCACCGGGGAGGACGGCGGGCCCGAGTCCGACCTGTGGTCCCTGGCGATGATGCTGTACGTCGCGGTGGAGGGCCGCCATCCGCTGCGGCGGGCCACGGCGCTGGCGACCCTCGCGGCCGTCCTCAACGAGCAGTTGCCGCCGCCGCGGCAGGCGGGGCCGCTGACCGGGGTGCTCCAAGCCGTCCTGGTGAAGGACCCGACGGCGCGGCCGGGCCCGGACGCCCTGGACCGGATGCTCGCCGAGGCGGCTTCGGGAAGCGCGGCGCCAAGGAAAGCCGAGCCGGGGAACGCTGCGCCGAGCACCGTGGGGACGCCGTCCGCCGCAGGAGCCGCCGCCGTCACCGGGGCGCAGTCCGCCGATGCCACGTCGTACCAACTCGCCCCGCCGGGCACGGCGGAAGGATTCGGCCCCTCCACTGCCTACCAGGGCGCGCCCACTCCCATCCCCATCCCCACCCCCGCCCCCGGGCCGGGTCCCACCGGCCCGCTGTCCGGCCCCGCGCCGCAGTCCGGTTCGCCCTCGCGCCTGGGCCGCCGCCTCATGATCGGTTCCTCCCTGCTGTCCACGGCGGTGATCGCCTCCCTCGTCTGGTTCCTCGTACCGGACGACGAGGACAAGAAGAAGTCGCCGGCGTCGATCGGCACCGGCAACACCGCCCTGCCGAGCCCCGGAGCGAAGGCGTCCGGCACCGCCACGGGCAAGGAGACGGACAAGAGCACGGACAAGAGCACGGACAAGGGGAAGGGTGCCGAGAAGGGCGAAGTGAAGGACCTGCTGACGCCCGAGGGCATCCGGCTGGCCATCAAGGAGCTGTCGTCCGTAGCCGACCCCAAGCGGATCGGGAGCTTCACCGTCTATCCGGAGTACGTGATGGTGCAGGCCATGGTGAAGGGCAGCGACACCAAGTACGACTCCTACATGTACCGCCTCGACGGCGGCGTCATGCAGCTGCCGAACAAGGGCGTGCTGTTCACCGGCAACAAGCCCTTCGACCTGGGTGCCTTCAACTGGGACGCGGTCCCGACCCTGATGGCCAGGGCGAAGCGCGATCTGAACGTCCAGGACCCGACCAGCCGGTACCTGTCCGTCCGCGAGCCGAACACCGTCTTCGACCGCTCGTTGGGCCTGGCGGTCTATCTGTCGAACGACTACCGGCAGTCCGGCCATCTGGAGGCCACCCCGCAGGGCAAGGTGAACCGTCTGAGCCCCGCGAAGTCGTGAGGACCGCCCACGCCCTCCGCCGCACCGTCTGCGCTTACGTCCGCGTTTGCGCGTACGTCACGACGCGCCCAGCGCGGCGATGACCCGGCCCACGTCGTCTGACGCGTCGGGCGGCAGCCAGCGCGAGGCGTGCACCTGGTGCAGCGCGGTCACCAGCCGGACGCGGTCGTCCTCGCCGCCGAGGTCCGTCAGGTATGCCGGCAGGACGAGCCCGAGCGCCTTGAGGTCGCCACGGGCGCAGAACTCCGCGAGCAGCCGCGCCACCAGCGGCTCCGCGGGTCGTTCCGGCACCGACCCCGACCATCTGAGGCCCTCGGCGACCGCGATGCGGATCCACTGCGCGTACGGCCCTTCGGGCACGTCGTCCAGGTGCTCGGCGGCGCGGGCGAAGTGCTCCCGGGCCCGGGCCGGTTCGTCGAGCTCCCGGTACGCGGCGGCGAGGTTCAGGTGCAGCGACGGATGGAAGCCGCGTACGCGCTCGTCGCCGACCCGGTCCGCCCGCTCAAGGCAGACCAGGTTCCAGTGCAGCGCGTCGCGGGGCGCCGGCTGGTGCCGGGCCACGTAGTGCGCGGCGACGCAGGCGGCGTAGTCGTCGACGGGGTCGGCGGCCTCGGCCGTCTCCCACGCCTGCCGGAAGAGCTCGTGCGCCCGCTCGGGGGAGCCGGCGGCCTCGGCACGCATGCCTTCCGCGCACAGCGCGATGACGGGGTGGTGGGGATCCATGGCCCTGGCCTTTCGGTCCTCGATCAGCATGCGGTGTCGGTGTCGGTGTCGGGGGTGGCGTCGGCGGTCAGGCGGACGGGCATCGCGAGGGTGGTGAAACCGCCCTGGTCGGCGGAGCGGATCACGACGGGCTGCGTCGCGTCGGCGACCTCCAGCAGCACGTCGGGGCCCACGCTCGCCTCCAGGGCCGGCAGCAGGACGTCCGGATCCATGGCGAAGGGGACCGGCACGCCCGTTCCGATGGCGGGCAGCTCGGCCCCGGGCCCGGGGCCGGACGCGATCGTCAGCCGGTGCGCCGTGGCCGTCAGGCGCAGTGCGCCCGTGGCCCGTGCGCCGTCGGCGACGGCGGCACACAGGGCGCCGCGGTCGACGACGATCCGCTGCCGCACCGGCGGCAGACCCGCCAGGACCGCCCCGTACTCCGGATACGCCCCCTCTTCGGCAGCCGCGGACAGCAGCGGCCACGTGGTGCGGTCGTCGCCGGACAGCCGGCCGCCCTCCGCTGCTTCCGCGGACGCCGTGATCACCACCTCCGACTGCCGCAGCGCCCAGGCGACGACCTCCGCCACCGCCCCGGCCTCCAGCGTCAGCCGGACCGGGCCGCCGGCCGCTGCCTCCACGGACGTCGGACGCAGCTCGCGCACCGCCAGCCGATAGCGGTCCGTGGCCACCACGCGCACCTCGTGGCCGTCGATTTCGACCAGGACGCGCCCGAGTACGGGGAACGCGCGCCGCGCGGCGGCCGGCGCGACCGCGGGCGCCACCTGCCGCAGGGCGCTGGCCCACTCGGCGCCGCCGACCGCGGCCCGCGCCGTTTCGCCCGCCGCTTCGTCCAGCTGGCGCAGGACGTCCGCGATCGTGGCGTGTGCCGCCGCCGCGGTCCGTCGGACGGTACGGGCGTGCTCCGCCAGGACCTCTTGGGCGCGGCGCCGGTCGCCGTCGAGGACCACGGTCGCTTCGGTGAGCGGCAGTCCGGCCTCCCGCAGCCGGCGCACCAGCACCGCGCGGGCCTCCTGCCGGGGCGCGTAGGAGCGGTACCCCGTGACCTCGTCCACGTACGCCGGGCGCAGCACCCCGCAGTCGTCGTAGAACCGCAGGGCGCTGGGCGCGAGCCCGACGAGGCGGGCGAAGGCCCCGATGCCCATCAGTTCGCCGCCGTCGCCGGCGGTTTCGTCGTCGTTCATGACGGCGATGGTGCGGGTTCAAGCGGCTCGAAAGTCAAGCGAGGCCAGCGGGCCTATCACCGCAACCCGGCGGAACCGCCGGCCCCGGGCACCACGTGATGATCACTGATCGATGTCAGAACCAACGACGTGGGGAACGAGACCGTGAAGACGCAAGGAACCCTCAACCGTCGCACCGCCCTCGCCGTCGGGGCCGTCGGCGCCGGATCGGCTCTGGCCGTCGGCCTGGGCGCGGCGCCCGCCGTTGCCGCCCCCGCCGGCGGACGGGGCCGCGGCGCCGCCCTCGGCACCACCGACCCCGCCGTCGCGGCGCAGTTGCGCGCGTACGAGAAGGAACACGGCGCCCTCCTCGGCGTGGTCGGCTACAACTTCCGCACCGGGGCGACCGTCGCGCACAACGCGGACCGGCCCTTCCCGATCTGCTCGGTGTTCAAGACGCTGGCCGTCGCCGCCGTGCTGCGCGACCTGGACCACCGGGGCGAGGTGCTGGCCCGCCGCATCCGCTACACGTACGACGACGTGCTCGCCGCCGGCGGCCCCGACTCCTCCCAGATCACCAAGAAGAACGTGGCGCGCGGGATGACGATCCGCGAGCTGTGCGACGCCAGCATCACCTACAGCGACAACTGCGCCGCGAACCTGCTGCTGCGGGAGCTCGGCGGCCCGACGGCGATCACCGAGTTCTGCCGTTCGATCGACGACGAGGTCACCCGCCTCGACCGCTGGGAGCCCGACCTCAACACCGCCGAGCCGGACCGCGTCACCGACACCACCACCCCGAAGGCCATCGCCGTCACCTACACCCGGCTCGTCCTCGGCACCGTCCTCAACCGCCCGGACCGCCAGCTGCTCACCGACTGGCTGCTGGCCAACACCACCAGCAGCGAGCGGCTGCGCGCCGGGCTGCCCGCGGACTGGAAGCTCGGCGACAAGACCGGGGGCGGCGAGTACGGCACCAACAACGACGTCGGCATCGCCTGGACGCCCGAAGGCGCGCCGGTGGTCCTCTCCGTCTTCAGCACCAAGCCCGACTCGCCCAAGGGCCCCCGGGACAACGCGCTCATCAAGAAGACCGGCGCCCTGCTGGCCGGGGCCCTCAGGTGACGGTCACCTGGTGCCGGACGACGGCGTCGAAGAGATAGCCCTGGGTGTTGTGGGCCGACCGGACGGGCTGGGTGTTCCCGGCCCGGTCGGTCGTCCGCGACAGCAGGTGGACGGGGCCGGTGCGCTCCGGCCGCCAGGGCACGGCCCACCGCACCCAGCCGTCGCGGCGCGGCACGTCGCACAGCCGTGCCGTCTGCCAGTGCGCACCGCCGTCCACGCTCACCTCCACCTGCCGCACGGGCGCGGCGGCCGACCAGGCGCGGCCGGTGAGCAGGTGCTCCCGGCCGGCCGGCAGCTGTGCGCCGGGCGCCAACTCGAAGGCGCTCTTGAGCGTCTGGCGGGTCAGCGGCGCGGACCCCTCGGGCGGGTGGCCGGCGCCGAAGAGCCGGTAGAAGCGGGTGGTCCACGGCGAGTCCAGCGGCGTCTCGCTGACCTCGATGTCACCGACCCACTTCACCGAGGCGATCCCTATCCACGACGGCACGACCACCCGCACCGGGAAGCCGTGGTCGTACGGCAGCGGCTCGCCGTTCATCTCGTACGCGAGGATCACGTCGTCCACCGCTTTCGCCAGCGGCAGCGGGCGGCGCACCCGCCCCAGGTTGACGCCGTCGGTGACGAACTCGTCGTCCAGGCCGCGGGGCATCACGGCGACGGCGGACGGCGACGCGCCCGCGCGCTCCAGCACGTCCCGCAGCCGCACCCCGCGCCAGCGGGCCGCGCCGATCGCGCCTAGTGTCCACGGGGTGCCGCTGACCGGCTCGCCCTGCTGCGAGGCGAAGTAGCTGCGGCCGTTGCCCGCGCACTCGACGACGGCGGTGCGGGTGACGGACGGCAGCGAGCGCAGTCGCGCGTAGTCGAACTCCACCGCGCGCCGGCCCCGCAGCCCGCTGCCCCACACCGTCAGCTTCCAGTCGCGCTCGCTCAGCCGGGGCGTGGCGGTGTGGTTGCGGACGAAGAAGCGGTCGGCGGGGGTGAGCAGCCCGGTGCCGCGGAACGCGTCGGTACGGGTCTCGGCGTTGGTGCCGCGCACCGTGAACACCTCGGGCGGCAGCGGCTTGACGATGCCCGGGGCCGCCCGCGCCGCGGGCGCGGCGGCCAGTTGGGCGGCGGCGACCGCGGGCCCGGCGAGCGACCCGGCGGCGAGCAGTTTCAGCAGGTCACGGCGGTCGACGGCAGGGGACACGGGCAGCCTCCCGGCAGCGGGACAACATCCTTCGTCGCGATGCTAGAGGCACCCGCCGTGCATTCGCGGGCAGTTCATCGAGTTGACACGATCAGCGCCGTGCGACGCCGGGGCGCGGCTCAGACCAGCAGGACCGCGGCGGCCCACACGAGCGTGAAGCCCGCGATGACCGGGCCCAGCGGTGCACCCTGCCCGCGGGCGTCGGCGTCCTCGGTCGGGCGCAGCTCCGGGTAGTGCACCATCGCCCGCAGCGCCTCGCTGGCCTCCGCTGCGGCGGAGCCCTTGCCGAAGCGCCGCTGGAGCCAACCGGCGCTCACCGGCAACAGCTCGATCTCCTTGCGGCCACCCGAGACGCTGATCTCGATGCCGTCGTGGGCGTGGCGGACGCCGGTGACCTGCTCCCAGCGCACCTGGCGCACGCGCCAGCCGCCGGCCACCCACACCCCGCTCCGGTCCGCGGTCAGACGCCAGTTGAGCGCCGTCGACACCATGGTCATGAAGTAGGGCAGCCCGAACAGCGCCACCACCTTGTACCAGGTCCAGTCGCCGTCCAGCACCTGCGCGAGGGCGAAGCCCTGCACCAGCAGCAGGAACACGCCGACGCCGCGGGAGCCGCCGTCGGCCGCCCAACTGCGCGGGGCCGCGGTCGGCCGCATCGCTTCGGCGACCTCGTGCACCGGGCGGCGCCGCGGACGTCTGCGCCCGGACTGCTGCTCCGGGGACTTGGAGATGCCCCGTTTGAGCGTCCGGGCGGCCAACGTCACGGGGGAGTCCGCGAGTCCCGGGGCGTACGGCCGTACGGGGGTGACGCTGCGTTCGAACTCGACCTCGTTCCGGCCCGTCGGCTCCGGGGCGAGGAAGGCGACCTCGGCACCGCCGAAGGGCGCGCCGAGGAGGACCGCCTCGCGCAGCCGCGGCTCCTCGTCGGTCCCGCCGAACAACGCGTCGTACCGTTCCTGCTGCGCGTCCACATCCGCATGCGCTTCTGCTCCCTCTTCTGCTTCCGCTTCCGCCCCGTCGTCCGGCTGTCGGCCCGGCTCGGCGACGTACATCGAGTGGAAGGTGAGGAGCGGGTGTTCGGCGGTGTGGTCGTCGGCCGCGTACACGTACGTGCGGGCGTCCTCCCGGCCCTCGTGCACCAGCACCCCGAGCGCGGGCAGCGTGCGCCCGTCGAGCGAGCGCGCCCTGGAGCGGCCGGTCAGCCCGTTGGCGACGAAGGCGACGCCCGGCACGGCACTCGCGAGGAGCAGCAGTTCCCAGCCCATGAGGTCGTACGGCTCCGAGACCAGTCGGACCCAGTCGCCGTCGACGACCAGTTCCACGGTGCTGCCCACCGGGTAGTCCTCGGGGAAGACGGTGTCGAGCGTGTGGCGCCGGTCGCCGTCCAAGGTCGCCACGACGAGTGTGGACACGTCGTCCTCGTCGGCGTCGACGTCGACGACCTCCGCGCTGACCCGGCTCGCGCCCGCGGCCCGATCGTCGTAGTCGGCCACGACGTCGAGGGCGGCCCACAGCGCGAACGCCGACACCGCCAGCAGCAGCCCCCCGACCACGAGCGAGAACTGCCCGCGCTTGAAGTCCCTTGCCGGGCGGGGGAGTCGGTGCCGCAGCTCCCCGGCGGCGGCCTCGGCGAGCGCCCGTTGGCGCCGTGCTGCGACGATCCGGTGGATCAGCGTCGCCACGGCGAGGACGATGGCGGCCAGCAGCACGAGCCGGCCCGTACCGAGGCGGGACACGGCGAACCCGGCATCGGCCAGCGTGGCCGCGGCGAGTGCCCCCAGGCCGGCCAGCGCCAGTCGCGGCTGCCGCAGGGTCCAGTACAGGCACAGCAGCGCCAACCCCGCCGCGGCCACGCTGCCCCACGCCGTGGCGCACGGCTCGGCCGCGGTGCACGCGCCCTCCGGTTCGGTGTCGATGAACCACACCATCCCGACGGCCAGCGCGCCCATCGCCACCAGCGGGTGCGCCCAGCGCCGCGGGGCGGCGGCCGACCACCGCGCGGCGTCGGCGGACCGCCAGGCGGCGGTGCCCGCGGGTATGTGCTCGGCGGGGAGGGGGAGAGGAAGTTCGCTCACAAATCGCATTATTGCGTGAGCTGTTCGAACGGCGACGCTCAGGCGGTGCTGTCCGGCTCCGGTCGTACGTCCTGCTCGGTGCCGTCGACGCACTCGGCGCGTTCCGTGCGCTCGTCCGGGCGGCGGGCCCGGCCGGGGCGGGTGTCCAGGGACCACAGATGCGTGCAGTTCGGGCACTGGAGGTGGACGACCGGCCCCTGGTTGGCGATCAGATAGCGCCAGTGGTCCCGGCAGTTGCGGCCCGCGGAGCACGTCGCGCAGGTTCGGGCGTCGTCACAGGCGGGGCAGGCGACCCAGGCGCGCCGGGCGTCGTCGGCCTGGGGGTCAATGGGCAGCCGCACGGCCCGGCCCCTCGTCCCGCAGCACCCCGACCGCCACCAGCATGTCGTACGTCCGGCGCTGCTCGTCGTCCAGGTCCGCGTACAGCCGTGCGTACGCCTCCTCCTCGTCGCGCAGCGCGGCCACGGGGTCCCAGTCCGGCCCCAGCGCGGCGACCACCTCGGCCCGGCGGCGGGCCTCCTCGAAGGTCAGGTCGATCGCGAAGGGCACGAGGGCGTCATCGCGATGCTGGTGATCCGTGGCTTTCATGGCATTGCTTCCGGTGTGGGGGTGTTCTCCCCAGCTGTACCAGAGGCCTTCACGCTGAAGGAAGGGTGAAGGAAGGGTGACCTAAGTCTCCCCGTCGACCGACACCCCCAACGCCCCCCGGCCCGGCGGCCGACCGGGGCGGGCCGGGGTGCCGGGTGTGGCGCGGATCACTCCGGTCGACGGACCGGCCGACCGACCGACCAACCGGCCGACCGCCCCGCGCCGGGCTCAGCCGGCCAGCCGGACGCCGCGCCGCCAGACCCCGCGCACGGCGCGGGTGGCCGTGACGTCCTTCGTCGGGTCGCCGGCGACCAGCACCAGATCGGCCCGCAGGCCGGGGGCGATGCGTCCGCGGTCGGTCAGGCCGAAGTGGTGCGCGGTCGCGCTGGTGGCGGCGGTCAGCGCGGCCAGCGGGGTGAGTCCGGCCCCGGTCAACAACTCCAGCTCGCGATGGAGCCCGTCGCCGTGGCGCGGCGCGAAGGGGGTGGCGTCGGTCCCGGCGAGCAACGGCGCGCCCGCGCGGTGCAGGGCCCCCGTCACCTGCGCCGCTCGGGCGGCGCGCCCGGGGTCGTCGACGCTGAGGGCTTCGAAGTACGCCAGCGTGGTCACGACGAACACTCCCTGCTCGGTGACGCGGGCCACGAGCCGGTCGAGCTCCGGGTCTCCCTGCGCGGTGTCGCTCCACACGTGGCCGAGTCCGTCCACGCCCGCGTCGAGGGCGATCCGCACGTCCTGCGCCGTGGAGGTGTGTGCGATGGTGCGCAGCCCCGCCGAGCGGGCCGCCGCCACCAGGGCGGTCGCGGTGTCCCGGCCGAGCGTGGGCACCGGGGTCCCGTCGGTCGGTCCGTCGTCGATCACGACCTTCAGGTAGTCGCTGCCGGCCGCGACCCGGGCGGCGACGAACGCGGCGGCGTCGGCGGGCGAGGAGGGGGTGTCGAAGGGTTCGAGCGCGTCCCACGGGTTCGGCAGCAGGTGTGCCGTCGCCTTCATGACCTGGATCGGATGGCCGCCCGGCGCGGTGGCCAGCGTCCCGGCGCTGCGCAGGTCGGCGACGTCGTCCCGGGCCGCGGCCAGGGCGCGCTGTCGGGCCAGGTTGGTCGGCAGGCAGAACATGTCGAGTTCGGTCGTCACGCCGTGTGCCAGGGCGGCGGCGAGGTCGCCGTCGAAGGTGTGGGTGTGGGCGTCGATGAGCCCGGGGAGCAAGGTCATCCCGGTGCCGTCGACCGTGACGTCGACCGAGACGTCGGCAGGGGCGCGACCCTCGGTGCTCGACCCCTCGGGAGCCCGGCGCCCGATCACGGCTCCTTCGATCAGGAGGTCCCGGCACTCGTGGATCCGCACTCCGTCGAACACGCGCACGTCGTGGATGAGGGTCCGCATGGGGTCTCGACCTCCGAGAGGTAGTTCGTGCAAAAATAGTCCACATGGCGATAGTACGCCAGAGAACTAAAATCACGGCTCCTAGAATTCCGGTCCATGAGTGGAGACACCGATCTGACGGACCGGATCGCCGCGGACTGGCGGCGCGAGCGCCCCGATCTCGACCTCGCGGCGGTCGCGGTCGTCGGCCGCCTCGCCTTCGTCGCCGAGAACGTCGTCGGTCCGGCGGGGGAGCGGGCCGTGCGCCGCCACGGCGTCAGCAAGGCCGAGTTCGACGTGCTCGCGACCCTGCGGCGCAGGGGTGCGCCGTACGTCCTCACGCCCTCGGTGCTCTCGGCCGAGTTGATGTCCTCCCGGGCGGGCATGACGAAGCGGATCGACCGGCTGGAGGCGGCGGGGCTGGTGGAGCGCAGCCTGGACGCGGACGACCGCCGAAGCTTCCGGGTCACCCTCACCGGGGAGGGGCGGCGGGTGGTCGACGCCGCGCTCACCGACCTGGCGGACGCGCTCACCCGGCTGGCGGCGGGCCTCGACGACACCGACCGCGCCGCGCTGGACCGCGCCCTGCGGGCCCTCGCGGGCGCGGCGGGCGAGCGGGATCTTGCGGACACCCCCTAGGTCGTGCCCGCAACGTCCCACGTGGCGCCGTGCGGCGTGCTGCGGTGTGGCGTCTGCGGCCCGTCTGTGGCTTGTCGCGCAGTTCCCCGCGCCCCAAAACACCCTGCCCTCGGCCGGCAGATAGGTGACGGGGCAGCGAAACGGGGGCGCGGGGAACTGCGCGAGCAACTCACCACCAGCCGGTAGAGATCAACGCTCCCGCAGGGAAACGGCGGCTACGTCAAGAGGCGCAGGAACGCGCGCGGGACTTTACGGACACGACCTCCCAGGGCAATACAGGGCGGCGCTGGACCGGAGGTCCTACGCGTGGGCCGGTGGGGCGTTCAGTAGCGCGTTGCCGAGTTCCGTGAGGCGTTCGGGGAGGTCGGGTCGGCCGCCGAGCCGGCCGGTGCGCACCGCGTTGTCGACGACCGTGAGCACCGCGCTGACCACGATCCGCGCCTCCGCCGCGTCCGCCTGCGGCCACTGCTCCTGATAGAGGCGGCCCCACAGGTCCAGGTACTCCCGCTGGCTCTGGCGCGCCGAGCGCCGCTCCTTCTCCGGGAGTTGGTCCAGCTCGCCGAGGAGCAGCCCGATCAGATGCGCGTGCTCCAGGGCGAAGTCGACGTACGACCGCAGCAGTCGGTGCAGGGTCTCGCTCGGGGTCCCGGGCGCCTCAAGCGCCCGCGCCGTGCCCGCCCGACGACCCTCGCCGCCGCGCAGGATGCCCGCCACCAGCAGATCCGTCTTGGTGGGGAAGTGCTTGTAGATGCTGGGCCCGGACGCCCCCGCTGCCTCTCCGATGTCGTCCGTGCTGACCGACTGGAAGCCCCGCTCGTCGAAGAGGCGCAGCGCCGTGGTGAGGATCTCCTCGCGGCGGGAGACGGCGAGCGCGGCGTACGCGCCGGGCGCCCGCTCCCGGTCCGCCGCCTCGGGGGCGGGGTCGGCGGTGCCCAGTTCGCAGTACACCACCGCGGACGCCATCCGCTGCATGACCTCCTCGAACCGGCGGCGCGGCAGCGACGTGCGATGCCACGAGATGGAGCCGTACACCGACAGCAGGGACCAGGCGAGCAGGGTCCCGTCGGCCGGGGACAGCTCCGGGCGGCGGGCGACGATCAGCGCGGCGAGCTGTCCCGCGATCTCGGTCAGGGCGTGCCGGGCCTGCTCGCGGTGCTCCGCCGGCAGGTTGCGGGCCTCGCGCTGCCAGATGACGGCCGCCCCGCGCCGGTCGATGGTCTGCGGCGTGACGTCGGCGAGGTAGCCGTCGAGGTCGTCCGCCGCGGCCACGGACGCCGACATCGTGTCGAGCGTGCGGTCCACCACGTGCGCCAGCAGGTCGGGCTTGCCGCGGAAGTGTCGGTACAGCGCGGGGGCGGTGATGCCGACGGCGGCGGCCACGTCCGCCACCGCGATGTTGTGGTAGCCCCGGTCGCGGAAGAGTTCGTGCGCCGCGTCGATGATCCGTGCCTTGCGGTCCGGGGGCCTACGGGTGCCCGTGCGCTTGGCGGCTTCGGTGGGCATCGCGGTCCGTCCCTCGCTGTGGGCCCCCCGGGCGGGCCACTGGCCCGGGGCGGCGACGTCGTTCGTCCGCACAAGGTACCGCACCCACCCCACCGTTGTGATCAAAGACTCACCAAGTGGAGTCACCCCTTCCGGCCGCCGGCGCTCGCGCTCGCGTTGCACCCCTTCGTCTCGACTGGGATCTGCTGTCGGAGTGCTGTCCGAAAGTGAACAATCCCTAACGTAGGGCGCACCTCGCCCCCGGCCTCCGCCCCGGCGCCCGAGGGTGCGCCCCCAGCCCTTCGTCCGGCGGCTCCGCCCCGGCGCGGAGCCGCCGCGCCGGCCGCTGGTTGATCATTCTTCGGTTCGCTCGCCGACATCCCCCGCTCGGGTCGGCCGGCCGGCCCTTGTGGTGACTGTGGTGAAACCGTTCATCTGGCATGAGAACCCCTTGACACAAGCCAAGACGGGCAAGAAAGTGAAGACGCGATAACCGAAGTAAGGGAGGGTGACATGAGTCGGCGAGCGCTCGTGGCCGGAGTGGGCATGGTCCCGTTCGCAAAACCCAGCGCGGCCCGTACGTACGACGAGATGGGGGCCGGCGCCGTCGACATGGCGCTGCGTGACTCCGGGCTCGACTACGCCGCGGTCCAGCAGGTCTACGCGGGATACGTCTACGGCGACTCCACCTGCGGACAGCGGGTGGTGTACCGGTTCGGAATGACGCGCGTGCCCGTGCTCAACGTCAACAACAACTGCGCCTCCGGCTCCTCCGCGCTGTGGCTCGCCCGCCAGGCCGTCGAGAGCGGCGCGACCGAGTGCGCGCTCGCCGTCGGCTTCGAGCAGATGCCGCCCGGCGCCCTCGGCGCCAAGTGGACCGACCGCCCCGTACCGCTCACCGACTTCGCCGCCGCGCTGCACGAGGTGTACGACGTCGACCCCGAACTGCCCATGACCCCGCAGTACTTCGCCGCCGCCGGCGAGGAGTACCTGTCGAAGTACGGCATGAGCCCGCAGACCCTCGCCAAGGTCGCCGTGAAGGCCCGCCGGCACGCCGCGGCCAATCCGTACGCCGTCTTCCGCGACCCCGTCAGCGAGCAGGACGTCCTGGACTCCCCGCGGATCGCCGGACCGCTGACCCGGCTCCAGTGCTGCCCGCCCACCTGCGGCGCCGCCGCCGCGATCGTGTGCTCCGAGGAGTTCGCCCGCGCTCACGGCATCGCACCCCGGGTCGCCATCGCTGCCCAGGCACTCCACTCCGACGACGCCGGACTCTTCGACGTCAAGAGCGCCATCTCGCTCGTCGGCGCCGACGTGACCCGTGCCGCCGCCACCGAGGTGTACGAGAAGGCCGGCGTCGACCCCCGGGACGTCGCGGTCGTCGAACTCCACGACTGCTTCACCGTCAACGAAGTCCTCAGCTACGAAGCGCTCGGCCTGTGCGACGAGGGCGAGGCCGAGCGCTTCGTCCTCGACGGCGACAACACCTACGGCGGGCGCGTCGTCACCAACCCCTCCGGCGGCCTGCTCTCCAAGGGCCATCCGCTCGGCGCCACCGGACTCGCCCAGACCGCCGAGATCACCTGGCAACTGCGCGGCGAGGCCGGCGCCCGACAGGTCGACGGCGTCACCCTCGGCCTCCAGCACAACCTCGGACTCGGCACCGCCGGAGTCGTCACCCTCTTCGAGAAGGTCTCGTAACCGATGCCCATCGACCGTGCCGTGATCGGCACCCGCACCCCCGAACACACCGTCGAGGTGGAACGCGGCCGGCTGCGCTTCTTCGCCCTCGCCACCGGGCAGGACGACCCCGGCTACGTGGACCCCGCAGCGGCCGGCGCCGCCGGCCACCGGGACCTGCCCGTCCCGCCGACGTTCTTCTTCTGCCTGGAGATGGAGAACCCGCACCGCGGTGACCTCCTCGCCGACCTCGGCGTCGACCCGCGCACCATCCTCCACGGCGGCCAGTCCTTCGAGTACCACGCCATGGCGTACGCGGGCGACCGCCTCACCTTCAGCACCGAGGTCACCGACGTGTACGCGAAGAAGGGCGGCGCGCTGGAGTTCGTCGTGCGCACCACCCGCGTCGTCCGCGACGGACTGCCCGTCGCCACGCTCAAGGGCACCATCGTCGTCCGCGGCGGCGCCGACCGAAAGACGGAGGCTGCGGCATGAAGACCGGAGACACCTTCACCCTCGCCGCACCCGAGGTCACCCGTACCGTGCTCGCCCTGTACGCGGGGGCGTCCGGCGACCACAACCCGGTGCACATCGACGTCGACGCCGCCCGCGCCGTCGGCATCGACGACGTCTTCGCCCACGGCATGCTCTCCATGGCGTACCTGGGGCGGCTGCTCACCGACGCCGTTCCGCAGGAGCGCATCCGCTCGTACGAGGTCCGCTTCACCGCGATCACCCCCGTGCGCGCCACCCCCACCTGCACCGGGACCGTCACCCGCGTCGAGGACGGCGCGGCCCACCTCGATCTGACGGTCGCCCTGCCCGACGGCACGGTCACGCTCCGGGGCAGCGCCGTCGTCGCGCTCGCCCCGGCGGCCTCGTGACCCCCGACTCCGGCCCCTCGTACGGAGTCGACTCGTACCGAATCAACCCGTACCGAATCGACTCGTAGAACTCGTAGAACTCGTAGAACTCGTAGAACTCGAAGGAAGAGACAGCACACATGGGAACCATGGACGGCAAGGTCGCCATCGTCTCCGGCTCCGGCCGCGGCATCGGCCGGGAGATCGCCCTGAAGCTCGCGTCCGAAGGCGCCGCCGTCGTGGTCAACGACCTCGACGCCGAGCCCGCCGAGGAGACGGCCAAGGACATCGAGGCCGCCGGCGGCCGTGCGGTGACCTGCGTCGGCTCCGTCGTCGACGCGGACTTCGCGGAGCGGTTCGTCAACACCGCTATCGAGTCCTTCGGCGGGCTCGACGTCATCGTGAACAACGCCGGCTACACCTGGGACACCGTCATCCAGAAGATGTCCGACGAGCAGTGGGACGCCATCCTCGACGTCCACCTCAAGGCCCCCTTCCGGATCCTGCGCGCTGCCCAGCCGTACTTCCGCAACAACCCCGTCGACCACCACCGCAAGGTCGTCAACGTCGCATCGGTGTCCGGGCTCTACGGCAACCCGGGCCAGGCCAACTACTCCGCGGCCAAGGCCGGCATCATCGGGCTAACGAAGACGCTCGCCAAGGAGTGGGGCCGCTACAAGGTCAACGTGAACGCCGTCGCGTACGGCTTCATCCTGACCCGGATGACGGAGGCCACCGCCACCGACGACGCGTTCGTGGAGATCGAGGGCCGACGCATCAAGGTCGGCGTTTCCCCGCAGATCGCCGCGGCCGTCGCCCGCACCAACCCCTTCGGCCGCCCCGGCACCCCCACCGAGGCCGCCGGCGCGGTGTACCTGCTGTGCACCCCCGAGTCGAACTACATCAACGCCCAGGTCATCACGGTCGACGGCGGCTCGCGCTGACGTCCGCCCCCTCGGCACCAGTCACCCTTCTCCGACGTCACCAGGGACCCGCCATGAAGCGCAGCATCTACAGCCAGGAGCACGAGGACTTCCGCTCCATGATCGCCGACTTCATCACCAAGGAGGTGCAGCCACACTTCGAGCAGTGGGAGCGGGACAACCTCGTCGACCGCGACCTGTTCCGCAAGCTCGGCGCCCTCGGCGTGATGGGCTTCGACATCCCCGAGGAGTACGGCGGCAGCGGCCCGATCAGCTACAAGTACCAGGCGGTCATCACCGAGGAGAGCGCCAGGGCCGCCGTCTCCTTCGGCCACTTCGGCGTCTCCACCGGCATCGTCCTGCCGTACCTCCTCAACCACGCGAGCGAAGAGCAGAAGAAGCGCTGGTTCCCCTCGATAGCCACCGGCGACATCATGCTGTGCATCGCGATGACGGAGCCAGGCACCGGCTCCGACCTGGCCGGCATCCGCACCACGGCGAAGCTGTCGGCCGACGGCAGCCACTACGTCCTCAACGGCGCGAAGACCTTCATCACCGGCGCCCGGAACTCGGAGCTGTGCGTGGTCGTGGCCCGCACCTCGCCGGCGCGCGCCGACGACCGCCGCTTCGGCCTCAGCCTGCTGGTGGTCCCCACCGACAGCGAGGGCTTCGAGTTCGGCCGCAAGCTCGACAAGATCGGGCTGCGCTCCTCCGACACCAACGAACTGTCCTTCACCGACGTCCGCGTCCCCGTCGAGAACCTCCTCGGCGAGCAGGACCGGGGCTTTTCCTACCTGGGCCGCAACCTCGCCCGCGAACGCCTCCAGATCGGCGTCGGCGCCTGCGCCACCGCGACCGCCGCCATCCAGTTCGCCAAGGAGTACACCCAGCAGCGGGAGGTCTTCGGCACCGCCGTCGCCTCCTTCCAGAACACCAAGTTCGTGCTCGCCGAGTGCGCGACCGAGGTCGCCGCGCTCCAGGCGATGGTCGACCGGGGCGTCGAACTCGACGACGAGGGCGAACTGACCGCCGCCGACGCCGCCAAGATCAAGCTCTTCGGCACCGAGGTCGCCGGCCGCGTCATCGACAAGTGCCTCCAACTGCACGGCGGCTACGGCTACATGCTGGAGTACCCGATCGCCCGGCTGTACGCCGACACCCGGGTCTCCCGGATCTACGGCGGCACCAGCGAGGTCATGAAGACCATCATCGCCAAGGACCTCGGGCTGTGACCGAGCGAGCCGGGGCCGCCGCGCGCGGCCCGCTGGCCGGGATCCGGGTCGTCGAACTCGGCGGCATCGGACCCGGCCCCTTCGCCGGGATGCTCCTCGCCGACCAGGGCGCCGAGGTCATCCGCGTCGACCGGCCAGCCGAGGCCGGCACGTCCTCACGCCATCCCGTCCTGCACCGCGGACGCCGCTCGGTCGTCCTCGACGTGAAGGACCCGGCCGGCGCCGAGGCCGCCCGCCGCCTCGTCGACAGCGCGGACGCCCTCATCGAGGGCTTCCGCCCCGGCGTCACGGAGCGGCTGGGCCTCGGCCCCAAGCAGTGCCTGGCCCGCAACCCCAAGCTGGTGTACGGACGGATGACCGGCTGGGGCCAGGACGGGCCGCTCGCCCAGGCGCCGGGCCACGACATCAACTACATCGCCGTCGCCGGCGCGCTGGGCGCCATCGGCGCCGACGGCGAGGTCCCCCCGGTGCCGCTGAACCTCGTCGGCGACATGGGCGGCGGCGGCATGCTGCTCGCCCTCGGCATCACCACCGCCCTGGTGCACGCCCAGCGCACCGGAGTCGGACAGGTCGTCGACGCCGCCATGACCGACGGCACCGCGATCCAACTAGCGCTCATCCACGGCCTGTTGGGCGTCGGACGCTGGGTGGACGCCCGCGGCGCCAACCTCTTCGACGGCGGCGCCCCCTTCTACCGCGCCTACCGCACATCCGACGGCGGCCACATGGCCGTCGGCAGCGTCGAGCCCCAGTTCTACGCCGCCCTGCTGGACGTCCTCGGCCTGAGCGACGACCCGCTCTTCGCCCGGCAGCACGACCGCGCCGAGTGGCCGAGGATGGCCCGGCGGCTCACCGAGGTCTTCGCCACCCGCACCCGGGACGAGTGGACGGCCGCCTTCGACGGCACCGAGTCGTGTGTCACCCCGGTGTACGGCCTCACCGAGGCGGCGCGCCACCCGCACAACGAGGCCCGGGGCACGTACTACACCGAGGACGGACTGCTCCAGCCGGCGCCCGCGCCGCGCTTCGCCGCCACCCCGCCCGACCGGCCGCGACCTGCGCCCCTCATCGGCGCCCACACCCGCGAGGTGCTGCACGAAATCGGCCTCGACGCCGCCGCCGTCGACGCCCTCACCCCGGCGACACCCCGCTGACCGCCAGCACGACGAAGGAAGAACACCAATGGGAACCATGGACGGCAAGGTCGCCATCGTCTCCGGCTCCGGCCGGGGCATCGGCCGGGAGATCGCTCTGAAGCTCGCGTCCGAAGGTGCCGCGGTGGTCGTCAACGACCTCGACGCCGAGCCCGCCGAGGAGACGGCCAAGGACATCGAGGCCGCCGGCGGCCGGGCCGCCACCTGCGTCGGCTCGGTCACCGACGACGGCTTCGCCGAGCGCTTCGTGGCCACCGCCACCGACACCTTCGGCGGGCTCGACGTCATCGTCAACAACGCCGGCTACACCTGGGACACCGTCATCCAGAAGATGACCGACGAACAGTGGCACACGATCTTGGACGTGCACCTGACGGCGTCCTTCAAGATCCTGCGGGCCGCCCTGCCCTACATCCGCAACAACCCCGTCGACCACCACCGCAAGGTCGTCAACATCTCCTCCACCTCCGGCTTCTACGGCAACCTCGGCCAGGTCAACTACGCCGCCGCCAAGGCCGGGATGATCGGGCTGACGAAGACGCTCGCCAAGGAGTGGGGCCGTTACAAGGTCAACGTGAACGCGGTCGCGTTCGGCTTCATCCTCACCCGGATGACCGAGGTCACCGCCGCCGACGGCGCCACCCTCACCATCGACGGCCGGGAGATCAAGGTCGGTATCAACCCGGAGCGGGCCGCCACCGCGGCCAAGACGATCCCGCTGGGCCGCCCCGGCACCCCCGAGGAGGCCGCCGGCGCCGTGTACGCCCTGTGCCTCCAGGAGACCAACTACGTCTCCGGCCAGTGCCTGGTGGTCGACGGTGCCCGTGTCTGAGCCCGTGCGCCCGAACCCCTTCGAGCCCACCGGGGGCGAGCGGTGAAGCGCACCGTCTACGGACCCGAACACGAGGAGTTCCGGCGCACCGTCCGGGCGTTCATCGCCAAGGAGGCCGTCCCGTACGTCCACGAGTGGGAGCGGGCCGGCCGGGTGCCCCGCTCCCTGTTCAAGGGCCTCGCCCGCATCGGCGCCCTCGGCTTCGACGTGCCCGAGGAGTACGGCGGCCCCGGCCCCACCAGCTACGCCTACCAGGCGATCATCCACGAGGAGGTCGCCCTGGCCGGCGCCTCCCTCGGCCACCACCACGTCAACACCGGCGTCGTCCTGCCGTATCTGCTGCGGCTCGCCGACGACGCCCAGAAGGCGCGCTGGCTGCCCGGCTGCGTCAGCGGGGACGTCCTCCTCGCCATCGCGATGACGGAGCCAGGCACCGGCTCCGACCTCGCCGGCATCCGCACCACGGCGAAGCTGTCGGCCGACGGCAGCCACTACGTCCTCAACGGCGCCAAGACCTTCATCACCGGGGGCGCGGTCAGCGACCTGGTCCTCGTCGTCTGCCGCACCAGCCCGTACGACCCGAAGGACCGGCGCGCCGGCCTGTCGATCCTGTGCGTGGAGTCCTGGTCCGAGGGCTTCGCCGTCGGCCGTACGCTCGACAAGATCGGCCGGCACTCCATGGACACCGCCGAACTCTCCTTCACCGACGTCCGGGTGCCGGCGGCCAATCTGCTCGGACAGGAGGGCCGGGCCTTCGCGCACCTCTCGCAGAACCTGCCGAGGGAGCGGCTGTCCATCGGGGTGGCCGGGGTCGCGCAGGCACGCGCCGCGATCCGCTTCACCACCGAGTACGTACGCCAGCGCGAGGTCTTCGGGACTTCCGTGGCCTCCTTCCAGAACACCAAGTTCGTGCTCGCCGGCTGCGAGGCGGAGTTCCGGGCCGCCGAAGCCATGGCCGACCGGGGCGTACGGCTCGACGACGCGGGCGAGTTGACCGCCGCCGACGCCGCGAAGATCAAACTGTTCTGCACCGAGGTCGCCGGCCGCATCACCGACGCCTGCCTCCAACTGCACGGCGGCTACGGCTACATGACCGAGTATCCGATCGCCCGGCTGTACGCCGACACCCGGGTCTCCCGGATCTACGGCGGCACCAGCGAGGTCATGAAGACCATCGTCGCCAAGGACCTCGGCCTGTAGCCGCGCCCGCGGCCACGCAAGCGGCCCCCGCTCCCTCGTCGTCGGGAGCGGGGGCCGCTTTGCGCGTGCGGTCAGAGCAGTTCCAGCACGGTCGCGTTCGCCAGACCGCCCGCCTCGCACATCGCCTGGAGGCCGTAGCGCACCTTCTCGTCGCGCATGTGGTGCACCAGCGTCGTCATCAGCCGGGCACCCGAACCGCCCAGCGGATGGCCGATGGCCATGGCGCCGCCGTTGGGGTTGAGCCGCCCGTAGTCCGCGCCGGTCTCGCGCAGCCAGGCCGCCGGCACCGAAGCGAACGCCTCGTTGACCTCGTACGCGCCGATGTCGTCCAGGGCGAGCCCGGCCCTCTTCAGCGCCTTCGCCGTCGCCGGGATCGGGCCGAGCGCCATCGTGATCGGGTCCGCGCCGGCCAGCACCGCCGTGTGGACGCGGGCCATCGGCGTCCAGCCGTTGGCGCGGGCGATCTCGCTGGTGGTGATCAGCAGGGCGGCGGCGCCGTCGGAGATCTGCGAGGACGTCGCCGCACTGATCACCCCACCCTCCTTGAAGGGCGTCTTCAACGCCGCGAGCTGCTCCGGCGTCGAACCGGTGCGGATGCCCTCGTCCGCCGTCACATCCCGTTCGACGCCGTCGACGTCCCCGGCGCGCACGGGCGCGAGTTGGGCGTCGAAGCGCCCGCCGGCCGCCGCGGCAGCGGCCTTCTCGTGCGAGTCCAACGCCAGCCGGTCCAACTCGGCGCGCGTGAAGCCGTACCGCTCGGCGATCAGCTCGGCGCCGCCGCCCTGGGAGAACTCCTCGACGCCGTACCGCCGCCGCACCCGCGGGCCGAACGGCCGGCCGTGCTGCACCGCGTCGCGCGCCGCGCCGATCGGCACCCGGCTCATGCTCTCCACGCCGCCGGCCACCACCACGTCGTACTGCCCGGCGACCACGAGCCCGGCCGCGAAGTGCACGGCCTGCTGCGAGGAGCCGCAGGCGCGGTCGACGGTCACCCCCGGCACCTCCTCGGGCCAGCCGGCGGCGAGCACCGCGTACCGGCCGACGTTCGCCGCCTGCTCGCCGATCTGGCTGACGCAGCCCCACACCACGTCGTCGACGGCCGCCGGATCGAGCCCGGTGCGCTCGACCAGCGCGTTCAGGACGTGCGCCGACAGGTCGACGGGATGGGCCCCCGCGAGCGCGCCGCCGCGCTTGCCCACCGGGGTGCGCACCGCGTCGACGATCACGGCGTCCCGCGGGGGAGTCACAGCAGCTCCAGGACGGTGGCGTTGGCCATGCCGCCGCCCTCGCACATCGACTGGAGGCCGTAGCGCACGCCGCGGTCGCGCATGTGGTGGACGAGGGTGGTCATCAGCCGCGCCCCGGAGCCGCCGATGGGGTGGCCGATGGCCATGGCGCCGCCGTTGGGGTTCATCCGCGCGTAGTCCGCGCCGGTCTCGCGCAGCCAGGCGAGCGTGACGGAGGCGAACGCCTCGTTGATCTCGAAGGCGCCGATGTCGTCGAGGGCGAGCCCGGCCTTCTTCAGCGCCTTCGCGGTCGCGGGGATCGGGCCCTTCAGCATGGTGACCGGGTCGGTGCCGACGACCACGGCGGTGTGGACGCGGGCGATCGGCGTCCAGCCGTTGGCGCGGGCGATCTCGCTGGTCGTGATCAGCAGGGCGGCGGCGCCGTCGGAGACCTGCGACGCGTTGCCCGCGGTGATGGAGCCGCCCTCGCCGAACGCCGGCTTCAGCCCCGCCAGCGTCTGCAGGGTGGAACCGCGGCGCACGCCCTCGTCGGTGTCGAAGACCCGCTCGACGCCGTCCGCGTCGGTGACGGTGACCGGGGCGATCTGCCCCTTGAAGCGGCCCTCGTCGAGGGCGCGCGCGGCCCGCTCGTGCGAGTCGAGGCCGTGCTGGTCCATCTCGGTGCGGGTGATGCCGTACTCGTCGGCGATCAGTTGGGCGCCCATGCCCTGGTTGAAGCGGACGCCGCCGTAGCGCTCCCACACCAGCGGCCCGTGCGGCTCGCCGAACCGGCCGTCGCCCCGGGTGGAGCCCAGCGGGATGGTGCTCATGTTCTCCACGCCGCCGGCGACGGCGACGTCGTACTGCCCGGCGATGACGCCGGCCGCGGCCTGGTGCACGGCCTGCTGCGACGAGCCGCACTGGCGGTCGACGGTGACGCCGGGGACGGACTCGGGCCAGCCGGCGGCGAGCACCGACGAGCGGGCGATGCAGCCCGTCTGCATGCCGACCGTGCCGGCGCAGCCCCACACGACGTCGTCGACGGTCGCCGGGTCGAGCCCGGTCCGTTCGACGAGCGCGGTGAGGACGGCGGCCGACAGGGAGGCCGAGTGCTGGGTGGACAGGGAACCGCCTCGTTTGCCGACGGCGGTGCGTACCGCGTCGACGATCACGGCGTCGCGCATGGGAGTCTCCTGGGCAAGTGGCTCGACGGAAATGGGGGACGGGGGCGGTTCAGGCGATGTCGACGACGGTGCGCAGCGCCTCACCGGTGTGCATCTGGCGGATGGCCTCGTTGATGCCGCTCAGCGGGACGTGGTGGGTGATCATCGACTCCAGGTCGATGCGGCCGGCGCGCCACAGGTCGATGATGGTGGCGTAGGTGCGGCGGACGTCACCGCCACCGTAGAAGGACGGCAGCACCTTCTTCTCGGTCATGACGAGTTCGGCCAGGTTGAGGTCGGTCAGATCGCCCCTGCCGCCCGCGCCGACGAGGCAGACCGTGCCGCCCGGGCGGGTGGCGTCGTACGCGGCGCGCAGCGTGCCGGCCTTGCCGACGGCCTCGAAGGCGTAGTCGAAGCCGACGCCTCCGTTGGACCGCTGTGCGGCGTCCGCGAGTTCATCGGGGGAGACCGCTTCGGTGGCGCCGAACTCCAGCGCCATCCGACGGCGGTTGGGCGTCGGGTCGACGGCGAGGATCCGCGCGGCGCCGGCGACCTTCGCGCCCTGGAGGATGCTCACGCCGACCCCGCCGAGGCCGATCACCACGACCGACGAGCCGGGCGCCACCCGTGCGGTGTTCAGGGCCGCGCCGATGCCGGTGGTCACCCCGCAGCCGATGAGGGCGGCGACGTCGTACGGCACGTCGTCGGGGACGGGTACGGCCGCGTTCCCGGCTATGACGACCTCTTCGGCGAAGGTGCCGGCGCCCATCATGCCGGGCAGCGCGCGCTCGCCGTGCCGGAAGTTGGGGGTGGCGAGGTTGCCGAAGCCGCTGCGGCACAGGTGGGTGTCGCCGGTGGCGCAGACCGCGCAGACGTCGCACGGCGGCATCCAGCAGACGATGACCCGGTCGCCGGGCGCGACGTGGCCGACGCCCTCGCCGACCTCGACGACCTCGCCCGCGCCCTCGTGGCCGGGGACGAAGGGCGCGGGGTGGGCGAGCACCCCGCTCATGGCGGACAGGTCGGAATGGCACAGTCCGGCCCGGTGCATCTTCACCCGGACCCGGCCGGGGCCGACGGAGACGGGGGCCACCTCGGTGACGTCCAGGGTGGCGTCCCCGGTGGCGTGGAGGATGGCTGCGTGCATGAACTCTCCCGGTGCGTGGTGGGTTTGCGGCCACGCCTCACGGCGTGGGCAGGTTGAGGGTCTGGTACTCGACGTAGGAGTCCAGCCCTTCGGGGCCGAACTCGCGCCCGACGCCGGAGTGCTTGAAGCCGCCGAAGGGCGCGGCGAGGTCGAGCCGGAAGCCGTTGACGGTGATGGTGCCGGTGCGGATGCGTCGGGCCACGGCGGTCGCCCGCTCGGCGTCGGCGGAGAACACCGCGCCCGACAGGCCGAAGTCGGAGTCGTTGGCGATCTCGACGGCCTCGTCCTGGGTGCCGTACCGGATCAGACAGACGACGGGGCCGAAGATCTCCTCGCGGGCCACCCGCATGTCGTTGGTGACGTCGCCGAGCAGCGTGGGCTCCACGTACCACCCGCGGGTCAGCCCCTCGGGCACCCCGCCGCCGGTGAGCACGGTGGCGCCCTCCGCGCGCCCGATGCGCACGTACTCCAGGTTCCGCTGCTGCTGGACCCGGGTGACCAGGGGGCCGACGACGGTGGCGGGGTCGGCCGGGTCGCCGACCGCGAGCGCGGCGAAGGCCCCGGACAGCGCGGTCGCCACCTCGTCGTACCGGGCGTCGGGGACCAGTACGCGGGTGAGCGCGACGCACGCCTGACCGCTGTTGGCGCCGCAGGTGCCGGCGACGATCGCGGGCACGGCGGTGGCCAGGTCGGCGTCGTCCAGCAAGATCGCCGCGGACTTGCCGCCGAGCTCCAGCGAGACGCGGGTCAAGTTGCCCGCCGCCGCTGCCATGACGGCCTTCCCGGCGGCCACCGAGCCGGTGAACGCCACCTTGTCGACGTCCGGGTGGCCCACCAGGTGCGCGCCGGTGTCCCGGCCGCCCGGCAGCACCGACAGCACGCCCTCGGGCAACCCCGCCTCCGTGCACACCCCGGCCAGCCAGTTGGCGTCCAACGGGGTCTCCGGGGACGGCTTGAGCACCACGCAGCAGCCGGTGAGCAGGGCGGGCGCCAGCTTCGCGGCGATCGTCATCTGCGGGACGTTCCACGGGGTGATCGCGGCGACCACGCCCACCGGCTCCCGGCGCACCAGGACCGGTCCGCCGACGCCGGCGCGCTCCTCCTCCTGCCGGAAGCCGGCGGCGACGGCGAGCGCGGCGCCGAACGCGCCGACCGCGGACAGGGCCTGTCCGCGCACGGAGAACGCGAGCGGCGAGCCGTTCTGGAGGGTGATCAGCTCCGCCAGCTCCCGGTGGCGCTCGGCGATCAGTTCCTTGATGCGGGTGACGACCGCGATCCGCTCGGACAGCGGGGTACGGGGCCAGGGGCCGTGGTCGAACGCCTTGCGCGCCGCCGCGACGGCCGCGTCGACGTCGGCGGCGGTGGCGTACGGCACGCGCCCGACGACCTCCTCCGTGACGGGGGAGACGACTTCGATGACGTCGCTGCCCGCGGGCGCGGTCCAGCGACCGCCGATGAACAGCTCCTGGTACGTGACGACGTGGCTCTCAGCGGGCATGCGGGACTCCTCGTTGGTGCGGTGGTGCACGGGGGTGCGGCGGTACGACGCCAGGTGCGCGGCGCCGGTTGCGTCAGGCGTCCGGGTGCAGACGTCGGCGCAGCTCGGACTTGAGGACCTTGCCGGTGGGCGTCAACGGCAGCGCGTCCACCAGGTGCACCTCGCGGACCTTCTGGTACGGCGCGACGCGCGCGGCGACGTGCGCCAGCAGGCCGTCGCGGAACGCGCCGTCGCCCACGGCCCGCTCCCGTGCGGCGGGCTCGACGACCACGAACGCGACGGGGACCTCGCCGACGGCCGGTTCGTGCCGTCCGACGACGGACGCCTGGGCCACGTCCGGGTGGGAGCACAGGACGTCCTCCAGCGGCTGCGGATAGACGTTGTAGCCCTTGTAGATGAGCATGTCCTTCGCCCTGCCGACCAGGTGGAGGAAGCCGTCGCCGTCCAGCCGTCCGACGTCGCCGGTGCGCAGCCAGCCGTCGACGAACTGTTCGGCCGTCAGCTCCGGCTCGCCCTGGTAGCCGTCCGTGACCTGCGGGCCGTGCACCCAGACCTCGCCGGGCTCGCCCACCGGGCGCACGCTCACCCCGTCCTCGGCGCGGACCTCGACGGAGGTGAGCGGCACCGGGCGCCCCACGGAGCCGTCCCGCGGGGCGGTGCCCGGCGGCGTGATCGTCACCCCCATCGTGGCTTCGCTCAGCCCGTAGCCCTCGGACACCTCCGCCTGCGGCAGTACGGAGCGCAACCGGGCCAGCGCCTTGCTGTCGATGGGGGCCGCGCCCGAGGTGACCAGCCGCAGCGACGACAGGTCGCGCCGCGTCAGCTCGGGGCTGGCGAGCATGGCGTAGAACATGGCGGGGGAGCCGGACAGATGGGTGACGCCGTGGGTCTCGATGTCGCCCACGAACTTGTCGGCGTCGAAGCCGCCGCCGGAGATGACGCAGGTGGCGCCCATGAGCGTGTTGCCGTTGTGACCCACCAGGCCCAGGCCGTGGAAGAGCGGCGCCACGGTGAGGTTCACGCACGCGCCGGGGACGATGCCGAGGTCCGGCGCGTCGGGGGAGCGCCGGGCGTGCAGCCCGCCGTCCTCGTCCAGCTCCGGCCGGGAGAAGGAGCGCCAGCAGGCGGTCTGGAGCACGTTGGCGACGAGGTTGCGGTGCAGGACGCGCACGGCCTTGGTGCGGCCCGTGGTGCCGCCCGTGAGCTGGAGGTGGGCCACCAGCTCCGGATCGGGCCGGTAGCCCTGAAGCGGCGGCACGGTCAGCAGGTCGGCGAGGGCCGGCCAGGCGTCCGGCAGCTCGGTGCCCTCCGGGGCCGGGCCCGCGGCGGTCGCGGGCACGTGCACCACCAGCCGCGCCCGGCTGAGCACCGCGGCGGTCTGCGGGGTGCGGACGGCCGCGGGGTGGGTGAACACCACGGCGGCCCCGCAGTCGTCGAGCTGGCCGCGCAGCGCTTCCGCGGGCTGGGCCGGGTTGACCGGTGCGACCGTGAGGCCGGCACAGAGGGCGCCGTAGTACGCCACGACGTACCAGAGCGTGTTCGGCATGTGCAGCGCCGCGACGTCGCCCGGCTCGAAGCCGCGGGCGCGCAGCGCACCGGCCACCCGCAGCGCGGCCTCGCGCAGCTCTTCGTACGTCAGTGACTCGGCGCCGTCCCGCAGGGCGACGCGCTGTGGGTAGGCCCGGGCGGCGCCGGCCAGGATCGCGTCGACGCCGACCCGGGGGATGTCGAGGGACGACGGGAGGTACGAGGGCCAGGCATGGGTCACGAGTTCTCCTGGTGACTGGCGGTGGAGGCGGGACGAATGGCGTCTAGTGAACAGCCAGTAGCTCGTTCTGTTGTCATGTACGCAGCGGCGAAGGGTTGCAGTCGGCCGTCAAGTGCGTGTCGAGGGGGCGATGGGAGCCCCCATGGGAATGAAGTTAATTCACGCTAACGTGGCTGTCTATGGTTGAGGCGGAGATCTTCCGGCGCTTGCGCCGCACCGCCCGCGGCCTGGTCACTGCCGCGGCGAGGCGTAGGGGCGCAACGCCGGCTCCCGCCGCGTCTTGGGCGCCGCGGCCAGCGCCGTGGCCGCCGCGGGCGCCACCACGGTCGTCGCGTGCACGACGTCGCGCGCGTCGACGCCGGGGACGTACGGATCGCCCAGGCACGCCCCCGCCGGCAGCCGCTTCGGATCGGCCGGCCCGGGCCGGGCCAGTGCGTCCAGCACCAGTCGGAACGCCACCGAGTCGTACACCAGGCCGATGTGGGTCACCAGCCGGATGCCGCACACCTCCTGGATCCCGATGTTGCGCGCCCCTTCCTTGGCCGCGGTCCGGTACGGCGTGACGACCAGGTCGTCCCGGGTGAAGATCGAGGTGTACGCGACGTCCCCGGGGGTCAGGTCGCCCGAGTTCAGCGCGGTGAGGAAGGCGGAGCCGCGCTTCATCTGGTGCGCCGCGGGAGCGCAGGGCAGCGCGCACAGCAGGTCGCCGGCGGCGGTGCCGTGCTCGGGGGTGCCGAGGCTGACGACGTCGTCGACCGTCCTTTGCAGCCCCGGCCAGAAGGTCAGCCCCCAGCGGACCTGCAGTCCGCCCTGGCTGTGGGCGACGACGTCGGCTTTGCGGCCGGTGGCGGCGTGCAGCGCGGCGAGGGCGTGCACGACGTACTCCGCCGACTCCTGGATGTCGCCCGTCGACCGGGCGGGCAGGTCCACGGTGCACACGTCGTACCCCTGCGCGCGCAGCGCGGGCGCGTAGTTCCAGCCCCAGTTGAGCGCGGCGTCCACGCCGGTGCCGTGGACGAGGAGGACCGGTTCGCGCCGTGAGCGCGGGAAGTCGGACGGACAGTCGAGCGCGGCGGCGAGCCGGTCGGGCGGGGTGGTGAGCGGCGGGCCCTCGACGGTGACGCGGGCGGCTCGTGCGGCTTGTGCGGCTTGTGCGGCTGCGGCCTGCGCTGCTGCGGGTGCGACGGGTGCGATGACGCCGGCCGCGGCGAGAACCGCGAGCAGCGCGCCGAGCACGCCGAGCGCGGTCAGGGCGCGGGCCGCGGCGCGGCGGCGACCCGGTGTGGGATGGGGGTTCGGTCGGTGGCTGAGCACGGATCACCTCCGCGGTTCGGGGTGTCCCTTCACGTTAGGGACGAGTCACGTCATGGTCCATAGAGCTCGGGAAGAACGGTTCATCTCTTCCCTCGGAAGGGTGTTTCGGATTCACTTGTGCTGGATTTGACGCATCTTCGGGGAGGGAGTCGTTGTGCGGGCGCAGGGGCGCGGTGATGTGGGGTCGGACGTTCCGTACGACGAACTCGCGGAGTTCTACCGGGTGATCGACACCGCGTTGGCGGCGTGTGCCGACTTCCGCGGTGCGCTGGAGCGGGTGGAGCACTCCCTGACGGAGTTGCGCGCCCTGCGCCGGCCCGGCCCGCCGCCGGTGGTGCTGGGCGGGGGCGCGACCCGGGAGGCGTGGGCGGAGTTCTCTGCGGCGTTCCGGGCGCTGAACGGAGCGTTGACGCATGCGCGGGTGGAGGGGTACCGGGCGGCGGTGGACGACGGCGGTCTGACGCTGAGCGAGCTGGCCAGGATGTCGGGCCACTCCCGCCAACAGGTCACCCGCCTGGTCAACCGAGGCCGCGACGCCCAAGCCCCACCCGAAGGCCCGTGACCCCTACGACTCCCTCGCGCCCGGGGACATACCCGCCGTACGCCCTGAGGCTTCCTGGTCTCCGCACCCCGGTGGTGGGCTTGTCGCGCAGTTCCCCGCGCCCCTAATTGCCCACGCCCTGCGGGCGTAGGGGGTGCCAGCGCAACGATCCGCAGATATCCGACGGGCGGAGCGAATCAGGGGCGCGGGGAACTGCGGGAACAAGTCCCACCGGGCCGTAGAGACCGGCGTGTCCCGCAGGGCAACGGCGGGTACGTCCTCGGTGCGCGGGCGCCCGCGGGGGCTAGGGCGACGTCACGCCTGCGGTGCGGGCCGCGTCCTGCGCGTCGCGGGGGAGGCGTACGTCCAGCGGCGCCCGCTTCCCACCCGGCACCAGCCGGTTCAACTCCCACCCGCCCCGATCCTTCGCCGTCGCCCGCAAGTTCCACGACGACGCCATCCCCGCGTACAGCAGCCCCTTGTCCTCGAAGGGCAGGAACACCCGCACGCCGTGCTGCGAGCGGTTGCCGAAGCCGTTCAGGGTCTCCGCCACCGCAGGCTCGCCCGGGTCGTCCATGCGCCAGACGTCACCGCCGCCGAGCGTCGCCTTCAGGGACGGCCCGACGACCGACTCCAGGGTCCTCTTCGTCGTCTGCGACAGCCCGTTGTTGACCGCGGTGAAGTGCGCGCCCGGGGTGATCAGCCCGGTGCTGTCGAACGTGGCCATGTACAGCCGGTCCTGGAAGACGGTGAAGGTCCAGGCGTACGCGTTGCCCACGTTGCCGTTGAAGCCGGCGGGGCCGAACTTCGGCTTCTGGCCGAGCAGGTTGGGCTTGGCGGTCCACCGCTTGGTGTTCGGGTTGTACACCGGCAGCTTCTCCTCCCCGTACAGCAGGGTGGTGCGCTGCCGGTCCGTGCCCGGGTCGCTGATCCGGAAGACGGTCGTCGGGCGGCTGGCGGAGAGCATGTCCCGCTTGCGCAGCACGTCGCCCTTGGGCTGCCCGTACGCCTTCCACATCGTCTGGACCGCGCCGACGGCCGCCTGGTTGTAGCTGCCGACGTACAACTCGCCGCGCCACTCGGTGAGCGCGCCCCACGCGACGCCCTTGCCGAGCACCGGGTCCGGGTCGTACTCGTCCCACGAGAAGATCGGCTTCCAGGCCGCCGCGCCGTCGAAGGTGAGTCCGGCCGCGGGGATCGGCGGGCTCATCCAGATCTTCGCGGGGCCGCCGCTGACCGCGGCCCGCTCGCCCGGCACCTGGGTGCCCCAGCCGGAGGCGACGAGGCGGTCCTTGAAGGTGGTGAGGTAGCCGGGGTCGTTCGCGAGCTGCGCGACGACCTCGAAGGAGAACGGGGCCTCCTTGTCGCCGGTCCAGCGCAGCACCCGGCCGCCGTTGACGCCGGGCGCCCGGCCCGCCAGGTACAGGTTGCCGTCCGCGGCCACCACGCCGCCGCGGGCGCTGACCAGGTCCGTGTACGCCTTGGAGCCGAGGAACTTGCCGGTGCTGCCCTCGAAGGCGAACATCGACAGGCCCTGGCCCACGGTCTGGCCCTCGTTCACCGACTGCCCGAAGAGGAAGACCACATCGTTGTGGGCGGCGGCGCCCCGCAGTCCGACCGTGCGTTTGAGCAGCGGATCGGAGGCGGGCGTCAGGTCCTCCACCTTCTGGGTGTCGGCGTTCACGCGCAGCACTTGCGGGGTGCGGGCGTCGCCGTAGATCTCGCCCAACTCCCCGGCGCCGGCGCCCTTGCCGAACTCGCACACGTCGGCGTTCTTCACCAGGTACGGGGTGGTGTCGCCGGAGTAGGTGGAGGAGGCGTTGCAGGTGACGTTGGACAGCGTGCCGAAGTAGGCGTGGTCGCCGGAGCGGGCCGCGCTCCACACGTACGCACCGTTGATCTTCGGCTGCGAGCCGGACGGGCAGGCCCCGTCCTTCGGCTCGGGGCTCGGCCCGCCGATGGCCGTGAAGCACTCGTCGACCTGCGCACGCGCCGTCTGCTGCACGTCGAGGATCGGCCCCCGGTGGGCCGCCTTCGACGAACGCGCACGCTCATCGGCGGAGACGGCTGCGGTGGGCGCGGCCGTGGCGCTGGCGTGCGGCGTGACGAGCGCCGCGAGGGCCGTCACGCCCGTGGCCAGCAGCGCGACGCGGCGACTGCGGGACGGGGCCGGGGCCGGCCGGCCGGTTCTGGTGGAATTCATGTCAGGGGCACCTCTGTGTCGTCGTCCGCTCACGTTCTGGGACGTGAGCGAGCATCGGGGCGCACGCCCGGGGTGCGTCAACACCTCCGGCGCCACGCTTGCGGCCCCGAACGAGGAGCGGCGCGGCGAGCAGGGGTCACGCGATGCTCCCGGGCGCGTGTTCGGCGACGGCTGACCGCGGCCCGATCCGCCGGCGCGCCGTCGACTCCCCTGCTGCACAGTCAAACTGACGGAGTGTCGAATCTTTCGCTCCTCTACCGCGTCCGACCTGTCCTTCTGTAGGTTCTGCGCGATCACCGTTGCGGTGATCACCGCTGCACCCCCCACCGGGCCCGCACCGGGCCCCACGTCAGGAGAGACAGCAGATGCGAAGATCCCCCCACCGGCGGCTGCGCACCGCCGCCGTCGGCGTGCTCGCGACGGCCCTCGCCTCCCTCGGCCTCGCGGCGCTACCCGCGAGTGCGAGTGCGAGCGCCACCGCCGACACGCGCCCCGTCATCGACGTAAGCTCCGCGACCGACGTACGCCTCGCCGTGCAGTACCGCACCACCGCCACCGCGGCCACCGTGCAGCAGGCCACGCCCCAGCTCACGGTCCGCAACACCGGTGGCACCCCGGTCCGGCTGGCCGATGTGAAGCTCCGCTACTACTTCACCGCCGACGCGCCCGGCGCGTCCCACCGCTTCGCCTGCGACTGGGCGGTACGGGGCTGCGCCAACGTCACGGGCGCCTTCGCCGACGTGCCGACGCCGACCGCGACCGCCGACCGCTACCTGGAGATCGGCTTCACGGCCGGCGCGGGCACCCTGGCCCCCGGCGCCGACACCGGCGAGATCCGACTGCGCCTCCACCGTGCCGACTGGCGGACCCTGGCCCAGTCCGACGACCACTCCTTCGGCGCCGAGCGGACCTCCTACGCCGACTGGCCCAAGGTCACCGCGCACCACGCGGGCGCCACCGTCTGGGGCGCTGCGCCGGGCGGCCCGGTCGACCCGCCCGCCCGCGCCCTCTTCGACGACTTCGCCTACACCGGCCACACCGACCCGGCGCTCGCCGCCCACGGCTGGAGCCTGCGCAGTTGGCCCGGCGGCCCGGGCGTGCCCGGTGCGACGTGGACGCCGCAGAACGTCTCCTTCGGCACCGCGGACGGCGCTTCAGTGATGACGCTGCGGACCGAGACCGCGGGGAGCGCCGCCAGCACCCGGCAGGCGGAGATCTCGACATCGGCGATGAAGTTCCGCAACGGCACCTACGCGGCCCGGGTGAAGTTCAGCGACGCGCCCGTGTCCGGCCCCGACGGCGACCACGTGATCCAGACGTTCTTCGCCATCAACGACCTCAAGGCGCCGATGGCCGACGACTACGCCGAGTACGACTTCGAGTACCTGCCCAACGGCGGTTGGGGCGAGACGGGCAACACCCTCTTCGCCACCTCCTGGGAGACGTACGACCCGAACACCGGGCAGGCCGTCAACCGGCACACCGCCGACCGCGCCGGCTACGGCGGCTGGCGCGACCTGGTCCTCACCATCGACGACACCGCCGTGCGCTACTACGTCGACGGTCGGCCCTTCGCCACCCACGACGCCGCCTACCTGCCCGAACGCCCCATGCTGATCGCCTTCAACCAGTGGTTGACGAGCCTGGCCGGGCAGTCGAGCACCGAGCCCCGCGCGTACGAACAGCACGTCGACTACGTGCTGCACGCGAAGGACGAGGTCCTTTCCCCCGCGCAGGTCGCCGAGCGCGTCGCGGCGTACCGCACGGCGGGCACGACGTTCACGGACACCGTGCCCGCGTCCTGAGCCGGTGGCGGGCACGGCCGACGCACCCGGCCGGACGTGCCCGCCACCGTGCCCGCGGCCCGGTCAGCCGATCGCGGCGCCGTACACGTGGTCGACGGTCATCGTGATCAGCACCCGACGGTCGGAGACCATCACCGAGCGGTACTCCGCCCAGTCGGGGTGCTCGCCGGCGGCGGCGCGGTAGTACGCCACCAGCGCCTCGACCTCCGGCCCGTCGGGGTCGGTGCCGGGCCCGGTGATCGTCGCCACGCCCTCGGCGGTCGCCCACGACATGCCGTCGGGCGCGGTCACCTCCAGCGTGGCCCGCGGGTCGCGGAGCAGATTGACCGTCTTGACCAGGCCGGCGCGCGTGGACACGTGGATGAGGTCGGCCTCCGGATCGTAGAAGGGCTGGACGGGGGAGAGCTGCGGACGGCCGTCCGCCTTGATCGTGGCGAGTACGCCGAGTCGACTGCCCGTGAGCAGGGCGCGCGGATTGAACGGTGTGGACGTCATGCTCCCGATCATGCACGCATCGCGGCGCCGGTGCGGTCCCAGGGCCTGTGATGGGCGGCGCGGCTGCGGGCCCGCCCGGCCCGGCGCGTCAGTAGTCGGTGCCCACGCTCCACACCGTGGCGGCACCCGTGGTGGAGCACGTCGCCACGGACCAGCCGGCGACCCTGACTCTCCTTCAGATGGCTGGTCCGGTCGAGGTGAAGACAGCAGAGACGGTCATGGCGATGGAGCTGCTGGAGACGGTGGAGGCGGTGGAGACGGCTTTAGGGGCGAGCGCACAGAATCGGGTGAAAGCCGGCCGGCCGGCCGTCCCGTCGGTCGCTCGTCGCGCGTGCGATCGCGCGGGGATCAGGTGGTGACCGTTCCCCCGGCGGTCCGAAGCCACGTGGTGCCGGACAGTGTGCCCACGCCGCGGCGACGCTGTCTGCCCAAGCGAGGGCAATGGTTTGCACCAATGGCGGCGCGCCCACCACCCACCCCGAGGGCACCGCGCGTCCAATGAGTTCGGACATCGCGGACCGTAGCTGTCCGCAAGGCTGGATAGCGTGGGCGCATGGCCCTCACGACGACGCCCCCCGTCCTCACCGACCGCGCCCTGAACCGGGCCACGCTCGCCCGCCAACTGCTGCTGCGGCGCGCACCCCGCTCCGAGGTGTCGGTGGAAGCGGCCGTACGTCACCTCGTCGGCCTCCAGGCGCAGAACGTCAAGCCGCCGTACGTCGCCCTCGCCGCCCGGCTCGCGGACTTCGCCCCCGAGGAGCTGTCGTCGCTGATGGCCGAGCGCGCGGTGGCCCGCATGGTCACCATGCGCTCCACCATCCACACGCACACCGCGGACGACTGCCTCGCCCTGCGCCCCTTCTTCCAGTCGGGCGGCCCCGACCGGGAGTTGCGGACCTTCCAGGCCCGGGGCGGTCTCGCCGGCGTCGACGTCGAGCGGCTGGCGGCGATCGCCCGCGAGCTGGTGGAGGAGGAGCCGCGGACGATGAAGGAGCTACGGGCCGCGCTCCTGACCCACTGGCCGCACGCCGACCCCTGGTCGCTCGCCGTCGCCGCCCGCTGCACCCTCCCGCTGGTGCAGGTCACCCCGCGCGGACTGTGGGGGCGCAGCGGTCAGGTCCAACTCACCACCGTCGAGCGGTGGTTCGACCGTCCGGCCGGCCTCGCGGCCACCGCCGAGGACGTCGTCCTGCGCTATCTGGCCGCCTTCGGCCCCGCCTCCGTCAAGGACATGCAGACCTGGTCGGGGCTGACCCGGATGCGCGACGCCTTCGTACGGCTGCGGCCCCGGCTCCTGGTCTTCCGCGACGAACGCGGCACCGAGCTCTTCGACCTCCCGGACGCCCCGCGGCCCGCCGATGACGCCCCTGCGCTGGCCCGCTTCCTGCCCGAGTACGACAACCTGCTGCTGTCCCACGCCGACCGGCGGCGCGTCGTCCTCGATCCGGCGCACGCCGAACGGACCTGGCAGGGCAATCAGTCCTTCCCGGTCTTCCTCCTCGACGGCTTCCTCGCGGGGACCTGGCGGCTGACGGAGGAGAAGGAGTCGGCGACCCTGACCGTGCAGCCCTTCGGCGCGCCGACCGCGGCACAGCGCACGGAGCTGACCGCGGAGGCCGAGCGCACGCTCACGGCCCTGGCGCCGGCCGCGACGTCGTACGACGTCCGCTTCGAAGCCCGTTAAGCTATCCGGAGGATGCCTCAGGTTAATGGCTGGAGGGTGAATGATTCTCGTCACGGGAGCCACCGGCACCATCGGCCGCCACCTGGTCCGGATGCTGACGGAAGCGGGCGCACCCCTGCGCGCACTGGTGCGGGACGAGGCCCGGGGGCGGGACCTGGGCTGTGACGTCGTGGTCGGAGATTTCGACGAACCGGCCACCCTCGCCGCGGCGTTCGAGGGCGTCGACGCGCTCCTGCTGAACAGCGGCGGCGCGCTGCCGGTCGCGGGGCAGCAGCCGATGGTGCGTCAACAGGCCGCCGCCGTCGACGCGGCCCGCGCCGCGGGCGTCCGGCACGTCGTGAAGGTCTCCGCCTGGCGGCCGGGCCCCGAATCGAAGCTGTCGGTGCGCGCGCACTGGGAGATCGAGCAGCGCCTCACGTCCTCCGGAGTGCCGTGGTCGACGCTGCGCCCCACCGGCTTCATGCAGAACTTCTTCACCGGCAGGGGAGGCTTCGCCGGTGACGGCTCGGTCCGCGGCCCGTACGGCAGCGGCCGGGTGGCGTACGTGGACGCGTACGACGTCGCCGCGTGCGCGGCCGTGCTGCTGACGGACCCGGCCGGCGCGCGCCGCCGCACGTACGACATCACGGGCCCCGAAGCCCTGGACCACGCGGAGATCGCCGCGAAGCTCGGCGTCCCCTTCCACGCCCAGACCCCCGCCGAGGCCGGCGCCCAACTGCGCGCCGAGGGCCTGCCCGACTGGTTCGTGACCGATCTGCTGTGGCTGTACGCGGACATGGCATCGGGCGGCCTGTCCGAAGTCACCACTGCGGTGCGCGAAGTGACGGGGCGTCCGCCGCGCACCTTCGACGCGTTCCTCGCCGACCGCGCCGCGTGACCGGCAGGCGTCCGTCACAGGCCGACGTCGCGGGCCCGGTGGTCGTCGAAGCCCTCCCGGCGCACCAGCAGCCGCGACCGTCCGCCGGACACGGCGACCACCGGAGGACGGCCCGTCATGTCGTACCCCGACGCCATCGACACGTGGTACGCGCCCGACGCCGGGACCGCCAGCACGTCACCCGGGCGTACGTCCTCCGGCAGTTCGGTCCCTTCCGCGAGCACGTCGCCCACCTCGCAGTGGCGACCGACCACCGTGGTCGCGCGCATCGGCGCGGCGGAGGCACGGCCGATCATCCGGACCGAGTACCGCGCCCCGTACAGCGCGGGCCGCGGATTGTCGCCCACCCCGCCGTCGACAGCGACGAAGGTCCGCCCGCCCGCGGAGCGCCGCACCGTCAGGACGCGGTAGAGCGCGATCCCGGCCGGTCCCGTGACGGAACGCCCCGGCTCCACGGTCAGCCGCGGCACCGGCAGGTCGAACTCCGCGCAGCAGCGCACCAGCGCGTCCTGGATGCGACGGCCGTACGCGGCGGGGGCCGGCGCGGGGTCGCCCGGGAGGTACGCCACCGCGAAGCCGCCGCCGAGGTCCACCTCCGGCAGGGTCACGCCGAAGCGGTCGCGGATCCGGGCCAGGAACGCCACGACGCGGCGCACGCCCCGCACGTACTGCTCCGGAGCGGTGATCTGGGATCCCAAGAGGGTGTGTACGCCCACGAGTTGAAGCCGCGGCTGGCCCAGGATCCGGGCCACGGCGTCCTCCGCGTCGCCCGTCGCGACGGACAGCCCGAACGGCAGCGCCGCGCCGCCGGCGGGGCCGGTGGCGCGGCCCTCCGCATCGACGCCGGGGGACACCCGCACCATCACCTGCTGCGCCTCCGGCCCCGGGACGCGGGAGGCGAGCCGGGCGATCTCGCACTGGGACTCGATCACGACGCGGCCGACCCCCAACCGTAGCGCGGTCGCCAGGTCCTGCGGGGACTTGGCGTCGCCGTGCAGCACGATCCGGTCGGCGGGGAAGCCGCGGGACGCCGCGAGCTCCAACTCGGTCGCCGAACACACGCCGAGGCCCAGGCCCTCGTCGGCGATCCAGTCCACCACCGCCCGGCACAAGAACGCCTTGGCCGCGTACACCACGTCGGCGTCCGGCAGGGCCCGCCGCCACGCCCGGGCGCGGGCGCGGACCTCGTCCTCGTCGAGGACGTAGACCGGGGTGCCGTACCGCTCGGCGAGCTCCGTCAGCGGCACCCCGGCCACCGCCACGTCCCCGCCGGGCGCGAGGACGGCGGACGCCGGCCACACCGACGGCGCGGCGAGTGCGGGTATCGACACCGGGACCGGAACAGCGGGTACCGCCGTCATGCGTACACCTCCACGAGGAGACGAAAGGGGGGAAGGGTGCGGGGGAGGGGCGTCAGTCGATGAAGGCGTGCACCGCGGTCACCGCCGACCAGACCGCGGCGGCGGCGCCGGTCAGCCGCAGCACGCCCACGGAGTCCGGGTCCCAGCCGCGCCGCGCACACGGCTGCGGTTGCGGCGCGGCGGCCGGGGTGCGCCGTACGGCCGGAGCCGGCGCGCTCAGCTGCGGGTCGACCGTCAGCGCGGTCACCCCGAGCGGTTCGGCGAGGGTGCGCAACGCCGGCTCCGCGAGCCTGATCCAACGCGCGTCCGCCCCGAGCGCGGCCGTCAACCGCCGCGGGCTGGTGAACGCGACCGCGGTGCGCACCCCGAGCGGGGTGCGCATGAAGCGCAGCTGGTGCCCACCGGCAGAGCCGAGCCGAACCGGCACGTACAGCGGCCCTGCCGGGCCGTGTTCGTGGGGGTCGGCGGCGTCGGTGTCCTCACGGGTGAGCGTGCTCATCGTCTGTCCTCCCTGGAAGGGGCGTCGGCTTCTTCGAAGCTATGCCCGAGGAGGGAGGGAACGGACGGTCCATGACGCAGCACTGATCTTCCACCCCCGGTCTTTTACGCGACCTTGTCGACCGGTCCCCCTGGCGGGCCGTAGTGGGGCGCGCGCTCCTGCGCCTTTGGACGTAGCCGCTGTAGTCCTGCGGGAGCGCTGGTCTCCACCGGCCGGTGGGTGGCTTGTCGCGCAGTTACCCGCGCCCCTGTTTCGCTGCCCCCCAGTCGTTCGTCTGCGGGCTGGGGCAGTGGGTTTGGGAGCGGCCAGCCCACCGCCGGGCCGCAGACGGATGGGGGTTTGGGGCGCTGGGGTCCCCCAGGTCCTCTGGGGCCGAGGGGGCGGAACTGCGCGACAAGCCCACCACGGTCCGCAGAGACCAACGCTTTGGTAGGACTACGGCGAGGGCGTCCAAGCGCGTGCTGGGAGCCCCACGCACCCCTCAACACCGGGGCGCGCGCCCGCACCACCCACCAGCTTCACCACGGTGAACGCGGTCGCGGAACGCTCGATCGGCGAGCCCACGCCGAAGGCGACCGCGACGCGGTGAACGCGAAGAGCCTGTCGAGTGACACCAGCAGGCCATGACAGCCCTCGGCGGGCCGCCGCTCAAGGGCTCACGCCGTATCCCCGCGCGCCCGTCCCCGAGCTACGGCAGCACTCCCGCCCGCCGGGCCGCGACCACGGCCTCCAGCCGGGTGTGCGCGCCCAGTTTCCGCATGGCGTCCCGCAAGTAACCTTTCACCGTCTCGGGGCGCAGCCCCAGCCGTTGGGCCGTCGAAGCGTTCGTCGCGCCGGACGCCACGCACGCCAGCACGTCGACCTCGCGCGGCGTGAGCGCCACCGCCGGCTGGTCGGCCTGCACCCCCGCCGCCGACAGCCTCGTGCACACCGACAGGATGGTCTCGCGCAGCGCCGGGTCCCCGATGAGCGGGGCGAGCGCGCGGAGTTCGCCGTACGCCTCGCGCACCTTCTCCCACGAGACGGAGTCCACGTCGGGCTCGCGCACCTTCGTCAACAGCTGCCGCACCTCGTCCCGGACGACCAGTGCCTGCTCCACGTCGCGCGCCGCCGCCACCGCCGCGTCGAAGATGCGGTCGCCGAGCGGAACCGGCTGCCGCATCGCGCCGTACAGCACCCCGCGGACCCGGCGGCGCACGACGACGGGCACGGCCAGCACGGAACACAGCCCCTCCGCCGTCACCGCCGCGTCGTACTCGTGGCTGATGTGGCGCGCCTTGCGGTAGTCCGTCACGCCGCAGGGCCGGGAGAGCGCGATCGACTTGCCGCCCAAACCGTTGCCGGCCGAGATGCCGAGGCCCTGGAGGGCGCTCGTACGCGCCCCGCTGACCTGCGCGATGCGCAATCGGTGGGTGTCGTGCAGCAACCCGCCGAACACCACGGACACCCCGGTGTTCCTGCGCAGCCGCACCAGCGCCGCCTGCATCTCCGCCACCTCGGCCGGATCGGACATGGCCCTGCTTTCCTCGTGGCTCGTCCCTGCCCGACCACCCCCGATCGGGGGTGGTGAGACCTACATCACTGATTACACGATGCTACTGAGTTGTGCGGCAAGGAGGAGGTCACATGGTGACAAGCGGCGTGACACAGGAGTTCCGGGAGGCCCGGGACTTCCTGCTGCGGCACCGGGACGACTACCAGATCGCGTACGACGGCTTCGCCTGGCCGCGTCCGACGCACTTCAACTGGGCGTTGGACTGGTTCGACGAGATCGCGGCGGGCAACGACCGCACCGCGCTCCACATCGTCGAGGAGGACGGCACCGACACGCTGCTGACCTTTGCCGAACTGTCCGAACGCTCGAACCGGGCGGCGAACTGGCTGCGCGACCAGGGGGTGCGCGCCGGCGACCGCGTCGTCGTGATGCTGGGAAACCAGCACGAGCTGTGGGAGACGGCGCTCGCCGCGATGAAGCTGCGCGCCGTCGTCATCCCGGCCACCCCGCTGCTCGGCCCCGTCGACCTGCGGGACCGCGTCGAGCGGGGTCGGGCTACGCACGTTCTCGTACGCTCCGTGGACGCGCCCAAGTTCGCTGACGTACCCGGTGACTACACCCGGATCGCGGTCGGTGAGCGGATCGAGGGCTGGCTCTCGTACGGGGAGGCGCAGGCCGAGGGCGCGTCGGACTTCCAGCCGGACGGCCCTACCCGTTCGGACGACCCCCTGATGCTGTACTTCACCTCGGGCACCACCGCCCGCCCCAAACTCGTGGAGCACACCCACACCTCGTACCCCGTCGGCCATCTGGCGACGATGTACTGGATCGGCCTCAAGCCCGGTGACGTCCATCTGAACATCTCCTCGCCGGGATGGGCCAAGCACGCCTGGTCGAACCTCTTCGCGCCGTGGAACGCGGAGGCGACCGTCTTCGTCCACAACTACGCCCGCTTCGACGCGGTCCGGCTGATGGCCGAGATGGACCGCGCCGGCGTGACCAGCTTCTGCGCGCCGCCCACGGTGTGGCGGATGCTGATCCAAGCCGACCTCGGCCTGTTGGCGAACCCGCCGCGCGAGGCCGTAGCCGCCGGCGAGCCGCTGAACCCCGAGGTCATCGAGACCGTGCGGCGCGAATGGGGCGTCACCATCCGGGACGGCTTCGGCCAGACGGAGACCGCGGTCCAGGTCGCCAACACCCCGGACCAGTTGCTGAAGGCCGGCTCCATGGGCCGCCCCAGCCCCGGGTACGTGGTGGAACTCCTCGACCCGGTCACCGGCCGCCCCGGTGCGCGCGAGGGCGAGATCGCGCTGGACCTGTCGACCAGCCCGGTCGGCCTGATGGCCGGCTACCACGGCGACGAGGAGCGCACGGCCGCCGCGATGGCAGGCGGCTACTACCGCACCGGCGACATCGGCACCCGGGACGTCGACGGCTACATCACCTACATCGGCCGCTCCGACGACGTCTTCAAGGCGTCCGACTACAAGATCTCGCCGTTCGAGCTGGAGAGCGCCCTGCTGGAGCACGAGTCCGTCGCCGAAGCCGCCGTCGTCCCCGCACCGGACCCGGTGCGGCTCGCGGTGCCGAAGGCGTACGTGGTGCTGGCCGACGGCTGGGAGGCCGGCCCGGACACCGCGAAGCTGCTCTTCGACCACTCCCGCTCGGTCCTCTCCCCCTACAAGCGCATCCGACGCATCGAGTTCGCCGAGCTGCCGAAGACCGTCTCGGGCAAGATCCGCCGCATCGAACTGCGCGAGCGCACCGCGAACGGCACCGTCAGCACCGAGTACGACGAGGGGGACCTGCGATGACGACCGCGACGACGGCCGGGACGACGCCCGGGACCTCGGCCGGGACGCCCGTCCGTGCCGCCTCCTACGAACACGGCACCGGCACCCGCGGGTTGCTCGGCGACACCATCGGCGAGAACCTCGCCCGGGCCGTGACCGCCCACCCCGACCGCGAAGCGCTGGTCGACGTGGAGTCGGGCGCCCGCTGGACGTACGCCGAGTTCGCCGCGGACGTCGAGCGGCTGGCCCGCGCCTTCCTCGGCGTCGGCGTCGCCAAGGGCGACCGCGTCGGCATCTGGGCGGTCAACTGCCCCGAGTGGGTCCTCGTGCAGTACGCCACCGCCCGCATCGGCGCCGTCATGGTCAACATCAACCCGGCGTACCGCGCGCACGAGGTGGAGTACGTGCTGCGCCAGGCCGGCATCACGGTGCTGTGCGCCACCGAGCGGCACAAGTCCAGCGACTACCGCGCCCTGGTCGAACAGGTCCACCCCGCCTGCCCCGACCTGCGCCGGATCTGCTACTTCGAGCACGAGTCCTGGGACGAACTGCTGGCCGCCGCCGACGGGGTGCCCGCCGACGCGGTCACCGCCCGCGAGGAGGAGCTGTCCTGCGACGACCCCGTCAACATCCAGTACACCTCCGGCACCACCGGCTTCCCCAAGGGCGCCACCCTCTCCCACCACAACATCCTGAACAACGGCTACTTCGTGGGCGAGACCATCAACTACACGGAACGGGACCGGATATGCATACCCGTGCCGTTCTACCACTGCTTCGGGATGGTGATGGGCAATCTCGCCGCCACCTCCCACGGGGCCTGCATGGTCATCCCGGCCCGCTCCTTCGACCCCGAGGCCACCCTGCGCGCCGTCGCCGAGGAGCGCTGCACCTCCCTGTACGGCGTGCCGACGATGTTCATCGCGGAGCTGAACCACCCCCGCTTCGCCGCGTACGACCTCTCCTCCCTGCGCACCGGCATCATGGCCGGCTCGCCCTGCCCGGTGGAGGTGATGCGCCGGGTGGTCACCGAGATGCACATGGCCGAGGTCTCCATCTGCTACGGCATGACCGAGACCTCGCCCGTCTCCACCCAGACCCGCCGCGAGGACGACCTGGAGCTGCGCACCGGCACGGTGGGCCGGGTCCTGCCGCACGTCGAGGTGAAGGTCACCGACCCGGCCACCGGGGTCACCCTGCCGCGAGGCCGGGCCGGCGAGCTGTGCACCCGCGGCTACAGCGTGATGCTGGGGTACTGGGGCGAGCCGGAGCGGACCGCCGAGGTCATCGACTCCGGGCGGTGGATGCACACCGGTGACCTGGCGGTGATGCGCTCCGACGGCTGCGTGCAGATCGTGGGGCGCATCAAGGACATGATCATCAGGGGTGGCGAGAACGTCTATCCGCGGGAGATCGAGGAGTTCCTCTACGGACACCCCAAGATCGCGGACGTGCAGGTCGTCGGGGTCCCCGACGAGCGGTACGGCGAGGAGATCCTGGCCTGCGTCATCCCGCGGGACCCCGCCGACCCGCCCACCCTCGACTCCGTCACCGCCTACTGCCGGGAACGCCTCGCCCACTACAAGATCCCGCGCCGGCTGGAGATCCTGGCCGACTTCCCGATGACGGTCAGCGGCAAGGTCCGCAAGGTGGAGCTGCGCGAGCGCTACGCCCCGGGCTGAGCAGCGTCGCGGCGCGCCGTCTCAGGTCGTGTCCGCGGGGGCGCCGGTGTCCACCAGGTCGGCCGCCGCACCGTTCACCGGCTGGGGCGTGCCCGTCAGGTCCAGGACGAACAGCGGGATCGCGAGCCGGTCGGCGCGGGCGCGGGCTTCGTCGGTGTAGCCCGCGAGGGAGAAGTACACCGTGGTGACGGCGGAGCTGAGGCCGTTGAGCCACAGGCACTCCACCTCGCGCAGCGTCGCCCGCCGCACCGACGGCTCGACCTGGGCGAAGACGCCCGGCCCCCGCAGGTCGACACCGGAGGACCCCGCGCCGTCGCGGTGGCCGCGCGCCTCCGGCCGGTGGACCACCTGCTGCACCACGTCGCGGAAGCCCAACCACGTCAGGTACAGGGCGGCGGCGTTCACCGCGTCCCGCGCCGTGCGGATGGTCAGCGGACGGAACCCGGGGCGGGGCGTCGCCGCGGTCCGCGGCAGCGGAATGTGCCCGGAGGGCCGTACGTCGGGCGGCGCGGCGGGCCAGATCGGCGCCGGGCCGCCCGGCTCCGGCCGGTCACCGCAGGGCTCCTCCCGTCCTTCCTGCTCCTCCTCGGAGTCCAGGGCGCGTACGGGCATGCGCAGCAACGCGCCGCAGGGGCAGCCGAGTTCGGGCTGGGGCCAGTCGTCCACCCGGGCGCACCCGGGACAGCGCACGCTCACCCAGTCCTCCCGCCAGGTCCGCCGCAACAGTGGATCGGGCGGCACGGTGCGCACCAGCGGGGGCGACACGGGAGCGCCGCAGGGGCACGGGAACACGGGCGCGGAGTACCGGTGCTCCCGCAGACAGGAAGGGCAACGCACGTTCACCGCGTCGGCCATCGAACTCTCCCGTCACACCCCGTCGTTCCCGGTCGGGGACATCGTCGCGCACTTCCCCCCTCCGTGGGAGAGCGCGGCGGTGCGCGACGGCGCGCGATCCGGAGCCCGCGGCCCCTTCGGACTCCCCAGACCCATCGGACCCATCGGACCCCTCGGAGCCCCCGAGGTCAGCTTTCCAAGACGTCGGCGATGCAGGCCAGGTAGAGGGCCATCGCGGTGCGCGGCTCGCGGACGTCGCGGCCCGTCAGGTCGTCGATCTTCGCCAGCCGGTACAGCAGGGTGTTGCGGTGCACGGCCAGCCGCTCGGACGTGCGCAGCAGGTGGAAGCCGCACTCGGCCCAGGCGATGAGGGTCTGCCTCAGGTCGGGCCAGTCGGCACGGCCGCGCACCCCGTCGAGGAGCGCCGCCGCGTACCGGGTCCGCTCGTGGCGCACCGCGGCGCCGACCAGTTGGGGGACCCGGAACTCGGCGACGGGGAAGACCCGGGTGTCGGGCCGCAGCGCGGGGCCGGAGCGCAGGACCGCCGCCGCGTCCCGGTAGGAGCAGTGCATGCCGGTCACGCCGGTGCCCGGTTCCCCCACGGCCACCCGGGCGTCGAGGTCGTGCCGCTCCGCGATCAGCTCCGTCAGCACCGTGCAGCGGTCCAGGAGCGGTCCCGCGGACGCGGACGCGGACGCGGCGTGCAGCACCAGGTGCCGGCCGGCGGAGAGTTCGCCCGCCACGTCCTGCGCGCTGCGGAACACCTCCCGCACCGTGCGCAGCAGCGACAGCCGGGGCACCGCCGACGCCCCGCCCGCGGTGCCCCGGCCGCGTACGTCCAACAGCACCGCCGTCCGCGGCAGTGACGCATCCAGGCCAGCTCGGACGCCCGCGCCCCGACGGTGTCGGCGTCGACCACCTCGGGGTCGTGCAGTGCGACGTCCCGGACGAAGTCGTCCACCGCGCGCTCGCGCAGCAGCGTCGAGCGCAGCAGGACCGCCTCCGCCAACAGGATCTCGGTCTGCCGACGCACCACGAGGCCGAAGCGGTACACCTCCGCCGGATCGCCGGTGAGGCACACCGTGCCCACCACCTCGGCGCCGACGATGACCGGCAGGCTCATGCCGGGCCGCACGCCGCGCAGCCGGCGCGCCTGGGGCGCGGTGTGGGTCGCCGCCCGGCCGGTGCGCAGCACCTCGTGCGACGCCTCGCGCACCGTGCCGAGCCGGGCCGTGTCGCCGCAGCCGATGACGACCGCGTCCCGCAAGTCCCGCGGCCCGCTCCTGGTCGTCATGGTCACCATGTGGTCCGTCGGCGCGGCCACCGCGTACGTCGTCGGCTGGCTGATGATGAGCACCGGGCACGACGACTGGCGCTGGATGCTGGCGAGCAGCGCCGTACCCGCCGCGCTGATCCTGCTGCTGCGGTTCGGCACCCCCGAGTCCCCGCGCTGGCTGATGAACCAGGGCCGGACCGACGAGGCGAAGCAGGTGGTCCGCCAGATGCTCGGCAAGGACGCCGAGCTGAGCGACCTGGAGGAGGAGGCGCAGACCGTCACCCGCTACGGCGACATCTTCCGCGGCGTCTACCGGAAGCGCACGGTCTTCGTCAGCGTCTTCTGGGCCTGCCAACTCCTGCCGATCTACGCCATCACCACATACGAGCCCACCATCAGCCAGTGCCTCCAGGCGATCTATCAGTCCGAGCTGTTCCCGACGAGCGTGCGCGCCACCGCCACCGCCACCGCCAACGGCTTCGCGACCGGCGCCAGCCGCATCGGCGCGGCGATCGGCACCTGGGGCGCACCGGTCGTCCTCGACCACAGCACCCGGCTGGCGATGTTCCTCGGCACCCTGGTCTGCGGTATCGGCTGGCTGGTCTCGCACCGGCTGGCGCCCGAGACCAGGGGCAAGACCCTCGCCGAAGCGAGCGGTGCCCGGCCCGAACCCCCGTCCCCGTCCCCGTCCCCGTCCTCCCCGACCGTCGCGAAGGAGCCTTCGTGAGGACCCCGTCGACGTCCGGATCGCCGTCCTCCGCCGTCGTCGTCGGCGGTGGGGTCGTCGGTCTGGCCTGCGCCCACCACCTGGCGCGCGCCGGCCTCGCGGTGACCGTGCTGGAACGCGACCGGCTCGGCAGCGGGGCGTCCCGCGGCAACGCCGGCGAGGTCGAGCTGGTCGAGGGCGCCCGGGTGACGACGGTACGGCGGCGGGCCGGCCGGATCGAGGTGCACAGCACGGCCGGCAGCCACGGGGCCGACACCGCCGTGATCGCCGCCGGGGTGTGGTCACGCGAGCTGTGCCGCGTCCTCGGGGTGGACTTCGACCTGGTGCCCGGCAAGGGGTACAGCTTCTCGGTCGCGGCGGATCCGACGCCGCGCCGACTGGTCCACCTCGGTGCCGCGAAGGCGGTGTTGACCCCGCTCGGGAAGCGGCTGCGGGTGGCCGGGACGATGGAGTTCGACCTCGATCCGGACCGCTTCAGACAGCGCCGGGTGGACGCCATCGTCGCGGCGGCGCGGCCGTACCTGCCGGGTGCGGGCTGGGAGCGGCGCGAGGAGGAGTGGATGGGGCCGCGCCCCATGACCCCGGACGGCCTGCCGCTGATCGGCCCCGTGCCGGGGCAACCCGGACTCCTCCTGGCGACCGGGCACAACATGCTCGGCCTGATGCTGGCGCCCGCGACGGGCCGCCTGGTCGCGGAGCTCGCGACGGGCACGGCGCGCGAGGACCTGGCGACACTGTTCGCCCCAGCACGCGCGGCCCGCCGCGCCCGGGTCCCCCGCCACTAGCGAGCCGGCCGCGCCGTTGCACTCCGTGTCGGCTGTCGTCTGCGACCCGGTGGTGGGCTTGTCGCGCAGTTCCCCGCGCCCCTAATTGCCCACGCCCTACGGGCGTATGGGCGGAACTGTGAGACAAGCCCACCACCGGCCCCTGGCGGCGCCCACGGCGCATCGGCGCAAGCACGCACAAGCGCGGCACGGGGGGACTTGGCAAGCCCGGCCCCTCCGCGGCCCGGCCCGCGTTAGGTTGGGGCCGTGCGATTGAGAGTGGAGTTCACGACCGAGCCCTTCGACCTGGACGAGGCACCGGCGCACGCCGTCGTCGCCCGGGAAGTGATCCAATCCGCCGACCTGGACGCGGTGGACGTGGGGCCCTTCGGCAACACGGCAGAAGGCCACGCAGACGCGGTGCTCGCCGCCGTCGACGCGCTGCTGCGCGACTCGCTCGGGGCCGGGGCCACGCGGATCTCGCTCCAGGTCAACGTGGTCGCGGAGGGGCACAAGTGACCGCTCGCGACCGCGCTTCCGCAGCAGAGGGCGGCCCGGCCGCGGACGGCGGGCATCCGCTTGCCCGCGCCGTCCGGCCGCTGGTGGACGCCATGGGCGCGGAGATCGTGCGCCCCGACCGCGCAGGGCCGGAGGACGTCGTCCTCGCCTGGGAGGGACAGGACGTCCTCGCCGTACGGCTGCCGCAGCTCTCCGAGTCGCTCGACCGCATCCTCGCCGCGCTGGAGCGCAGCCACGGCATGCCGCTGTCCGCGCTGGACCGCAAGGCGAAGCAGTCGGTGGTGCGGAACCTGGAAGCGCGGGGGGCGTTCTCCGTGCGGCACGGCGTGGAGACCGTCGCCGGCGCCCTCGGCGTCAGCCGCTTCACCGTCTACAACTACCTGAACAGGGAGAACGCCACGAAGGGCGAGTAGCCCGGCTGCTGATTTTCAACAAAGTGTTGACGGGGTTGTCGTGCAGCGCGTTAGCTATGCGCAGCCCGTTTCGACGCACCGCGAAAGCAGCCACGGAGGTTCCCGTGACGTCGAGTTCACCGCGCCTTCCGGGAGTACGGGGAGACCCGAGCGGACCGGCGACGGCCCCCGCCGAACTCGCCCGCTTCAACACCCTGCCGGCGCGGGCCGCGAGCGCCGAGCTGCACGAGGTCTGCGCCAGCGCCGCCTGGGGCGCCCGGCTCGTCGCCCGCCGCCCGTACGCCTCCGCCGAAGCCCTCTTCGCCGCCAGCGACTCGGCCGTCGCCGAGCTGACCGCGGCCGACCTCGCCGAAGCGATGGCCGGCCACCCCCCGATAGGCCGACCGAAGGCCGGGGATCCCCTTTCCGCCCGCGAACAGCGCGGGATGTCCGACGCGTCCGACGGCCTCAAGCGCGAGGTGCTGGAGCTGAACCTCGCGTACGAGGGGAGGTTCGGGCACGTCTTCCTGATCTGCGCCACCGGCCGGACCGGGGACCAGCTGCGCGACGCCCTGCGCACCCGGCTCGGCAACACGCCCCAGCAGGAGCGGGAGATCGTCCGCACCGAGCTCGGCAAGATCAATCGCATCCGGCTGGCCCGGCTCGTACCGACCGCGCGAGGGGCGTGAACCCTTGCCGCGCTCCGAGCGTCAGCACGAGCCAACACAGGGCAACGCAACGCAGAGGAAGTCACGCGCATGAGCACGCACTCCACCGCTTCGGTGTCCACGCACGTCCTGGACACCAGCACCGGCCGCCCCGCCGCCGGCGTCGTCGTCCACCTCGTCGCCCGCAGCGGGCCGAAGGACGCATGGACGGCCGTCGGCGGCTCCGCGACCGACGCGGACGGGCGCTGCAAGGACCTCCCGGCACCACCGGAGGGCACCACCCACGCACGCCTCGAATTCCGGACCGAGGAGTACTTCGGCAGTGCGGCCGGAGCGTTCTTCCCCGAGGTGACGGTCGCCTTCGCCGTAGTCGCGGGCGAACACTTCCACGTACCGCTGCTTCTCAACCCGTTCGGCTACTCCGTATACCGAGGGAGCTAGCGACAACATGCCCACGATCCTCGGCCAGAACCAGTACGGCAAAGCAGAGAACCGCGTGGTGCGGATCGTGCGCGACGGCGAGACCCACCACATCAAGGACCTCAACGTCTCCGTCTCGCTCAGCGGCGACCTGGACGACGTCCACCACTGCGGCTCCAACGCCAACGTCCTGCCGACCGACACCACCAAGAACACGGTGTTCGCCTTCGCCAAGGAACACGGCATCGACTCCGCCGAGCAGTTCGGCATCCACCTCGCCCGGCACTTCGTCACCTCGCAGCCGGCGATCCACCGCGCCCGCATCAGGATCGAGGAGTACGCCTGGGAGCGCATCGACAGCGACGCGGCGAACTCCCGCGCCACCGACGCCGACGCGTTCAAGCACTCGTTCGTCCGCAAGGGCCAGGAGACCCGACTCAGCCAGATCGGCTACGACGGCGAGCGCTGGCAGGTGATCTCCGGGCTCAAGGACCTCACCGTGCTGAACTCGACGGACTCCGAGTTCTGGGGGTACGTGAAGGACGGCTACACCACCTTGAAGGAGGCGTACGACCGGATACTGGCGACCGACGTCTCCGCCCGCTGGCGCTTCAACTGGACCGACGACGAGCAGCCCGCACCGGACTGGGAGGGGTCCTACGAGCAGGTGCGCCGGCACCTGCTGCACGCCTTCGCCGAGACGTACTCGCTCTCCCTGCAACAGACCCTGTACCGGATGGGGACCAGGGTGATCGACCGCCGCGGCGAGATCGACGAGATCCGCTTCTCGCTGCCGAACAACCACCACTTCCTGGTGGACCTCGCACCCTTCGGGCTCAAGAACGACAACGAGGTGTACTTCGCGGCCGACCGGCCCTACGGCCTGATCGAGGCCACCGTCCTGCGCGACGGGGCCGAGCCGCAGATCCCGGTCGACCTCACCAACCTCTGAACACGCCGCGATCCGCAGAGAGTCGAGGAACCGCCATGGCGCCTTCGCGCACCGTCATCGAGAACTGCGCCATCGCGACGGTGGACGCCCACGACACCGAACACCCCTCGGGACACCTGGTCGTCGCCGGCGACCGGATCGAGTCCGTCGGCGCGGGACCGGCACCCGCGGACCTCGCCGACGTCGTCCGCCGGATCGACGCCACCGGACACCTCGCCACCCCCGGCCTGGTCAACACCCACCACCACTTCTACCAGTGGCTCACCCGCGGCCTGGCCACCGATCACAACCTCTTCGACTGGCTGGTGGCGCTCTACCCCACCTGGGCGCGGATCGACGAACCGATGGTCCGCGCCGCCGCACAGGGCTCCCTCGCGATGATGGCGCGCGGCGGCGTCACCACCGCGATGGACCACCACTACGTCTATCCCAAGGGCTGCGGCGACCTCACCGGGGCGATCGTGGGCGCGGCGCGGGAGACCGGCGTCCGCCTCACACTGGCCCGCGGCTCCATGGACCGCGGGCAGTCCGCCGGCGGGCTGCCGCCCGACTTCGCCGTCGAGGCGCTCGACGACGCACTCGCCGCCACCGAAGAGGCCGTCGACACCCACCACGACGCGTCCTTCGCCGCCATGACCCAGATCGCGGTCGCGCCCTGCTCGCCCTTCTCCGTCTCCACCGAACTGCTGCGCCAGGGCGCCGAACTCGCCCGCCGCAAGGGCGTGCGGCTGCACACCCACGGCTCGGAGACGGTGGAGGAGGAGCAGTTCTGCAAAGAGCGCTTCGGCCTCGGACCCACCGACTACCTCGCCTCCACCGGCTGGCTCGGCGACGACGTGTGGATGGCCCACTGCGTCCACATGGACGACGCGGACATCACCGCCTTCGCCCGCACCGGGACCGGCGTCGCCCACTGCCCCTCCTCCAACGCCCGGCTCGCCGCCGGCATAGCCCGCGTCCCCGACCTGCTCGCCGCCGGCGTCCCCGTCGGCCTCGGCGTGGACGGCACCGCATCCAACGAGTCCGGCGAACTGCACACCGAACTGCGCAACGCACTCCTGGTCAACCGGCTCGGCGCACACAGACAGGCCGCCCTGACCGCCCGCCAGGCGCTACGGCTCGGCACCTACGGCGGAGCCCAAGTGCTCGGCCGCCACACGCAGATCGGCTCCCTGGAGGTCGGCAAGCTCGCCGACCTGGTGCTGTGGCGGCTGGACACCCTCGCCCACTCCACCATCGCCGACCCGGTGGCCGCACTGGTCCTCGGCGCACCCGCGCCCGTCACCCTCTCGCTCGTCGGCGGCACCGCCGTCGTCGAGGACGGGCGGCTCACCACCGTCGACGAGGACGCCGTGGCCCGCACCGCGCGCGCCGAGGCCCGGCGCCTGGCCGAACTCGCCCGCCCCTGACGCCGTTCAGGGGCGGGGACGGTCCGACCGAGGGGGACGGCCCTCGGGCGGCGCCGCGGGACCGTCCTCCTCCGGGACCGCGATGCCGGGAGGCGGCGCGCCCAGCCGTAGGCGCCAAGGGCGCGGCGCGCCCCTTCCGGCAGCGGCGGCGACCACCGCCGCACCCCGTGTCGCTCCACTTCGCACCACCTCCCTGACACCCACGTCCACGCCGACGTGCAACCGACCGGAGGAACCGCCGTGGCTGCCGAACCCACGCCCCACAGCGACACCAGCGACCCCCCAGAGCCCGCCGCCCCCACCGCGAATCCCGCCGTCGAGGGGACGGGGAAGCACCCCGTCGACGAGACGCTGCCGCCCGTCAAGCTCCTCACCAGCGGTCTCCAGCACGTCGCCGCGATGTACGCGGGCGTGGTGGCCCCGCCCATGATCGTGGGGCCCGCCGTGGGCCTCGACGCCCAGGACACCGCCTTCCTCATGGGCGCGAGCTTGTTCACCGCGGGCATCGCGACCCTCCTCCAGACCCTGGGCATCTGGAAGATCGGCGCCCGACTGCCGTTCGTCAACGGCGTCTCCTTCGCCGGCGTCACCCCGATGATCGCCATCGGCGAGGGCCGCGGCAGCGACGGCATCGCCGTCATCTTCGGCGCGGTCCTCGTCGCCGGTCTCGTCGGCTTCCTGCTCACCCCGTACTTCTGCAAGCTGGTGCGCTTCTTCCCGCCCGTCGTCACCGGCACCGTGATCACCCTGATCGGGCTCTCCCTGCTGCCCGTCGCCTTCCGCTGGGCCCAGGGCGGCAACGCCGCGGCCGACGACTACGGCTCGATGCGCAACGTCGGCATGGCCGCCCTGACCCTGGCCGTCGTGCTGGCGCTGCGCAAACTGCTCCGCGGCTTCCTGCAGCAGATCGCGATCCTGCTCGGCCTGGTCGTCGGCACGCTCGTCGCCGTCCCCCTCGGCATGACCGGCTTCGACGCCATCGAGGACGCGGACGTCTTCGGCTTCCCCACGCCCTTCCACTTCGGCGCGCCCCAGTTCGAGATCGCAGCGATCGTCTCCATGTGCATCGTGATGCTGGTCTGCATGACCGAGTCCACGGCCGACATGCTCGCCCTCGGCAAGATCGTGGACAAGCCGGCCGACGAACGCACCATCGAGGGCGGGCTGCGCGCCGACACCCTCGGCAGCGCCCTGAGCCCGCTCTTCAACGGCTTCATGGCCAGCGCCTTCGCCCAGAACGTCGGACTGGTGGCGATGACGAAGGTCCGCAGCCGCTTCGTGGTCGCCGCGGCCGGCGGCATCCTGGTCCTGCTCGGACTCTTCCCCGTCGCCGCGTCCGTGATCGCCCTCGTGCCGCTGCCGGTTCTCGGCGGCGCGGGCGTCGCGCTGTTCGGCACGGTCGCGGCGAGCGGCATCCAGACGCTGGCCTCGGCGGCGCTGGAGAAGGGTGAGAACGCGCTGATAGTGGCCGCGGCGGTGGGCATCGGCACGATCCCGATCGCCGCGCCCGACTTCTACCACGCCTTCCCCGAGGACATGTTGGTCGTGCTGGACTCCGGCATCTCGACCGGCTGCGTCGTGGCGATCGTGCTGAACCTCGCCTTCAACCACTGGGGACGCAGGTCTTTCGAACAGGGGGGCGCGGTGGAGGAGGCCACCGCACGGGAGCCCGCCGTGGACGAGGGCGTCGCGCCGGCGGGCGCCGCCGACGTCAGTCGATGTGGAAGCTGTCCCCGTACACCTTCCAGTCCAGCGGCGTGTTCAGGTTGAAGTTGCCCTTCCGCACGAAGACGCGTTGGGCGGTGTCCACCCGGCTGGTGTCCTCGCGCGCGGCCTCCTGCTTCATCGCCCACACCCGCGCGTCGAGGAAGGCGTTCAGATACGCCCTCTCGTCGCCGCCCCGGGCCGGTGGCTTCGCCTTCGCGAGCGCCTTCTTGCGGATGTTGGTGAAGCTGGTGCGGTCTCCGCCGTCGCCGTGCATCACGATCGCGTCGTAGTAGATGAACTGGCCGAGCACCCCGACGCCGTCGCCCTTGCCCCGGCTGACGGCTGGCTCGAAGTACACCCGGTCCCGCTCGTCGTTCTGCGCCTGCTTGAACGTCTCGCCCTGGGCGGCCCTGCGCCAGTCCTTGGTGCAGTTCGGGTCGAGCCCGGCGTGCGAGTCGCTGCCGTTCACGCCGTCGTGGTGGCGACCAGCGCGAACAGGGCCAGTGCGACGGCGGTCCGGGGCAGGTGGTGGTGGGGGGTGGTCACGGTGCCTCCAGCCGGTCGTGGGCGGCGAGACTGTCAGGAACCCTTCCTAACAGGATGTCTACCAAGCCGACTTCGGCCCCGTACGCCCATGCCGCGGCAAAGCCCAAGCCGCGCACCCCATACCCCGTATGCCCTTCAGCCGTCGGCCGCCGGCTTCGTCCAGCTCAGCGAGTAGCGACGCAGCACGTGCCGGCGGTAGCGCACGCAGGATGCCCGGATGCCGGGCGACGTTGGTGTTCCAGTACGGGCTCGGGTCATCGCGCTGCGGCATCGGGTCATCCTGGGCAGGGCCCGGTGTCAGACCCCCGTGGCATGCTCCAGGTATGGATCTTGACGGGGTTTTCGCGGAGCTGGACGGCGTGGGCTGGGAGGAGCTGGAGCACGCCTACGGGGAAGCGGAGGACGTGCCCGCGATGCTGCGCGGGCTCGTGGGGGACGAGGGCGAGGCGTCCGAGGCGCTCGGGGAGCTGTGGGGCAGCATCGTCCACCAGGGGACGGTGTACGAGGCGACCGCCGCCGCCGTGCCGTTCCTCGCCCGGCTCGCCGCCGGCGGGGTGCGCACGGTGGACCTGCTCGTCCTGCTCGGCGCCATAGCCGAGAGCACCGACGAGTGCGGCGTGCCGCAGCCCGGGGCGTGCCGCAGCGCCGTCGCGGCGCAGTTGCCGCTGGTGCTGCCGCTGTGCCGGGCGGCGGACGAAGAGGTGCGCCGGGCCGCGGTGTGGACCGCGGGGCGGACGGGGGACGCCTCGGCGCTGGCGGTGCTGCGCGAGCGGTGGGCGCGGGAGGCGGCGGCGGGGGTGCGGGCGGAGCTGCTGGCGGCCCTGGCGCACGTGGACCCGGCCGCCTCGACGGCGCTGGCGCTCGGCGCGCTCGCGGCGGACGTCCCGGGCGAGGTGCGGCTGGTGGCCGTGATGGCGTGCGTGGACGCGGGGCTCCCGTTCGGCGAGGTGCACCACGAGACCCTGCTGTCGCTGCTGCCCGCCGATCCGCTGGTCTCCGGCCGCTTCGACGAGGGCCGCAGCGAACCGCTCCACTACGTCGTCGACGCGCTGCTGATGCGGGACTCGGCCGCCGACCGGGAGGCCGCGTACGAACTGGTCGAGGCCGCGCTCGCGCTCGTCGACCCCGCGGCGCGGGCGGAGGCGCTGTGGGCCGCCGAGCACGCGTGCCTGATCTCCCGCGGCGCGCCCCCGCGGCTCGCGCCGGTGGTGGTCGCCCTGCTCACGGACCCCTCCTTCCCGCACACCGCTTCCGTGCTGCCGGTCCTGGAGACGATGGGCGCCCACGCCGCCGCGGGCGCGCCCGCGCTCGGCGTACTGGCCGACGGCGAAGGGGAGTTGGCCGACCGGGCGCTGGAGGTCCTGGCCCGCCTCGCGCCCGAGCAGGCCGCCCGGCTCCTCGCGCGGGACCTGGGCGGCCGGTCCGGCGCCGTCGACGCGATCACCAAGGCCGTGCCCCTGCCGTACGCACCCGAGTTGCTGAACGCGATCCGCATCGAGCTGACCGCGACCGCCGAGACGGTCGGGGCGGTCGATGCCGCCGAGCGGGCGGCGCCGTCGCGTCGGCGCAGGCTCACCGAACTGCTCACGGCCTGGGGCCCGCAGGCGTCCGCGGCGCTGCCCGAGCTCACCGTCCTCTTCGGCCGGTCGCCGGCGCTGTTCGCCGGGGCGCTCGCCGCGGTCTGTCCGCCCGAGCGGAGGGCGGAGACCGCCGAGTTGCTGCGCGGGGCCGCCGGCGCCGGCCCGGTCGACGACCGGTACGCGGCGGCCGAAGCGCTGTACGGCCTCACCGGCGAGAGCGCCCTGCTGGTCGCCGCGCTGCGGGACGCGCTGGCCGTCGGTGCGCAGCCGCGCGAGGTGGCCGTCGTGGAGGCCGCGGGCCGCCTCGGCGACGCGGGGGCCGCCCTCGTGCCGTACCTCCGCTCCGCCCTGACGCCCGCCGGCACGCACCGCGTCGTGCACGAACTGGACGTCGACGTCGCGGTGGCGCTCGCCCTGTGGCGGCTGACGGGCCGGTCGCAGGAGCCGCTGAGCGTCCTGGGCGGGGTCCTCGCGGAGGCCCGGGACCGGGAGTTCATGACCGGATCCGTACGTCGCTGCGCCCTGGCCGCGGCCGAACTGGGCACGGCAGCGGCACCGTTGGAGCCCGCCCTTGCGTCCTGCCTCACCGAGCCGCAGTACACCCCCGCCGCGGTCCTCGCGCTGCACGCGATGGGCGCCGCCCCGGCGGACGCCGCTGCGCTGGCACTGACCTGCGTCGAGAAGGGCGTGGACGCGATGACGGCGCTGGATGCCCTGGAGTCCCTGGGCAGCGGGGCCAGGACGGCCGAGGACACCGCCCGGCTCGTTGCGCTGGCCGAGCGGGACCTGCGGATATGGGCCACCCGCCGGGAGGGGCAGCTGGTCGCCGTCGACGAGCGCCTGCGGGAGCGGGCGGCCCGGCTGCTCAGCGGGGCCAGCTCGGACGGCGCCCGCTGAGGCCGACGACCCGGTCCAGCAGAGGGGCCCCGGCCTCGACCGGGACGATCGGGCCGAAGATGACGCCCCGCATCGGGTCGTCGTCGCCGGTGGCCGCCAGCAGCTCGTACGACACGCCCAGGGCGTCCTGGGGCGGGTCGTACGGCTGCCCGGTGGCGCGGGCGAGGTCCCAGCCGTGGACGACGATTTCGTTCAGGGCCACCATTCCGGCGACCGGCGCGGGCAGGGTGACGCCCCCGGCCCGCGTCGTGCCCTGCCACGCCGCCGGGTCGGACCACGCCTCGGCGACCTCGTCGAGCCGACGCGGCAGCACGGCCCGCCAGTCGGGGTCGAGGACGGGCCGTGCGCTGTTCGGGTCGGTGTCCGTCGTCGGGCCGAGTTCCTTGCGTGCGGTGTCCCGGAAGGCCGTGGTCAGCATGACCAGGTGCCCCAGCAGCTCGCGCACCGAGTAGTCGGGGCAGGGGGTGGGCGCCCCCAGTCCGTCGTCCGTCACGGCGGGCAGCAGCCGGGCGACGGCCTCGGCCGCGGGGCGGAAGTCGGGCGGGGCAGGCCGCCCCGCGCCGGTGGCCGCGGGGGTGCCCCCGCCGTCTGCGGCATCCGATTCGTTGATGTCGTTCATGTCGTTCATCCCATGGGTGTCGTGCTTGCCGTCCACACAAAGGGGACCGCCGGCCGGCCCGGAACTCATCGGTCGCCGTCCGTCGGTCCAATCTCCCGCCGGGCAGCACGAGTTCGTTCGCGTACGCGAGCGGCCGTTGAGCACCGCGCCGGCGCTGTCGGAGCGGGGGCGATTCTCCTCGGGGGCTTGCTGCGAAAGCCTCCCGACAGCCATATTGGACGGGTATTGGTCTGGACCATTACGGGCGTCATCCCCCACCGTCGCCGTTTCCCCCTCAACGGAGGCTCGATCGTGCACCGTCCCCCCACCCTCGTCGCGCTGGCCTGCGCGGCGGTCCTGCTTCCCGTGACCCTCACCGCCTGCGGCGGCGACGACGGGAAGGGGAAGAAGGACACCGAACCCCCCACCACACCCGCCGGCGTCACCGCGCAGGCGGGCAGCGCCACCTCCGTCCACGTCATGTGGAAACCGGCCACCGACGACGAGGCCGTCACCGGCTACCAAGTCCTCCAGCAGGGCCGCGAGGTCAAGTCCCTGCCCGGCAGCACGACGATGGTCGACGTGGACGGGCTGAAGCCCGGCACCGCGTACGCCTTCACCGTCCGCGCCCGCGACGCCGCCGGCAACGTCTCCGGGCCCAGCACCGCGGTCTCCGTCACCACCCCGGCCGCCAAGCCCGAGGACAAGAAGGCCCCCACCACGCCGACCGGGCTGCGCGGCACAGTCGACAGGGAGCGCGAGGTCAGCCTCAGCTGGCGGCCGGCCACCGACGACGCCCGGGTGACGTCGTACGACGTGTACCAGGAGGACACCCGCATCCACAGCGTCGCCGGCACCGAGACCACCGCCCGCGTCCCCCACCTGCGGCCGGGCACGGTGTACACCTTCACCGTGCGCGCCCGGGACGCGGCGGAGAACTCCTCGTCCGACAGCAACGCCGTCGACCTGACGACCCCGGCCGCGCCCGGCGCCGGACCCAACACCGCGCCCACCGACCTGACCGCCACCGCCACCAAGGGGAGCATCGAACTGACCTGGACCCCGCCGAAGACGGACGGGGTCGTCAAGTCCCACGAGCTGTACCTCAACGGGAAGATGGCCACCACCATCGTGTGGGGCGGCGAACCGCCCGCGGGGGGCGCCTCGTACACCATGACGATCAGCGACCCGCCCGGCACCCGCTACAGCGTCAAGCTCCGGGCGAAGCTCCCCGACGGCAAGTGGGGCGACTTCTCCGCCCAGCGCACGGTGGTGACCCGCTGATGGACCACCACCGTCACTGAACGCTTCTAGCGGCGCGAGGTGTGCTGGCGGCGGGTCGCCGCCAGCAGCACGCCGCCGGTGAGCACGACCGCTCCGGCCAGCCCGCCGACGCCGACGAGTGCCAGCGCGCCCGAGCCCGTGTCGGCCAGCGCCGCGCTCTTCGACGAGTCGGTTCCGGTGGATTTCGCCGCGGCGATGATCTGCTCGGTGACGACCTCGGGGTGCGACATCATCGACACGTGCGAGGAGTCGACCTCGACCGTCGTCGACTTCGCCCGTTCGGCCTGGAAGCGCTCCAGGTCCGGGGCGATCGCCTTGTCGTGCTGCGAGACCACGAACCACGACGGGACCGTCCGCCAGGCCGCCGCGGGCGCGGCCTCCTCGAAGCAGGCCGCGGCGATGGGCCGTTGCTCGACCGCCATCAGCCGGGTCTGCGAGCGCGCCAGGTCCGCGGCGAAGACGTCGTGGAACTTGTCCGTCTTGATGTACAAGTCCGAACCCTGGGTCTTGCCGTCCGAGAACGGGACCGGGTTCAACGCCGGTTGCAACTCGCTGCCCTGGAACTTCGTCGAGAGCGCCCCCAGGGTCTCCCCCTTGTCCGGCATGAACGCGGAGACGTACACCAGCGCCCTGACGTTCGAGTTCCCGGCCGCCGCACTGCCGATCACGGCACCGCCGTAGGAGTGGCCGGCGAGCACGATCGGGCCGTCCACGCTCTTGAGGACGCTCGCGACGTACGCGGCGTCCGAGGTCAGGCTGCGCAGCGGGTTCGCCGGGGCCAGCACCTCGTACCCGTCGTTCAGCAGCCGCTCGGCGACCGCGCTCCAGCCGGAGGCGTCCGCGAACGCCCCGTGCACCAGGACGATCGTCGGCTTTCCCCCCTTGCCGCCCCCCTTGCCGCCGCCCTTGTCGGCGCCGGTGGCGGCGGTGCTCGCGAGGGCGGGTGCGGCGGTCAGCACCGTGGTGGACAGCGCCAGCGCCACGGCGCCCGCCCGGGATATGCCGCGGCGGCGGGAGCGGCGCGACGCTGGGGACGCCGGGGATGAGGAGGGGGTGGAGGGGGAGGGGGACGCAGCCATGGCCGTCGCTCGATTCTTGGGGTGGGGAACGGCTGTCGCTCCTCAGCGTTTTCGCGCCGCCACCTCCCCGCACGCCCCGTGTGGCGCGAGAGTGACGCTCCGGACCGTCCGGGTGACCGCCCGCCGGCGGAGGGCCCCTGTCACCGCGCCTTCGCGACGGTCGTCAGTCCGGCAGTCGACGTCCGCCGAAGGCGCCCGCCGCGTCCGCCCGCCGCCACCACGCGGCCAGGGCGGGGCCGTCGAGCGAGGGCCAGTCGGGGGTCGAGGTCACCAGGGCCTCGCCGAGCCGGCGCCCCAGGTCGACCATGGTGCGGCCCAGGGCCGCCCGGGCCGAGTCGTAGCGCGCGAGCGCCGCGGCGGGGTCGGCTCCACCGGCGAGTGCGTTCTCCAGCAGCACCGCGTCCTGGAGCGCCTTGACCGCGCCGGCCCCGGTGTGCGGGCGGGCGATGGTGGCGGCGTCCCCCAGCAGCGCCAGCCGGCCGCTGACGCCGGGCTCGACGGTGACGTCGTACATCGGCTGGACGAAGAGCTCGTCGGGCGCGGTCACCTCGATCAACCGTGCCCAGAACGGGGGTAGATGATTGTGCGTCAGCCGTGTGAGGTGGGTGCACAGGGCGGTGCTGAGGGTGCCGGGCGGCAGGCTGGTGGGGGTGGCGAGCGGAAGGTCGAGACCGGGCGGCGGCGCGGCGTACAGCACCCAGTTGACCCGGTGGCCGCCCGCGCCGTCGGGGATGCGGTAGATCACCACGTGGCCGCCGGGGAACACCACGTACGCCGCCGCGTCCCGCTGCCAGCGCTCCCCGCCCGGCAGCCGCCCTTCGGGGTACGCGCCGCGCCAGGCCAGGTATCCGGCGTACCGGGGGCGGGCCTGCGGACACACCGCGTCCCGCACCGTCGAACGGTAGCCGTCGGCGCCGATCACCAGGTCGTGGCGGACGGCGCCGGCCGCGGTGCGGACCTCGACGCCGGCGGGGGTGTCCGCCACGCTCAGGACCGCGCTGCCCTGGTGGAAGGCGACGGGGTCGGGGACCCGGGCGCGCAGCTCCCGCCACAACGGGCCCCAGGCGTACGTGCGGAAGGGGAAGGCGTCGGTCCTGATCCGCCGGCCCAGACCGGGGCCCGCGCCGTCGCGGACGTACCACTGGCGCTCGACGAGCTCGACGCACGCCATTCCGGCGTCCAGGAAGCCCGCCGCCTCCAACTCCGCGTACCGGGCGCCGTGGACGCCGATGCCGACGCCGCGGTCCGCGAGGTCGCCGCCGGTGCGCTCGTGGACGGTGACGGACCCGTAGCCCGCGCGGTGCAGCGCCAGCGCCGCGGCACAGCCGCCGATGCTGCCGCCGACGACGGCCGCGGATGCTCCCGCCTTCGACTCCATGCGCCTCATCATGGCAGCCAGCCGCCCCCGGGCGTCGACGTCGGCTCGCTGCGTCAGCCGGTGAGCTGTTCGTACGCGGGCAGGGTGAGGAAGTCCTCGTACCGCTCGTCCAGCGCCACCTGCAACAGCAGGTCGTGCGCCTGCTGCCAGTGGCCGGCGGCGAACGCCTCGTCGCCCGACTCGGCGCGGATCGCGTCGAGTTCGTCGGAGGCGACCTTGCGGGCCAGCTCGCGGGTGGCGCGCTCGCCGTTCTCGAAGACCACGCCCGCGTTGATCCACTGCCAGATCTGCGAGCGGGAGATCTCGGCCGTGGCCGCGTCCTCCATCAGGTCGAAGATGGCGACGGCGCCCACGCCCCGCAGCCACGCCTCGATGTAGCGGATGCCGACCTGCACCGCGTTGCGCAGCCCCTCGTAGGTGGGCCGGGCGTCCAGCGAGTCGACGGCGATGAGGTCGTCCGCCGTGACCGACACGTCCTCGCGCAGCCGGTCCTTCTGGTGCGGCCGGGTGCCGAGCACGGCGTCGAAGGAGGCCGTCGCGATCGGCACCAGGTCGGGGTGGGCGACCCAGGAGCCGTCGAAGCCGTCCGCCGCCTCGCGGTCCTTGTCCGCCTTCACCTTCTCGAAGGCGACCGCGTTGACCTGCGGATCGCGCCGGGAGGGGATGAAGGCCGCCATGCCGCCGATGGCGTGGGCGCCGCGGCGGTGGCAGGTGCGCACGAGGAGTTCGGTGTAGGCGCGCATGAACGGCGCCGTCATCGCTACCGCGTTGCGGTCGGGCAGCACGAACTTCGCGCCGCCGTCGCGGAAGTTCTTCACGATGGAGAAGAGGTAGTCCCAGCGGCCCGCGTTCAGCCCGGACGCGTGGTCGCGCAGCTCGTAGAGGATCTCGTCCATCTCGTACGCGGCGGTGATCGTCTCGATGAGGACGGTGGCGCGGACGGTGCCCTGCGGGAGGCCGACGTGGTCCTGGGCGAAGACGAACACGTCGTTCCACAGCCGGGCTTCGAGGTGGGACTCCGTCTTCGGGAGGTAGAAGTACGGGCCCTTGCCGAGGTCCACCAGACGCTGCGCGTTGTGGAAGAAGTAGAGGCCGAAGTCGACGAGGGCGCCGGGGACCGCGCTGCCGTCGGCGGCGCGCAGATGGCGCTCGTTCAGGTGCCAGCCGCGCGGTCGCATCACGACCGTCGCCAGCTCCTCGTTCGGCTTCAGGGCGTACGACTTGCCGGAGCGCTCGTCCGTGAAGTCGATCCTGCGGGCGTACGCGTCGATCATGTTCAGCTGCCCGACGACCACGTTCTCCCAGGTGGGCGCGGAGGCGTCCTCGAAGTCCGCGAGCCACACGCGCGCGCCGGAGTTGAGGGCGTTGACGGCCATCTTCCGGTCCGTGGGGCCGGTGATCTCGACGCGGCGGTCCTCCAGGGCCGGGGGTGCGGGGGCGACCCGCCAGGAGTCGTCCGCGCGGATGGCGGCGGTCTGCGGCAGGAAGTCGAGCGTGCCCGTCCGGGCGATCTCGGCCCGGCGCTCGGCGCGCCGCGCGAGCAGTTCGTCCCGGCGCGGGGTGAACCGCCGGTGCAGCTCCGCGACGAACGCGAGCGCGGCCTCGCTCAACACCTCCTCCTGACGGTCCAGCGGGGCGGCGTCGACGACGGTGAGCGGGGACGGCGCTGGTGCGGACACGGGCGGTCACTTCCTTCGGCGGGAGGCGCGTGGGACGTGCGTTGAGCGATCCAAAATGGATACTAGTTTCCTCATCGTGGAAGCTCAAGGTGTGGTGGGTGTCGTGCGGTGCCTCCGAGGGGGCGTCCTTCGCCGGCTCAGCGGCGGGCCATCAGGAGTTGCGGCAGCTCCGCCGTCTGGTTCTGGGCGCCGGGCCGCAGGCCCGAGTCGGAGGAGTTCGCCCACTCCATCGTGACCACGGGTGCGGCGCCGTCACCGACGTCGATGCGCGCCCCCGCGAACCGTTCTCCCGCCGCCGTCTTCGGACGCAGCACCTCGGCTACTGCGCGGGCCGCGTCCGCGGACTGCGTCACGGCGCACAGGCGCTCCTTCGAGGCGCCGTCGTCCGTGGTGCGGGCGCCGATCGCGAAGAGCGTGAGCCCCGGCAGTTGGCGCGGCCGGTCCTTGCCGTAGAACGTGGCCTGGTAGGCGTCGTCACCGAGGCAGTCGACCGCGGCCCGGTGCGCCGGGTCGGCCGCCACCGACGCCTTGGGCGCGACCAACGGCAAGAGCGGTGCCCGCGCGCCGTAGGAGGTGGAGCGGACGGTGGACGACACGGTGAGCCGCGCCTCCTCGTCGGTGAACAGCGGCGCACCGTCGGCCTCGGTCTCGCTCCAGCCGCGCTTCTTCATCGCCCCGCTGACGGCGGCGACGTCGAAACGGCCGGTCAGGCGGGTGGCGTCCGATCCGATCTGTACGGAGGTGTCCACCGCCTTCTCGTCGAACCCGACCGCCTCGCTCACCGGTTCGCCCCGGTAGGCCGCCTGCGTCACCTCGGGTATGCCGAACCCGGTCAGCGCTGAGTACAGCTTCTGGTCCCGCGCGACGAGGCGTCGCACTTCGGGGACGTTCCAGTACGTGAGCGTCTGACCGGCTTGGTCCCCGGGGACGCCGCCGAGCGCGGCCGACAGCCCGACGCCGGCCTTCGCGTCCCCCGAGTCGCTGCCGGACCCGTCGCCGGAGTCGTCCCCGCAGGCCGCCGTACCCGCGGCGAGGACCGCCGCGAGCACCGTCGCCGTGACCCTCCTCTGCATCCTGCGGCCGTACACGCTCATCCCGGTCTCCTTGCTCGCGCCCCGTGTCGTCCTGATGACCGGTGCAGTCTTCCAGCCCGCGAGCGGAACGGATCCACGGAATTCCGCTGCCTGCCAGCGGCTGTTCTCCGGCGAGCGGGCTAAAAGGGGCTATACGGTGTCTAGTCGACCGCGGACCTGGGCGACGACGGCGCAGCCGAGTTGGTCGAACGGGGCGTCCGGCGGGGGTACGGGCAGCGCGGCGGCCCGGCGCGGGGTCGGGACGCCGGCATCGGCGTGGGCACCGACAGGAGGTCACCGACGGCACCCGGGCCGCCCTCGCGGCCTCCGCGGCGCTCACCACGCTCGTCCTCCTCCCCCCGCGCCGCGTCCCGCGTCCCGACCCCAGCGGGGAACCGGGTGGGTGGGCCGGCCGATCGGCCGGCTCCGCCCTGCCACCCTCGCCACTCGGATCGAGCACGAGACGGCTGTCCCGCTTGCCCTCAACCCTCCTTGAGGTTCTACGTTGCAGGGAGATGTTGATCCAGACATGAGGAGCGGTGGCCGAGATGCGTGCGATCCGGGTGGCGGAGTTTGGCGGACCCGAGGTGCTGACAGTGGCGGAGGTCGCGGACCCCGTGGCGGGTCGGGGACAGGCCGTGGTGGGGATGGCCGCGGTCGACGTGATCTACCTTGACACCCTGTTGCGAGCCGGCTGGGGCGGCGACTACTTCCCTTTGGAGCCGCCGTACGTCCCCGGTGGCGGTGGCGCGGGACGGGTGCTCTCGATCGGGGCGGGCGTGGACCCGGGCTGGGTCGGACGTCACGTTCTGGCCCGGGGCACGGGCGGCTACGCCGAGCAGATGGTGGCCGATGCACGGGAGTTGGTGGAGGTCCCCGAAGGGGTGGCGTCCTCGACCGCGGCTGCCCTGCTGCACGACGCGGTGACCGCCCAGATGCTGCTGCTCATGGGGCAGGTCCAGCGGGGCGAGTGGGTCCTTGTCGCGGCGGCGGCCGGGGGCGCCGGCTCGCTCGTGGTGCAGTTGGCCAAGGAGGCCGGCGGCCGGGTCGTCGCGGCGGCGCGGGGCGGGCGCAAGCTCGCGTTGGCGGGGGAGTTGGGTGCGGAGGTCACGGTGGACTACTCGGAGCCCGGCTGGCAGCAGCGGGTCATCGAGGCGACCGGAGGAGCGGGGGTCGCGCTGGCCTTCGACGGAGCCGGCGGCCAACTCGGCCGGGACGCCTTCGACACGGTGCGCAAGGGCGGCCGTTTCGTCACCTACGGCACCGCGAGCGGCGGCCTCGCTGACATCGACCCCGACCGTGCCGAACAGCGGGACGTCACCGTCACCAACGCCCTGGAAGCGGGCTCCCCGGGCGCCGAGGAGGTGCGGGCCCTGCTGGTGGAAGCCCTGCGCCGCGTGGCCGACGGCACTCTCCGCCCGACCGTCGGCGCGACGTACCCCCTCGCCGAAGCGGCCCGCGCCCACGAGGCCCTGGCCGAACGCACCACGGTGGGCAAGTCCCTGCTGCTGATCTGAGACGGGGCAAGGGGCGCGGGGTGTGTGCGAACAACCTATGCGGCCCGCGCACACCCCCTCACCCCTCCAGGCGCCACAGGTCCCCCTCCACGTCGATGTCGTACGCCTCGGCCACGTCACCGCACTCCACCAATACCAACTCACCCTGGTGCCGCTTCAGATACCCCTTGGCACCCTGATCCCCCCGCGCCTCGCGTGCCACGTCCGGCCAGCGGGCGGCGCCCAGGAGCACCGGGTGGCCGCGTTCGCCGGCGTACGTCGCCGCTGCCAGCGCGTGCCGTGAGGCGCCCGCCGCCTCGCGCACCCGCGACACCGCCCGCGCGCCGATGCCGGGCTGGTCCACGAGGACGACGAGCGCCGAGCTCGCCGACGCACCGGCCAGGGAGGTGAGCCCGGCGCGGAGGGACGAGCCCATGCCCTGCGTCCAGTGCGGGTTGTCCACGACCACACAACCCGTCAGATCCGCCTCGGCGCACACCCGGTCGGCCGCGGCGCCCAGCACCACGTGCACCGGGTCGCAGCCGCCCGCCCGCAGGGTGCGCACGGCGTGCTCCACCAGCGGCCGGCCCCGGTGGCGCAGCAGCGCCTTGGGCCGGCCGCCCAGCCGGCGCCCGCCGCCGGCCGCGAGCAGCAGCCCCGCGACGGCGCCGGGCAGCTCGGGATCGGTCGGTTCGTCAGCTTCGTACGTCATGGAGGACTGCCTACCGCACGCGCGCCCCCCGCGCTACGAAAGCCCGCGTCATCTGCGTGGAGCCGGCCGGGTGACCTCGGATAGGGTGCACCCTCCGGTGCACGGGCCCGAGTCGCGGGCCGCCGTGGGAAGTTGGTCGTGGGGGACGCGGAAAGATGACTGGGCGAGCATCACAAGGGCAGCAGGGGCAGCAGGAGCCACGGGGGCACCGAGGCGAGCCGAAGACGGTCTTCCAGCCGCTCGGTGACGGAGATCCGCGGCACGTCGCCGGATACCGCATCGCCGCCCGGCTCGGCGCCGGCGGCATGGGCAAGGTCTATCTCTCCTACACGCCCGGCGGACGGCCCGTCGCCATCAAGGTGATCCGGCCCGACTTCGCCCAGGACGCCGAGTTCCGCCGCCGCTTCGCCCAGGAGGTGCACGCGGCGCAACGCGTCCAGGGGCTGTACACGGCGCCCGTCATCGACGCCGATCCGGACGCCGAACAGCCCTGGCTCGCCACGGCGTACGTCCCCGGGCCCTCCCTCGCCGACGCGGTCGCCCAGCACGGGAAGCTCCCCGTCGAGACGGTGCTGCTGCTGGTCGCCGGCGTCGCGGAGGCGCTCCAGGTCATCCACGGCGCGGGCATCGTCCACCGCGACCTCAAGCCGGCGAACGTGCTGCTCGCCGCCGACGGGCCGCGCGTCATCGACTTCGGCATCGCCCGGGCCGCCGACGCCACCTCGCTCACCAGCAGCGGGGTCACCATCGGGACGCCGTCCTTCATGGCGCCGGAGCAGGCCGCCGGCAGTACCGTCACCCCGGCCACCGACATCTTCGCCCTCGGCCTGGTCGCGGCGTACGCGTCGACCGGGCGCGCCGCCTTCGGCGAGGGCACCTCGCACGGCGTGCTGTACCGGATCGTGCACGAGCAGCCGGACCTCACGGACGTGCCGGACCAACTGGTCGACCTGGTGACCCGGTGCCTGGTCAAGGAGCCGGGGGAGCGGCCCCCCGTCGCCGAACTCCTCACGCTGTGTCAGAACGCCAGCGGGGAAACGGTCCTGCGCAGGCCCGAGGAGTGGCTGCCGAGCAGAGTCGCCGCCGAGATCGGCACCCGCAAGGCCGCTCCCGCGCCGCCGGTGGCTCCGCCGCCGGCCGCTGCTGCTGCCGGTGCGCCGGCCCAGGTGCCAGCGCCTCCCACCACGCCGCCGCTCACCCCGCCCGCTGCGCCGGCGCAGGCGCCGACGGCCGTGCCGCCGCAGCCGGCCGCGCCTCCGCCGCCCGCCGAGGCACCGCAGCCGACACCGTACGAGCCCACCGCCGCGTCGACGCCCACCACGCCGCCGCCCGGCTTCGGGCCGGCGCCGGCGTCCGCGTACGGCCATCCGCAGCCCCAGCCGGCCGGCCACCCGCAGCCGGGCACGCCCACGGTCCCCGGCACGCCCTACGGCGGCGCACCCGGTCAGCCGTACGGCACCGGCACCGGGCCCAACGCCCCCGTGCCGCCCGCGCCCCCGAAGAAGCGCGGCAAGGCCATCGCCCTCGCCGTCGCGGCGACGCTGGCCGTGGGGGCGCTCGCCGGCGGCGGCGCGTACCTCGCGCTCGCCGACGCCGACGCCGACAAGGGCAAGGACAAGGCCCAGACGCAGCAGTCCGACCCCGCCGACGCCACGGACCCCGCCGACGCGACGCCCGCCGACGAGCCTCCGTCCGCCACGGGCGGCCCCGGCGAGCCCGTCGACGACCAGTCCCCGCCCGCGGTGCCCGAAGAGCCCGTCGCCGACCCCGAACCCACGGACCACAACACCATCAACCTCGTCACCGGGTACCACCTCACCTTCGGCGACGATCCGCTCAAGCCCGTCAACGACGACTCCAGCTCCGACCTCTCCTACGACTGGGACCTCAGCAAGATCGACGTGAACAACGGCAGGCTGGTCCTCCTGCGCCCCGGGCAGAAGGCCGAACTGGCCACCTGTCGGAGTGAAACCCGCTATGCCCAGGACCTTGACCTGGAAGTGCTTCCCAAGGGCTCCAAGTTCTGCGTGCTGACGAACACCGGACACGTCGGCATCGCCACCTACCAGGGGAAATCTCCCGACTCCGACCCGAGCAAGTTCGTCACGGTCGACGTCCGGGTGTGGCTCAACGCCGTGGAAGTCGCCCAACCGACGTCCTGAATTCGGTCCGATTTCGGTCCGTGGAGTGGCGCGCCCGCCCCTGGATGGCGTTAACTTGCCCGCAACTCTGGGTGGTTGAGTATCGACTGAGAGTCGTCGAGACACCCGGGGGGCGGGTGAGGGGGATGAGTCTGTTGCGAAGCGTGGGGCAGACGCAGGTGACGGACAGCGGCGAGGACCCGAGGGTGTTGGGTCTTCAGGAGGCCGTGTCGCGAATGCGCCGGGAGTTGGCGGCGCACCCCAAGCAGTTCTCCGATCGGGAGGTGGCCGAGGACGAACTGGCAGTGCTGGCCGCGATGGCGGAGTGCGGCGATCCGGAGATCCCCCGGATGCGGCGCGCCCTGCTGCTGATCGCCGGTGCGATCGGCTCGCTGAGCGCGCTGGCGCCCGCGCTCCTCCAGGTGCGCAACGCGGTCGACATGTTCGGCGAGCTACCGCGCCAGAGGTAGCTCGCGTGCCGTGACGGCCGCGCGGCCACCTGCGCCGACGCTTTGCCGTACGTCCACCGCGCGCTGGGGTGCGCCTGCGGTGGCGGCTCGGTGTGCGCGGCTCTAGCGTGACGTGGCAGGGGGTGTCACCGACACGCAAGCGAGCCGAAGGTGTGAATATGACCGACAAGCCGACAATCGTGCTCGTGCACGGCTTCTGGGGCGGCGCCGCGCACTGGGGCAAGGCGATCCTCGAACTGAAGGGGCGCGGCTACGACAAGCTCCACGCCGTCGAGAACCCCCTGACCTCGCTCGCGGAGGACGCCGAGCGCACCCGGAAGATGGTCAAGCAGGTCGACGGTCCGGTGGTGCTGGTGGGCCACTCGTACGGCGGCGCGGTCATCACCGAGGCGGGAGACCTGCCGAACGTCACCGGGCTGGTCTACATCGCCGCGTTCGCGCCGGACGCCGGTGAGAGCCCGGGGCAGATCAGCCAGGAGCACCCGCCCGCCGCGTTCGAGAACATCGCTCCCGACTCCGACGGCTACCTCTGGATCAAGCAGGACAAGTTCCGGTGGAGCTTCGGGCAGGACCTGTCGGAGGACGAAGCACTCGTCATGGCGGTCACCCAGAAGGCCCCGCTCGCCTCGACCTTCGGCGACAACGTCACCGCGCCCGCGTGGCGCACCAAGCCGGTCTGGTACCAGGTGTCCACCGGTGACCGCATGATCGACCCGGACAACGAGCGCCGGATGGCCGCGCGGATGAACCCCCGCAAGACCATTGAACTCGACGCCAGCCACGCGTCGCTGGCGTCCCAGCCCAAGGCGGTCGTGGACCTCATCGAGGAAGCGGCCAACGGCGCCTAACGCGCCGCGCCCCCGCTCCGCCCGCACGCTCGCTGCCGCGCCCCCGTCGAACCGGGGCGCGGCAGTCGTACGCCCACGCCTACCGCCTACGCCCCGCCCGAGCCCGTGTCCGCAAGCGCCGCCGACAGGTCCCGCGCCACTTCCTGGAGGATCGGCACGATCCGCTCCGTCGCCTCCTCGGTCACCCGCCCGGCCGGCCCCGAGATCGAGATCGCCGCCGCCGTCGGGGAGTCGGGCACGGACACCGCGAGGCAGCGCACCCCGATCTCCTGTTCGTTGTCGTCGACGGCGTAGCCCGCGCTCCGCACCGACTCCAGGGCGGCCAGGAAGCCCTCCGGCGTGGTGATCGTCTTCTCCGTGGCCGCCGGCATCCCCGTCCGTGCCAGCAACGCCCGGACGTCCTGCGCGGGGAGGTCCGCGAGGAGCGCCTTGCCCACGCCCGTGGAGTGCGGCAGCACCCGCCGTCCCACCTCGGTGAACATCCGCATCGAGTGCTTGGACGGCACCTGCGCCACGTACACGACCTCGTCGCCGTCCAGCAGCGCCATGTTCGCCGTCTCGCCGGTCTCCTCGACCAGCCGCGCCAAGTACGGGCGGGCCCAGGTGCCGAGGAGGCGGGACGCGGACTCGCCGAGGCGGATCAGCCGGGGGCCCAGCGCATAGCGGCGGTTCGGCTGCTGACGTACGTATCCGCAGGCCACGAGGGTGCGCATCAGTCGGTGGATGGTGGGCAGGGGGAGCCCGCTGCTGCCGGACAACTCGCTGAGCCCGACCTCGCCCCCGGCGTCGGCCATTCTTTCGAGCAGATCGAAGGCGCGCTCCAGGGACTGCACTCCGCCGCTGTTCGCTGGTTTGGCGGCGTCGGTGGAACTGGCGCTGGACGTCGGCACGGGCGGCGGTCCTTTCGGGCGGACGGGCGAGTGAGCAGCCTACCGGTCCGCTGCTTTCCGCACATCGCCGCTGGCCTCGGGTCTTCCCCGGTCAACGGCGGTCGGAAGGGGGCTCGGGAGCCCTTCTCGGGCGACCTCTTCGACCCCCATGGCCTTCTGCTCTGCGGAAGTTCTGCTCCATAAGGCGGAAGCTCTGCCCTCTTGACGGGTCTCGATCGAGGTGGCGAAGATTCGTTCGACGACTCTTCAACAGTTCGTTGAATTCTCGGATGGGGTGGCGGATGTCGAACGTGGACCCGAACGGCCCGGACCGGGGGCGGCGCCGGGCGCTCCGCTCGACCCGGGTCAGCCTCCCCGGCGGCAGCAGGCCCGCGCTCGTCACCGTCACGGACGGCAGGATCGACGCCGTGCTGCCCCACGACGCGCCCGTACCGACCGGCGCCCGAATGACGGACCTCGGTGACGACGCGCTGCTGCCCGGCCTCGTCGACACCCACGTCCACGTGAACGACCCCGGGCGCAGCGAGTGGGAGGGCTTTTGGACCGCGACCCGAGCCGCCGCGGCCGGGGGCGTCACCACCCTGCTCGACATGCCGCTGAACTCGTTGCCGCCCACCACCACGGTGGCGCACCTGCGCACCAAACGGGACGTCGCGCGGGCCAAGGCGCACGTGGACACCGGCTTCTGGGGCGGTGCGATACCCGACAACGCCGCGGACCTGCGACCGCTGCACGACGCCGGCGTCTTCGGCTTCAAGTGCTTCCTGTCGCCCTCGGGCGTCGAGGAGTTCCCCGCACTCGACGACGCCGCACTCTCCCGCGCCATGGCCGACACGGCCGCCTTCGACGGGCTGCTGATCGTGCACGCCGAGGACCCCGGCCGGCTGACGGAGCCGCAGCCCGGGCCCCGTTACGCCGACTTCCTCGCCTCCCGGCCGCGCGACGCCGAGAACACCGCCGTCGCCCGGCTGATCGCCCACGCCCGCAGGCTGGACGCCCGCGTCCACGTACTGCACCTGTCGTCCGCCGACGCGCTGCCGCTGATCGCGCGGGCCAAGGCCGACGGCGTGCGGATCACCGTCGAGACCTGTCCGCACTTCCTCACCCTCACCGCCGAGGAGGTTCCCGACGGGGCGACCGAGTTCAAGTGCTGCCCGCCGATCCGCGAGGCCGCGAACCGGGACGCCCTGTGGGCCGGGCTCGCCGACGGCACCGTGGACTGCATCGTCTCCGACCACTCCCCGTGCACGGGCGACTTGAAGACCGCGGACTTCGCCTCCGCCTGGGGCGGCATCTCCTCCCTCCAACTCGGCCTGCCCGCCGTGTGGAGCGAGGCGCGCCGGCGCGGACACGCGCTGGACGACGTCGTCCGCTGGATGTCCACGGGCCCCGCCCGCCTCGCCGGGCTGACCCGCAAGGGCGCCATAGAGCCGGGCCGGGACGCCGACTTCGCCGTCCTCGCGCCCGAGGAGACCTTCACCGTCGATCCGGCCCGGCTGCACCACCGCAACCGGGTCACGGCGTACGCGGGCCGCACCCTCCACGGAGTCGTCCGCTCCAGTTGGCTGCGAGGTGAACGCATCGCGACCGACGGGACGGTGGCCGGGCCGACCGGCCGACTACTCGAAAGGAACGACTGACCCCATGACCCAGCCGAACGCGGTCCCCTCCCCGCACACGTCCGCCGGGGCCTCCCTCCCGACGTTCACGGGCGCCGCCCGTCCGTATGCGGGCGGCGACCCCTACGCCGACTACCGCACCGCCGACTTCCCCTTCGCCCACGGAACGGACCTCGCCGACCGGCGGCTGGGCGCCGGGGTCGTCGCCGCCAACGACGAGTTCTTCGCCCACCGCGAGAACCTGCTGAAGCCGGGCCCCGCCGAGTTCGACCCCGAGCGCTTCGGCCACAAGGGCAAGATCATGGACGGCTGGGAGACCCGGCGCCGGCGCGGGAGCTCGCGGGAGCGGCCCCACCCCGCGGACGGCGACCACGACTGGGCCCTGGTCCGCCTCGGCGCACCCGGAGTGATACGCGGCGTCGTCGTCGACACCGCCCACTTCCGCGGCAACCACCCGCAGTCCGTGTCGATCGAGGCCGCCGCCGTGGCCGGCTCGCCCTCGCCCGCGGAACTCCTCGCCGACGACGTCGAGTGGACGGTGCTCGTACCCCGCACTCCCGTCGGCGGCCACGCGGCCAACGGCTTCGCGGTCGCGACCGAACGGCGCTTCACGCACCTGCGGGTCAACCAGCACCCCGACGGGGGCATCGCCCGGCTGCGGGTGTACGGGGACGTCGCGCCCGACCCCGGTTGGCTCGCCGCCCTCGGCACCTTCGACCTCGCGGCGCTGGAGAACGGCGGCCGGGTCGAGGACGCGTCCGACCGCTTCTATTCGCCGGCCACCAACACCATCCGACCCGGGCGCTCGCACAAGATGGACGACGGCTGGGAGACCCGCCGCCGCCGCGACCGGGGCAACGACTGGATCAGCTACCGGCTCGTCGAACAGGCCGAGATCCGCGCCGTCGAGATCGACACCGCTTACCTCCTGGGCAACAGCGCCGGCTGGGCGTCGCTCTCCGTACGCCAGGACGACGACGGCAGCGACAACAGCCATGGCAGCGACGCTCGCGGTGTCGGCGTTTCGATGTGGACCGAGGTGCTGCCGCGCACCCGCCTGCAGCCCGACACCAACCACCGCTTCGTGCTGGCCGCCCCCGTCGTCGGCCGTGACGTGCGCATCGACATCTATCCCGACGGCGGCATCTCCCGACTGCGGGTCTTCGGCAGCCTCACCGCCCGGGGCGCGGCCCGTCTCAGCGCCCGCCACCAGAAGTTGGGCACCCCTGATTAGCGGTGTGGGGAACTGTGCGACAAGGACTCACCGGCCGGTGGAGACCAATGCCCCCGCGGGGTTACGGCGTACGGTTTTCCTTCGGGGTGCCGACGGCTTCTCCAGCCGCCGGCGTAGGTGCACGGCAGTGTTGCCGTCAGCCGGTTCGCGGTGGCATTCGCAGCACACAACGGCCGGAACTCAACCGTCATTTGTCCCGCATTGCCGTCGCGCCTTTCCCGTATTGCCTTTTCGCTCGTCGCTTTCTTCGTTCCGGCCCGCCACGGGAAAGTTCCGGCCCGCCACGGGAAAGCCGGAAGAAGCGCCGACACGTGCGGAAGGCCGCGGCGGTCCTTGCGGGCCGCCGCGGCCTTCCGTCAGTCGACGATCAGCAGGTTCGCCAGGACGTGATGCGGTCGTTGGCGTGCGCTCCGATGTTGGGGCGCCACTCGCCGGGGCCCACGCTCGCGAGGAGCTCGCCCCGGTAGCTTGAGTGGTCGTAGAAGCAGATCCGTGACCTGGTGAGGTTCCCCAGGGAGGTCGTGCGGTCGTTCATCGTCGTTCCCACGTTGGGGACGTTGGCGCCGCCGGCCAGGAACGCGCCGTTGTAGTTGCTGTGGTCCCACACGCACACGGAGTTGGTGGTGCAGTCGCGCCAGTCGGCGGGCGCGGCGGGCGCTGCGTTCGCCGGCGCTGCGCCGGTCATGGCCAGGGTGCCCGTCAGACAGGCCCCGGCGAGCACGCCGGCCACGGTGGTCCTCTTCGACTTCATCAAAGTTGCCTTTCCCTCGCTGGTCGATGTGCCGCCGGGGGGAGCGGGAGGCCCCGCACCGCCCGGCGGCGCGCTTCAGCCTTGCTGACCATTGGTCAAAAGGATTCCTGAATAGCTCTGTTCGCGAGGAGAGCTGGACACGGCGGAAAGGAGCCGCCGTGCTCATCCCCCATCTACTGCTGCGTGCCCCCGGATGCGGTGCGGCACGGATGGTTCGGCTTTCTTCTGGCCGTCTGAATGGTGGTCAGGCATTCGGGCGGCGCGAGAAGGACGGTACGTGGAATGCGAGTTCGCTGTCCAGCGTCGGGTGAGGGAATTGGTCATGCCTGCTGGATTCGCGTTTCAGCTGATTCTCGTGGTGTATTTTGGCGTTGTGACCGACTCGGCCGGCTCGACTCACTCGACGCACGCGACGACTCGCGCGACGACCCACTCGACCGGGTCGACAGGCTCATCGGCTGCGGCTCTCCGCGATCATCACCGTCACGAAGCCGACGACCGCGATCACGGCATTGGTGAGCGCCGCGTGGTCCTGGAGGAAGGACACGTTCTCCGTGAGCAGCCGGGTGGCCCCGAGGAAGGGGAACCACCCCGTCAGCTCGCGGACGACGCCGGCGGCGCCGAAGAGCAGCAGCAGCCCGCCGACGGTTTCGAGGAGTTTCTTCATGTCACCGATGGTGATCCCGGCCGCCACCGCCCCGCGTCCGCCCTCCGGCTGCGGCGGACCGCCGAAAGTCTCGGCTTGCGCGACTTTGGTAGCCGTCCGCGGCCGACGGCGGGTGGACCGCCCCCCACCTGCGTAACTTTGTTCCATGACGCGTACGGAATACCCCTGGCTGCTTCCCTCGGCCATGGCCGCGGACCCGGAGCTCCACGATCCGCAGCTGGCAGGGGAGCGGCGCGTACGGACGACCGCCAAGGGCCGGCCGCGGCGCACCGTGCGCGACTGGGTCGTGGACCTGGTCGCGTTCCTGTTCGTCGCGCTGATCGGGATGGTCGTCATCGACACCAGCCGGCGGATCAACGGGGACGTCGGCGCCGTCCGCTTCGACGAGGTCGTGGGCTTCGTGAGCTGCTTCGCGATCTGGGCGCGGCGGCGCTGGCCGGTGCAGCTCGCGGCCGTGCTGTGCGTGGTCTCGGTGGCCTCGCCGGCCGCCGCGGGCGCCCTGCTGGTCTCTCTGTTCAGCCTCGCCGTGCACCGCCCCTTCAAGCCCGTCGCGATCGTCGGGGTGCTCGGGATCGCCCTCGGGGTCGTCCAGCCGTTCGTCCGCCCCGACCCGGAGACCACCACCCTCACCTCGATCGTCGCCGGCACCCTCGTCGTCCTGCTGGTGATCGGCTGGGGCCTGCTCGTACGCTCCCAGCGGCAGCTGTACGTAGCCCTGCGCGAACGGGCCCGCCGCGCCGAGACCGAGGCGGAGCTGCGCGCCGAGCAGGCGCAGCGGCTGGCCAGGGAAGCCATCGCCCGCGAGATGCACGACGTGCTCGCCCATCGGCTGACCCTGCTCAGCGTGCACGCGGGCGCCCTGGAGTTCCGCCCCGACGCGCCGCCCGCCGAGGTCGCCCGGGCGGCCGGGGTGATCCGCGACAGCGCGCACGAAGCGCTCCAGGACCTGCGGGAGATCATCGGCGTGCTGCGCGCACCGGGCGAGGGCGAGTACGGCGACCGTCCGCAGCCGACCCTCGCCACCCTGGACGCCCTGGTCGACGAGTCCCGCGAGGCGGGCATGAAGGTCGTCCTCGACAACGGCGTCCAGGAGCCGGCCCGGATGCCCGCCGCGATCGGCCGCACCGTGTACCGGATCGCCCAGGAGGGTCTGACCAACGCCCGCAAGCACGCCCCCGGCGCCGAGGTCACGGTCGCGGTCGAGGGCAGACCGGGCGACGGCGTCGTCGTACGGGTCGACAATCCGGCGCCCGAGGACGAGGTCGAGCCGGTGCCCGGCTCCGGGCAGGGGCTGATCGGGCTGCGGGAGCGGGCCACGCTCGCCGGCGGCAGTCTGGAGCACGGGGCGACGGGGGACGGCGGATTCCACGTGCGCGCCTGGCTACCGTGGGCGGCATGACTATCCGGCTGCTCGTCGTCGACGACGACCCCCTCGTCCGTGCGGGACTCTCCTTCATGCTCGGCGGCGCCGACGACCTGGAGATCGTGGGGGAGGGGGCCGACGGCTCCGAGGTGCCCGCCCTGGTGGCCCGGCTCGCCCCCGACGTGGTGCTGATGGACATCCGGATGCCGCAGGTCGACGGGCTCACCGCAACGGAGGAGCTACGGCGCCGCCCCGACGCCCCCGAGGTCGTCGTCCTCACCACCTTCCACGCCGACGAGCAGGTGCTGCGGGCGCTGCGGGCCGGCGCGGCCGGCTTCGTGTTGAAGGACACCGCGCCCGCGGAGATCGTGGCCGCGGTGCGTCGGGTGGCCGCCGGCGACCCGGTGCTGTCGCCCGCGGTGACCAGGCAGTTGATGACCCACGTCGCCGACGGGGCGGACCCCGCGACCGGGTCCCGAGACCCGCGCCGCACGGCGGCGGCCACCAAGGTGGCGGGCCTCGCGGAGCGGGAGCGGGAAGTCGCCGTCGCGGTCGGCCGCGGCAACTCGAACGCGGAGATCGCCGCCACGCTCTACATGAGCGTCCCCACGGTGAAGACCCACGTCTCCCGCATCCTGGCCAAGCTCGCCCTCAACAACCGCGTCCAGATCGCCCTGCTCGTCCACGACGCCGGCCTCCTGGACGACGACGACCCACATACCTGACGGGTGCTCAGGCCGAGAGCTGACGGGGGGTCATCATCTCGGCCACCAGGGGCCGGACCCCGCCCCGGCCCTGTTTTCGACGTCCGCACGGCGACGTAGCCTGACCCGATGACCACCACCCTCGACCTGACGGAGCTGCCGGGCTTCCGGGAAGACCCCTATCCGTACTACGCGAAGCTGCGCGCCAGCGGTCCCGTGCACCGCGTGTGCAACGCCTTACGACCCGTCGGCGACCCCAACGGCCACTTCTGGCTGATCGTCGGCCACGAGGAGGCCCGCGCCGCCCTCGTCGACCAGCGCCTCAGCAAGAACCCCCAGGTCGCCGGGTTCTCCGCGTCGGACACGGAGATCATCGGGCCGAGCCTGCTGCAGCGCGACCCGCCCCACCACACCCGGCTGCGCAAGCTGGTGTCCCGCGAGTTCACCCCGGGCCGCATGCAGCAACTGGCGCCCCGTGTCCAGGAGATCACCGACGAACTCCTCGACGCCATGGTCCCGGCCGGTCGCGCCGACCTCGTGAAGGACTTCGCCTTCCCGCTGCCCATCACGGTGATATGCGAACTGCTCGGCGTGCCGATCACCGACCGCGAATCCTTCCGCGAGCTGTCCAACGAACTCGTCGCCCCGACCGACCTCGGCAAGCGCGAGGGCGCCCTGCGCTACTTCGGCGGCTACCTCGACGACCTCATAGCGGACAAGCGGTCCAACGGCGGCTCCGACGACCTGCTCTCCGCGCTGATCCGCACCCGGGACGAGGGTGACGACCACCTCACCGGCCCCGAACTGCGCGCCCTCGCCCATCTGCTGCTGATCGCCGGCCACGAGACCACGGTCAACCTGATCGTCAACGGCGTCCGCGCCCTGCTCGCCCACCCCGAGCAACTCGCCGAGCTGCGCGCCGACTTCTCCCTCCTGGACGGCGCGATCGAGGAGGTGCTGCGTTACGACGGCCCGGTGGAGAGCGCGACGTACCGCTTCACCGCCGAGCCCGTGGAGATCGCCGGCACGGTGATCCCCGCGGGCGAGATGGTGATCGTGGGCCTCGGCCCGGCCGACCGCGACCCGACCCGCTTCCCCGACGCGGACCGCTTCGACATCCACCGCGACGCCCGCGGCCACATCGCCTTCGGGCACGGCATCCACTTCTGCATCGGCGCGCCACTGGCCAGGCTGGAGGCCCGCATCGCGCTGAAGACGCTGCTCACCCGCTGCCCCGAACTGGCCGTCGACCCGTCGGCGGGACCGCTGGAATGGCTACCGGGCCTGCTGATCCGAGGCGTACGCAGCCTCCCGGTGCGCTGGTAGGAACGCGCCCTCGCCGTGCGGCGGGCTGCGGTGTGGCGTCTGCGGCCTGTCTGTGGCTGTTCGCGCATTCCCGCGCCCCTGTTGTGCTTCCCCCGTCAGTTGTCTGCGGGCTGGGGGTGGAGGTGTTTGGGGCGCTGGGGTTCCCCCCGTGCCCGCAGGGCACGGGGCGGAACTGCGCGACAAGCCACCCACCGGCCGGTGGGGACCAACGCGCCCGCAGGGAAGCGGCGGATGCGTCCGGAGGCGCAGGGCCACGCGGGGCCGTACGGGCGCGCTAGGCGTCCGTGGCGATCTCGGTGAGGCGCACCGCGCGCCGCTCCCGGCGGGAGAGCTCGCACGCCTCGGCGATCCGCAGCGCCGCCAGCGCCTCCCGCCCGTCGCACGGGTTCTCCCGCTCGCCGCGCACCAGCTCGACGAAGGCGCCCAGCTCCGCCTCGTACGCGGGGGCGAACCGCTCCAGGAAGCCGGGCCACGGCCGCGGGGCGCGCGGCGGGCCCTGCGGCTCGGTGGAGGTCAGCGGGGTGCGCTCGTCGAGCCCGACCGCGACCTGGTCCAGCTCCCCGGACAGCTCCATCCGCACGTCGTACCCCGCGCCGTTGCAGCGGGTGGCGGTCGCCGTCGCCAGCGTGCCGTCGTCCAGGGTGAGCAGCACCGCCGCCGTGTCCACGTCGCCCGCCTCGCGGAACATCGAGGGCCCGGCGTCCGACCCGAGCGCGTACACCTCGACCACCTCGCGGCCGGTGACCCAGCGCAGCACGTCGAAGTCGTGCACCAGGCAGTCCCGGTACAGACCGCCCGACAGCGGCAGATATGCGGCGGGCGGCGGCGCCGGGTCGGAGGTGATCGCCCGTACGGTGTGCAGCCGACCCAGCCGGCCCGAGCGCACCGCCTCCCGGGCGGCGCCGTACCCGGCGTCGAAGCGGCGCATGAAGCCGAGCTGCAACTCGGTGCCCGCCTCCTCCACCGCCCGCAGCGCCTCCAGCGTCTTCGGCAGGTCCAGTGCGATCGGTTTCTCGCAGAAGGCCGGCAGGCCCGCGCGGGCCGCGCGGCCGATCAGCTCTGCGTGGGACGAGGTCGCCGAGGCGATCACCACCGCGTCCACGCCCCAGCTGAAGACCTCGTGGACGCCGGGCGCGGCCGTCGCCCCGACCTGCTCGGCCACCGCCGCCGCCCGAGCGGTGTCCGCGTCCGCGACGACCAGCGAGCCGACCTCCCGGTGGCGGCTGAGCACGCCCGCGTGAAACGTCCCGATGCGTCCCGTACCGATCAATCCGATGCGCATGCGCCCAAAATGGAGTCCGGCCGCCACCGCTGTCAAGACTTTGTCATGACAACCGGACTTCACGACTTCCCGTCAACATGAGAGCGCACTACGCTCGCTCCGTGTCCAAGCAGCCCAAACCAGAGACCGACCCGTCGGTGTCGCTCCAGCTGAGCGTGGACCGCACCAGCCCGGTCCCGCTCTACTACCAGCTGTCCCAGCAGCTGGAGGCGGCCATCGAGCGGGGCGCCCTGACCCCCGGCAGCCTGCTCGGCAACGAGATCGAGCTCGCCGGCCGGCTCGGCCTGTCCCGCCCCACCGTGCGCCAGGCGATCCAGTCCCTGGTCGACAAGGGACTGCTGGTGCGACGCCGCGGCGTGGGCACCCAGGTGGTGCACAGCCAGGTCAAACGCCCGCTGGAGCTGAGCAGCCTCTACGACGACCTGGAGGCGGCCGGCCAGCGGCCCGCCACCGTCGTGCTGCGCAACGCCGTGGAGCCGGCCGGCGCCCGCGTCGCCGCGGCCCTCGGCGTCGCGGAAGCCGCAGAGGTCCAGGCCGTCGAGCGGCTGCGGTACGCCCACGGGGAGCCCATGGCGCTGCTCACCAACCACCTGCCCGCCGACCTGCTCGCGTACGACACCGAACGCCTGGAGGCCACCGGCCTCTACCGGCTGATGCGCGCGGCCGGCATCACCCTCCACAGCGCCCGCCAGTCGGTGGGTGCCCGCGCCGCCACCGCGGCCGAGGCGGAACTGCTGGGCGAGGCGCCGGGCGCACCGCTGCTCACCATGGAGCGCACCACCTTCGACGACACCGGCCGGGCCGTCGAGCACGGCTCCCACATCTACCGCGCCTCGCGCTACGCCTTCGAGTTCCAGCTCCTGGTGCGCCCCTGAGGGCGCCGCCCGGGCACGCTCCCCGACCTCCGCACGGGTGAAATGTCAGGCGCGTAAGAATGTTCGGACAAAGTATTGACGGGGCCGTGTCACCGCCGTAGAAACTCACCCAGCCGCCAACCGGGCGGCCGGGAGTGAAGGCGGACCCACCATGCGAACCCACCGCACGGCAACAGCCCTGCTCGCCGCGTGCGCCCTGGTCCTTGCCGCCGGGTGCAGCAGCTCCGGAGGCAAGGAGGCCAAGGACTCCACGGGCGCGGACGGCGGGAAGGGCCGCGCGGCCGACACCCCCCGGATGAAGGTCGCCATGGTCACCCACTCCGGCGAGGGCGACACCTTCTGGGACATCGTCCAAAAGGGCGCCAAGGTGGCGGCGGCGAAGGACAACGTCGAGTTCCTGTACGCCGCCAACAAGGAGGGCAAGGAGCAGGCCCAGCTCGTCCAGTCCTACATCGACCAGAAGGTCGACGGGATCGTCGTCACCCTCGCCAAGCCGGAAGCCGTCCGGGACGTCGTCAAGAAGGCGGTGGCCGCCGGCATACCCGTCGTCACGATCAACTCCGGCGGCGAGTTCTCCCGGGCCCTCGGCGCCCTCACCCACATCGGCCAGGACGAGTCCGTCGCCGGCGAAGCCGTCGGCGAGGAGCTGAACGCACGGGGGAAGAAGAAGGCCGTCTGCGTCATCCACGAACAGGGCAACGTCTCCCACGAAGCCCGCTGCGCCGGGGTGAAGAAGAGCTTCAAGGGCACCGTGGAGAACCTCAACGTCGAAGGCACCAACATGCCCGCCTCCACCTCCACCATCCAGGCGAAGCTCCAGGCCACCGGGGACGTCGACGCCGTCGTCACCCTCGGCGCGCCGTTCGCCGCCGCGTCCGTGCAGGCCAAGAAGGGCGCGAAGGCCTCGGCGGAGGTCAACACCTTCGACCTCAACGCCGACGTCGTCAAACAGCTCAAGGCCGGCGAGATCGGCTTCGCCGTCGACCAGCAGCCCTACCTCCAGGGCTACCTCGCGGTCGACGAACTCTGGCTCAACAAGGTCAACCGCAACGTCGTCGGCGGCGGCAAGCCCGTGCTGACCGGGCCCGCCCTGGTCCGCCAGAAGGACGCCGACGCCCTCGCGGACCTCACCGCCGACGGCACCCGATGACCGCGCCGGGAGCGCCCCCGGTGACCACCCCGGCGTACCCGATGCCCACCCGCCCACCTGCCGTGACCCATACTTGGGCGGCTGGGGCGCAACATCTGGCCCCCGGGCCGCCCCGCCGGGCGCGGCACAGCGCAGGGCTAGCAGCAGTACGGCAAGAAGGGCACGGCGTCGTGGCAAGGGCAAGGACAGGGGTACGCGCGCTGGGCGCGGTGCTGGCGGCGGTGCTCGGATTCTCCCTGGTGGGGTGCAGCAGCACCGGCGGCAAGCGCGCCGAAGAGGCCCGCGAGGCCGCCGCGTCCGGCGGTAAGGCCACGGTCACCACGCCCCGCTGGACCTTCGCCATGGTCACCCACTCCGGCGACGGCGACACCTTCTGGGACATCGTGCAGAAGGGCGCCCAGGAAGCCGCCGCCAAGGACAACATCAACTTCCTGTACTCCAAGAACGACGAGGGCCAGCAGCAGGCCCAGCTCGTCCAGGCGGCCATCGACAAGAAGGTGGACGGCCTGATCGTCACCCTCGCCAAGCCGGACGCCATGAAGGACGTCGTCAAGAAGGCAGCCGCCGCCGGCATCCCGGTGATCACCATCAACTCCGGATCCGCCCAGTCCAAGGAGTACGGCGCCCTGACCCACATCGGCCAGGACGAGACGGTGGCCGGCGAAGCGGTCGGCGACGAGCTGGACGCCCGCGGCAAGAAGAAGGCCCTGTGCATCCTGCACGAGCAGGGCAACGTCGGCCACGAGCAGCGCTGCGCCGGCGCCAAGAAGACCTTCGACGGCGAGCTGCAGAACCTGTACGTCGACGGCACCAACATGCCCGACGTCCAGGCGTCCATCGAGGCCAAGCTCCAGACCGACCCGTCGATCGACGCCGTCGTCACCCTCGGCGCGCCCTTCGCGGACACCGCGGTCCGTGCCAAGGAGACCGCCCGCAGCAAGGCCGAGATCGACACCTTCGACCTCAACCCCAAGGTCGCCGCGGCCCTCAAGGCCGGCACGCTCGGCTTCGCCGTCGACCAGCAGCCCTATCTGCAGGGGTACGAGGCCGTCGACCTGCTCTGGCTCTACCGGTACAACGCCGACGTCCTCGGCGGCGGCAAGCCCGTGCTCACCGGACCGCAGATCCTGACCAAGGACGACGCGGCGCAGTTGGAGGACTACACCAAGCGGGGGACCCGATGAACGCGACCTCTCCACCACCACCGGTGGGCCTGGACAAGGAGGCGGCCGGCGACGAGCGGCTGCTGCACACCTCGGTGCTGCGCAAGCTGCTGGGCCGCCCCGAGCTGGGCTCCGTCGTCGGCGCCGTCGCCGTGTTCCTCTTCTTCTCGATCGTCGCGGACTCCTTCCTCCAGGCGTCCAGCTTCTCCACCGTGCTGTACGCGGCCTCCACCATCGGGATCATGGCCGTCCCCGTCGCCCTGCTGATGATCGGCGGGGAGTTCGACCTCTCCGCGGGCGTCCTGGTGACCACGTCGGCGCTGTTCTCGTCGATGTTCAGCTACCAGATGACCGCCAACGTCTGGGTGGGCGTCTTCGTCTCCCTGCTGGTCACCCTGGCCGTCGGCGTCTTCAACGGCGTCCTGCTCACCCGTACCAAGCTCCCCAGCTTCATCATCACGCTCGGTACGTTCCTGATGCTGACCGGCCTCAACCTCGGCTTCACCAAGCTGATCACCGGACGGGTCTCCACCGACTCCATCAGCGACATGGAGGGCTTCGCCGCGGCGAAGAAGGTCTTCGCCTCCGAGCTGGTCATCGGGGACGTGACCTTGAAGGTCACCATCCTGTGGTGGCTGGGCCTGGTCGCCCTCGCCACCTGGATCCTGCTGCGCACCCGCTTCGGGAACTGGATCTACGCCGTCGGCGGCAACGCGGACGCGGCCCGCGCGGTCGGCGTCCCGGTTGCCCGGACCAAGATCGGCCTCTACATGGGGGTCGCCTTCGCGGCCTGGATCTCCGGACAGCACCTGCTCTTCTCCTTCGACGTGGTGCAGTCCGGAGAGGGCGTCGGCAACGAGCTGATCTACATCATCGCCGCGGTCATCGGCGGCTGTCTGATCACCGGCGGCTACGGCTCCGCGATCGGCTCCGCGGTCGGCGCGTTCATCTTCGGCATGACCAGCAAGGGCATCGTGTACGCGGAGTGGAACCCCGACTGGTTCAAGTTCTTCCTCGGCGCGATGCTGCTACTCGCGACCCTGCTCAACGCATGGGTGCGCAAGCGGGCGGAGGCGTCACGATGACCGAGAACACAGAGAACACAGAGAACACAGAGAACGCCGCGAACGACGCCGAGCGGCCCCCGCTGGTCGCACTGGACGAGGTCAGCAAGTACTACGGGAACATCCGCGCCCTGGAGGGCGTCTCGCTCCAGGTGCACGCCGGCGAGATCACCTGTGTGCTCGGCGACAACGGCGCCGGCAAGTCCACCCTGATCAAGATCATCGCGGGGCTGCACCAGCACGACGCCGGCACCTTCTCGATCGAGGGTGAACAGACCCGGCTCTCCTCCCCGCGCGCCGCCCTGGACCGCGGCATCGCCACCGTCTACCAGGACCTGGCCGTGGTGCCCCTGATGCCCGTGTGGCGGAACTTCTTCCTCGGTTCCGAGCCGGTGAAGGGCACCGGGCCGCTGCGCCGCCTCGACGTGCGCACCATGCGCGAGACCACCCGCTCCGCGCTGCTGCGGATGGGCATCGACCTGCGGGACGTGGACCAGCCCATCGGCACGCTCTCCGGCGGCGAGCGCCAGTGCGTGGCGATCGCCCGCGCGGTCCACTTCGGCGCGAAGGTCCTCGTCCTCGACGAGCCGACCGCGGCGCTGGGCGTCAAGCAGTCCGGCGTGGTGCTGAAGTACGTGGCCGCGGCGCGGGACGCCGGCCTGGGCGTGGTGCTGATCACCCACAACCCGCACCACGCGTACCTGGTCGGTGACCGCTTCGTACTGCTCAAGCGCGGCACCATGACCGCGAGCCACACCAAGGACTCCGTGACGCTGGACGAGCTCACCCGGCAGATGGCGGGCGGCAGCGAGCTGGACGACCTCCGCCACGAACTCGAACGCTCGGGCACCACGACGCCCGACGAGTGACGGGCCCGCCCGGGCGGCGGCGGGTCCGCCCGCCCGGGCCCTCCGTCCCGCGACCGAACCCCCACCCCACCCACACACCGCAGATGGCAGAATCGGGTCCGGCGGGCCCTCCCGTCACGCAACGAACCCCACGCCCCCGAGACCCCGCAGGGACATGAGCACCTACCGCGACTTCGCGCACCGCGGCTCCGCCCGCGCCACCGTCCTGCGTACCGTCGGGACCCGAGAGCGCCGGTCGCACCTGACCGCACCGCGCGTGCCCACCGTCGGCATCGACATCGGCGGCACGAAGGTCATGGCCGGGGTCGTTGACGCGGACGGCGTGATCCTGGAGAAGGTCCGCACCGAGACCCCGCACAAGTCGAAGAGCCCCAAGGTCGTCGAGGACACCATCTGCGAACTCGTCCTCGACCTGTCCGACCGCCACGACGTGCACGCCGTCGGCATCGGCGCGGCCGGCTGGGTGGACGCGGACCGCTCCAAGGTCCTCTTCGCCCCGCACCTCGCCTGGCGCAACGAACCCCTGCGGGACGCCCTCTCCGCCCGCCTCGCCGTCCCCGTCCTCGTCGACAACGACGCCAACACCGCCGCGTGGGCGGAGTGGCGCTTCGGCGCCGGCCGAGGCGAGGACCACCTGGTGATGATCACGCTCGGCACCGGCATCGGCGGCGCGATCCTGGAGGACGGGCAGGTCAAGCGGGGCAAATTCGGGGTCGCCGGCGAATTCGGCCACATGCAGGTCGTCCCGGGCGGCCACCGCTGCCCGTGCGGCAACCGCGGCTGCTGGGAGCAGTACAGCTCGGGCAACGCACTGGTGCGCGAGGCCCGCGAGCTGGCCGCGGCGGACTCCCCGGTCGCCCACGGCCTGATCGACCGCGTCGGCGGCAACATCGGCGACGTCACGGGGCCGCTGATCACCGAGCTCGCCCGGGACGGCGACGCGATGTGCGTGGAGCTGTTCCAGGACATCGGCCAGTGGCTGGGCGTGGGCATCGCGAACCTCGCTGCCGCGCTCGACCCGTCCTGCTTCGTGATCGGCGGCGGCGTGAGCGCCGCCGACGACCTGCTGATCGCCCCGGCGCGGGACGCCTTCCGCCGCCATCTGACCGGCCGCGGCTACCGGCCCGAGGCCCGGATCGTCCGCGCCCAGCTCGGCCCGGAGGCCGGCATGGTCGGCGCGGCGGACCTCGCCAGGCTGGTCGCCCGCCGCTTCCGCCGCGCCAACCGCCGACGGGTCGAGCGCCACGAACGGTACGAGCGCTACGCCCAGGCCCTGCGCAACCCCGGCGCGGCCCGCTCGCCCCGGGAGACCTGACCGGAGCCGGCCCCGGCCCGCCCGTTCCCCGGGCCGCCCGTTCCCGCCCGGACCCGCCTCCGGAGCGCGTTCGTGCCGGTGAACCGTAGACTTCAGTTCCGCCCACCCACCAGGAACCGCAGTCATGAGCGTCGTACCCCGTCAGTCCGCACCCGTGGACGAGTCCGGCTTCCGGCCTCCCGAGGGCCGCCGGCACATGATCATCCGCCGTTGGCTGACGGCGGTCGTCATCGTGCTGCTCATCGGGATCCCCGCCGGATATCTGGTCGTGTCCGCCGAGCAGAGCCGCGACAGCGGCCGGGACAAGGCCGCGGAGTCCTCGGCGACGGGCCTGCGCGAGAGCTGGCCCTCGCAGATGAAGCGACGCATCTTCGAGGTGCCGATCCCGCCGGAGTCGGAGCGGGTCGCCTACTTCGAGACCAGCAACTGGAAGACCAGCCGGCTCTACGTCCAGTTCACCACCACCTCCGCCGGCCTGGACCTCTTCCTGGAGTCCATGGGCACCAGCCGCACGGCGCTCCAGCCGGGCCTGGTCACCATCGGCACCAAGGAGGCGACGACCGTGGGGTGGACCTTCACCCCGGGCGAGCGCGCCTGGACGGGGCTGACCAACCCGCAGGACAAGCCCCGCCCCACGCAACAGGTCGTCGTCGACCTGACGAACACGGAACGCCCCCGCGTCTACGTGGTCTCCACCACGACCCCGTAGCGCCACCTGTTTCGCTTCCCCCGTCACTTGCCCGCGGGCTGGGCAGGGGTTTTTGAGGGCCTGGGGTCCCCCCAGGCCCTCTGGGGCCGAGGGGGCGGAACTGCGCGACAAGCCCACCACCGGGCCGCGGAGACCAACGCTCCCGGACAGCGACGGCGGCTACGTCAAGAGGCGCAAGGGCGTGCGGCTACGGGCGCTGCGCGGCCATCACGTGGTCGCGACCGCCCTCGACGTGCGCGGTGATCGCCCGCCGCAACGCCCCCGCGTCCCGCGCCCGCAACGCGTCGACCATCTGCTGGTGTTCGTCGTCGATGCGTTCCAGATCGTGGCCCGAGCGCACCCACCGTCGGCTGTACGGCTCGACGAGGTGCAGCAGTTGGTCGATGAAGCGCAAGGTGAGGCGGCGTTCGGAGAGCGCGTACACGCGCCGGTGGAACTCGTAGTTGAGGGAGGCCCGCACCGCCGCGTCGGCGCCCTGACGGCGCATCTCGTCCGCCAGCTCCTGAAGGGCGTCGATGTCCCGGTCGCGGCAGCCGCGCACGATCTCCTCGGCCAGGTGCGGCTCCAACTGCAGGCGCAGTTCGAAGAGTTCGGCGATCTCGCCGTGGCTCAGCTCGGCGACCAGCATGCCGCGCTGCGGCACCACCTCGATCAGACCCTCGGCGGCCAGCGCGTGCAGCGCCTCCCGCAGCGGGATGCGGCTGACCTTCAACTCGGTCGCCAGCTTCTCCTGCACCAGGCGGGTGCCCGGCAGCAGTCCGCCGTTGCGGATCGAGGTGCGTAGCCGTTCGGCGATGACGCCTGCGCTGTTGCTCGTGCTGCTGGGGGTCCGGGCTACTCGGGTCACTTCGTCACTCTATCCCTTGTGCTTACCCGCAGCGACTGTATACATTCGCCACTCGTTCATATCGAATGTATACAGCCACTGCGGACCACGGGTTCACGCCATGCGTCCACGTCACCAGAAAGGGCCGCCGGATGTCACGTGCCATCGACGTCGCCGTCATCGGAGGAGGGCTGCTCGGGCTCGCCACGGCCCGGGCGCTGCTGCGTGCCAGGCCCGACCTGTCCGTCACCGTCCTGGAGAAGGAGGCGCACTGGGGCGCCCACCAGTCCGGGCACAACAGCAACGTGATCCACAGCGGCCTGTACTACGCGCCCGGCTCCCTCAAGGCCCGCCTCGCCCGGGCCGGCGGCGAGGAGATGATCCGGTACTGCGAGCAGCACGACGTGCCCGTCAAGCGCACCGGCAAGCTCGTGGTGGCCACGTCCACGGCGCAACTCGCCGGCCTGGACGCCCTCGCCGAGCGCGGTCGGGCCAACGGCGTCACGGTGCAGCGGCTGAACCGCGCCGAGTTCGCCGAGCGGGAACCGCACGTCGCCGGGGTTGCCGCGCTGTCCGTCGCCGACACCGCGATGACAGACTTCGGCCGGGTGTGCCGCGCCCTGGCGGCCGAGCTGACCGGACTCGGCGCCGAGCTGCGCACCCAGTCGCCCGCGCTGTCCTTCGCCACCGACGGGGACCGGACCGTGATCCGTACGCCCCACGACGAGCTGCGGGCCAAGATCCTGGTGAACTGTGCGGGCCTGCACAGCGACAAGATCGCGGCGGCGGCCGGTGACCGCCCGACGGTGCGGATCATGCCCTTCCGCGGGGAGTACGCCGAGGTCAGGCCGGGCCGCCGCGGGCTGGTCAACAACCCCGTGTACCCGGTGCCGGACCCCGAGCTGCCCTTCCTCGGCGTGCACGTCACCCCCATGCTCGACGGCACGGTCCACGTGGGTCCCAACGCCGTGCCCGCGCTGGCCCGCGAGGGCTACCGCTGGCGCGACGTGGAGCCCCGTCTGCTGGGCGAACTGCTGCGGGACCCGGCCCTGCGCGGTCTCGCCCGGCGCTTTTGGCGGCACGGCGTCACCGAGATCAGCCGCTCGCTGATCTGGCCGCTGTTCGTCCGCGAAGTGCGCCGCATGGTCCCGGAGATCGAGAGCCGGGACATGCGACGGCACGGCAGCGGCGTACGCGCACAGGCGGTCACGGCGGACGGGCAACTCGTCGACGACTTCATCATCAACCGCACCCCGCGCGCCGTCCACGTGCTCAACGCGCCGTCCCCCGCGGCCACGTCGAGCCTGCACATCGGCAGCAAGATCGCCGGGGACGTCTTCGAGCAGCTCGGCCACGAGGACTCCGCCCGGGCCGTGCGCGAAGAGTCCGCCGCGAGCTGACCGCCCCGCTCGGCGCCGACCCGGCCCCACCCGGCGCCGAGCCCGCTCCACCCGACGCAGAACCCCGCCCCCCACTTCCCCTTTCCCTGCTCCACCCCGCTCTTTGCTCCATCAAAGGTGATCGAGGACAGCACATGGCGAAGCACCCGCAGACAGACGCGCCGGACTCCGGACCTCCCCCCGCCACCGCCCGCCGCCGCGTCGCCACCGCCACCATCGTGGGTTCCGCGCTGGAGTGGTACGACTTCTATCTCTACGCCTCCATGGCCGCGCTGGTCTTCGGCAAGATCTTCTTCCCGCAGACCGACGACACGGCCGGCACCATGGCCGCCTTCGCGACGTTCGCGGCCGGATTCCTGGCCCGCCCGCTGGGCGGCATCATGTTCGGTCACCTCGCCGACCGCATCGGCCGGCGCAACGTACTGATCATCACCTTCGTCCTGATGGGCGTCTCCACCGGGCTGATCGGCCTGCTGCCCACGTACGAGTCCGTCGGCGTCATGGCACCCGCCGCCCTGGTCGTCCTGCGCATCCTGCAGGGCCTCGGCTCCGGAGCCGAGTACGCCAGTGCCGCGGTCGTCGCCTACGAGCACGCCGACGAGAACCGGCGCGGCCGGCAGGGCGCCTGGCCGGCCCTGGGGCTCAACCTCGGACTGCTGCTGTCCTCGCTGACCGTCACGGTGCTCACCACCATGGACGAGGAAGTCCTGTTGGACTGGGGCTGGCGCGTCCCGTTCGTCGCGAGCTTCGCCCTCGCGGGCGTGGGCCTGTGGGTGCGGCGCCGGGTGCCCGAGTCGTCCGACTTCCAGGCCACCAAGAAGAAGCAGGAGCAGGAAGCCGCCCCGCAACTGCCGTTCGTCACCCTGCTGCGCAAGCAGCGGCGCGGGCTCGTCGTGGTACTGGCCGTCTCGCTCGGCTACAACGCCCTCAGCTACATCTTCAAGACCTTCTCACTGGCCTACCTCTCGGACTTCCAGGACGTCTCGGCGAGCGTCGGCGCCTTCGGCATCACCCTGGCCAGCGCCACCGCCATCGTCACCGTGCCGCTCTTCGGCTGGGCCAGTGACCGCTTCGGCAGCCGCAAGGTCCTCGCGGTCGGCGGCGTCGCGTCGGCGCTCTTCGCCTTCCCGTTCTTCGTCCTGCTCGACACGCAGAACTCCGTGGTGATCTGGGTCTGCCTGATCATCGCCACGGGCGTGCTGGCGCCGATGATGTTCGCCCCGCAAGGAGCCTTCCTCTCCCGCCAGTTCCCGGCGGACGTCCGGGTCAGCGGAGTCGGCACGGGACGGGAGATCGGCGCCGCCGTCTCGGGCGGTCTGGCCCCGCTGGCGGCCCTGGCCATCGTCGGCGCCAGCGCCACCAACGCCACCTGGGGCGTCTCCCTCATCCTCGTCGCCGGAGCCGTCGTGGTGGTGCTCGGCGCCGCCTTCGACCGGGGCGCCCACCCGACCCCGCCCGCCTAGGGCCAGGACTCCGCCGGGGCCGAGCGGAGTCCCGACCAGACGCCGGAGCGGGACGACGTCCCCGTGGGACAGCCCCGCTGACGAAGCGTCACCCATGAACGGGGTTGGCCCGGACCGAACCGCGGTCCGGGCCAACCCCGTTCAGCAGTGCAAGGACCAGCGGCCCCAAGAAACACGACCTAGTGCGAGCCGCTCCACGGCGCGGGGACGAAGGTCCAGGTGACCTCGGCGGGGCCGGGGCCGGAGTTGTGCCAGGTGTGCGGTTCGCGGCCGGAGAAGGTGAGGGTGTCCCCGGCGGTCAGCGTCTGGGCGTGGTCGGTGAAGCGGATGGTGATCTCGCCGCTGACGACGTGCAACACCTCCACGTCGCAGTTGATCGTGTACAGCTCGGCGCCGCCGTGCGCGTCCGGCTCCAAGTGCGACCGCAGGATCTGGATCTTCGACTGGGCGCGGGGGGTGACCATCCGGTCCTCGACGCCGTGGCCGCCCATGTTCAGCCGTGGCGCCGCGTCCCCGCGGATCAGCTCGGTGTCGGCGCCCTCGAAGAGCGAGCCGACCGGCAGCGACAGCACCTGGCAGAGGGTGACCAGGGAAGAGACGCTGGGTGAGGTCTCGTCCCGCTCGACGCGGCTGAGGAAACCCCTGGTGAGCCCGGTGGCGGCGGCGACCTGCTCGATGGTGAGGCCCTGGGCCTTGCGAGAGGCCCGCAGGCGCGCTCCGACGCGTACCGGATCGGTGGACGGCGTCGGGTGCAGCGCTTTCATTGAAATCCTCGCGTCACTCGTACGGCTTCTGGACAACCCTTGACAGAGCGGTCGCTCGGGGCAAACACTACCCGGAATGAAAGTTGCCTAATAAGCATTATTTGTTGTGTATAGGTAACTTCCCCTTCTGGAACAGATCCGAGGTTCGGATGAACAGCGTCGAACCCCCCAGGCCCCCGATCGGCCCCCCGGACGCGAGCGTGAGCCCCCGCTACGCGGGCATCGCCACCTTCGCGCGACTGCCCCGGCTGGAAGACGTGGGGCGGGCCGACATCGCCGTCGTCGGCGTGCCCTTCGACAGCGGGGTGAGCTACCGGCCCGGTGCCCGCTTCGGGCCCGCGCACATCCGCGAGGCGTCCCGACTGCTGCGGCCCTACAACCCGGCGCAGGACGTGGAGCCCTTCGCCGCGCAACAGGTCGCCGACGCGGGCGACGTGGCCGCCAACCCGTTCAGCCTCGACGAGGCGGTCACCCAGATCCAGGCCGCCGCCGAAGCGCTGACCGCGGACGGCACCCGACTGCTGACCCTCGGCGGCGACCACACCATCGCCCTGCCGCTGCTGCGCGCCGCCGCCCGACGGCACGGCCCCCTCGCGGTGCTCCACTTCGACGCCCACCTCGACACCTGGGACACCTACTTCGGCGCCCCCGTCACGCACGGCACGCCCTTCCGCCGCGCGTCCGAGGAGGGACTGATCGACCTCACCGCCAGCCTGCACGTGGGCACCCGCGGACCGCTGTACTCGCGCCAGGACCTACGGGACGACGAACGCCTCGGGTTCGCCGTGATCTCCAGCCCCGAGATCGAGGCCGAGGGCCTGCCCCGGGCGATCGAGCGCATGCTCGCCCGCCTCGGCGACCGGCCCGTGTACCTCTCCATCGACATCGACGTCCTCGACCCGGCGCACGCGCCCGGCACCGGGACCCCCGAAGCGGGCGGGATGACCAGTCGCGAACTGCTCGCGATGATCCGCGCCCTGCGCGGGGTGCACCTGGTGGGCGCCGACGTGGTCGAAGTCGCCCCCGCGTACGACCACGCCCAGCTCACCGCCGTCGCCGCGGCCCACACCGCGTACGAGATCCTCTCGGCGATGACGCCCGACCACCTGCCCGAGCCGGACGACCGGCCCCAGGAACGATAGGGGAAGGCCATGACCTCCTCGGACGTCGCCACCCAGCGCGACTCGGCGATCGAACAGCACTCCATCGACTACGTACCGTCCGCCGAGCGGCACGGCAAGGTCTGGCACCAGGGACCGTTCTGGTTCACCGGCAACTTCGTCCTGCCGACGATGGTCGCCGGCTTCGTCGGCGCCTCCATGGGACTGAGCGTCTGGTACAGCGTGCTGGCGATCGTCCTCGGCGTCGGCGCCGGCACCTTCTTCATGGCCTTCCACGCCAACCAGGGCCCCCGGATGGGGCTGCCCCAGATGATCCAGTCCCGCGCCCAGTTCGGCAGCCGGGGCTCCACGGTCCCGTTCGCCGCGACCGTCTTCGTCTACGTGGGCTTCCTCGTCTTCGACACGGTCCTCGCCGAACAGGGCCTCGGACTGCTGCTGCCGGACGGCAAGCTGTTCTGGTACCCGGTCCTGATCGCGCTGTCGATCGTCATCGCCGTCGTCGGCCACGACCTGCTCCACTTCGTCCAGCGCTGGCTCACCTACCTGCTGGTCCTGGTGTTCGCGGTGCTCACCGTGGTCGCGATCGTCAACTTCGGCTCCAACCCGGTGCCCGCCGACGTGCCCGCCGCCACCGCCGGCTGGGACCTGACCGCCTTCCTGGTCCAGTTCTCCCTCGCCGCCGGATACAACATCAGCTACTCCGTCTACGTCTCCGACTACACCCGCTACCTCCCGGCGAACGTGCCCGCGCGCGGCCTGATCACCGCCGTGTACTCGGGCGCCGCGTTCTCCGCGGTCTGGCTGATGTCGCTGGGCGCGATCCTCGCGAGCTACCTGCCCGACCCCGACCCGATCCTCGCCCTGCGCGAGGTCGGCGACATGCTCTTCCCCGGCTTCGGCCTGATCGTCGTGATGACCTCGGTCCTCGCCCTGATCTCCATCATGGGCGTCAACGCCTACGGCGCGATGCTCACCGGCGCCAGCGCCCTGGACGGCTTCCGCAAGGTGCGCCCCACCGTGCGGCTGCGCGTCACCGGACTCATCGTGGTCGGCCTGGTGTCCCTGGTGGTCGCCCTGCTGATCCCCGACGACTACATCGGCAGCTTCAACAACTTCGTGCTGATGATGCTGTACTTCCTGGTCCCGTGGACCGCGGTCAACCTCGTCGACTTCTACTTCGTGCGCCGCGGCAAGTACGCCATCGCCGAGATCCTGAAGCCGGACGGCATCTACGGCCGCTGGGCGTGGCGCGGCGTGACCGCCTACGTCATCGGCTTCGCCGCGATGATCCCGTTCTTCTCGACGAGCTTCTACGTCGGCCCCGTCGCCGACGCGCTGGGCGGCGCGGACTTCTCGTTCGTCGTCGGACTGACCGTCTCCGGCGTGCTCTACCTGCTGTTCTCCCGGAACCTGGACCATGAGGCCGAGGCCGTCGCCCGGGCGGCGAGCGAAGCCGAACTGGAGGGATCCCACCGATGAGCCAGCAACCGCCCCGACCCGCGGAACCGACCGGCACCGACGCCGCCGGGGTCACCGTCGCCGTCTGCCAGCTCGCCCCGCAGGTCGGCGACCCGGCGGGGAACCGGCATCGGATCGACGCTGCGGTCCGGGCGGCGGCCGAGCGCGGCGCCGACGTCGTGGTCCTGCCGGAGCTGGCCAACACCGGCTACGTCTTCACCGACGCGGCCGAACTGCGCACCGCGGCCGAGCCGCCCGACGGCGAGACGATCACCCGGTGGGCGGCGCTCGCCGCCCGCCACCGCCTCGTCATCGTCGGCGGCTTCGCCGAGCGCGGCGAGGACGGCCACGTCTACAACGCAGCAGCCCTCGTCGACCCGACCGGGCTGCGCGCCACCTACCGCAAGGCCCACCTGTGGAACGGCGAGAAGACCTGGGGCTTCACCCCCGGCGCCGGTGCCCCGCCCGTCGTCGACACCCTCCACGGCCGCATCGGGTTCATGGTCTGCTACGACCTGGAGTTCCCCGAGTGGGTGCGGCAAGCCGCCCTGGCCGGCGCCGAGCTGCTGTGCGGCCCGGTCAACTGGCCGCTGTACCCGCGCCCCGAGGGCGAACGACCGGGCGAGATCGTCCGCATCCAGGCCGACGCCGCCGTGAACCGGATGTTCGTCGCCGTTGCCGACCGCACCGGCACCGAACGGGGCCAGGACTGGCTCGGCGGCAGCGTGATCGTCGACGCCGACGGCTACCCCGCCACCGAGCTGCGGCTGGGCGAGGAGGCGCTCCTCACCGCGACCCTCGACCTCGCCGAGGCCCGCAACAAGGCCGTCAGCGAACTCAACGACGTCCACGCCGACCGGCGCCCCGCGCTGTACCGACACCTCGGGCAGGAGCAGCCATGACCACCACCGTCGCCATCGTCCAGCAGCCGCCCGCCCTCCTGGACCTCGAAGAGTCGCTGCGCCGCGCCACCGCGCACGTCACGGAGGCCGCGCGGGCGGGCGCGGACCTCGTCGTCTTCCCCGAGACCTGGCTCACCTGCTACCCGGCGTGGGTGTTCGGGCTGGCCGGCTGGCGGGACGCGGAAGCCCGCCACTGGCACGCCCGGCTGCTGGAACAGAGCCCGGTACTCGACCCGTCGGGCGACGACGCCCTGGCCCCGGTGCGGGCCGCGGCCCGGGAGCACGGGGTGAGCGTGGTGCTCGGCCTGAACGAGCGGGCCGCGCGCTCCTCCGGTTCGCTCTACAACTCGCTGGTGACCATCGGCCCGGACGGCGGCACCCTCAACGTGCACCGCAAGCTGACCCCCACCCACACCGAGCGGATCGTGTGGGCGGCCGGCGACGGCGCCGGCCTGCGCGTCGTCGACACCCCGGCGGGCCGGGTGGGTTCGCTGGTCTGCTGGGAGCACTTCCACCCGCTGGCCCGCCACGCGCTGCACGCACAGCACGAGGAGATCCACGTCGCCGCCTGGCCCGACATGCCCGAGAGCCATGTGATCGCCGCCCGCTCCTACGCCCTGGAGGGCCGCTGCTTCGTGGTCTCGGCGGGCCTGGTGCTCTCCACCGACGACGTCCCCGACGACCTGCTGGCGGCCTACCGCAAGGGAGTGGGCCCCGAAGCCCCCACGGACGGCCCGCTGTTCACCGGAGGTTCGAGCGTGGTGGCGCCCGACGGCTCCTGGGTGGTGGAGCCCGTCCACAACGAGGCGCGCATCATCACCGCCACCCTCGACCCGGCCCGCCGCTACGAGGAGACCCTGGACCTGGACGTGGCGGGCCACTACGGCCGCCCCGACGTCTTCACCCTGTCGGTCGACCGGACCCGACGCGACGGCGGGGTGGACTTCACGAACTGACCGCCGGGCGCCCGGCCGCGCCTACTTGTCGCGGCAGGCGTCGACCCCCACCGCGGGCCGTCGAGCGCCCTCCCCAGCCGGTGCAGCGCCCCGGTCGCGTCCCGAGCGCTGTCCACGGACGCCACCCGGGGATCGTCCCGCAGGAGCGACAGCAGCTCGTCAAGTGCGGGTGACTCGCCGTCGACCGCCAACACGCGCAGCATGGTGCCGCGTTGCAAGGGCGTGACCCGGGCGGGCGGCACGGCCCGGACCGCGCGTTCCGCATCCGGCGCCCGTCAAAACGCGCGTACTCCCGTGCGTCGGACACTACGATTCGCGTCGGAGATTCGCCTCGGATCCGGCCGCCAAGCCCTGGAGGACCCGTGAACGCTCGATACGACGCGGTCGGCGACGCGTACCGGCAGTTCAAGACGACCGCCGCCATCCCCGTTCCGGAACGGCGGCTGTTCCACGACCTGCTCGGGGACGTCTCCGGGCTGCGGGTGCTGGACCTGGCCACCGGCTACGGGCTGTACGCGCGGCTGGCGCTGGCGCAGGGAGCGGCCGAGGTGGTCGGCGTGGACATCTCCGCGGAGATGGTGCGCGGCGCCCGTCGGGCCACGGCCGGCGACGAGATCGCCTTCCACACGGCCGACGCCCGCGACCTCCCCGAGCTGCGGGACTTCGACGTGGTCACCGCCGTCTGGCTGTTCAACTACGCACAATCCCCCGACGACCTCGCGGACATGGCGGCGGGCGCCGCCGGCGCCCTGCGCCCCGGCGGCCGGCTGGTCGCGATCACCGTCCATCCCGCATACGACGCCGCCGGCCCGGACTGGATCCGCTACGGCCTCGTCGTGCACGACGTCGCCCCCGTCCCGCGCGGACAGCGTTTGGACGTGTCCCTGTCGACTCCGACGCAGGACATCCCGCTGACGGTCTTCCGCTGGGACGCCGACGTCTACGCCGAAGCGATGACCCGCAACGGCCTGGACGCTCCCACGTGGCGAGTACCCCACATCCCCGCCGAGGAAGCGGCGCGCTGGGAACCCAACTACTGGGACGCGGCCGTGGCCAACCCCCTGATCGCGGGCTTCTCCTGCGTACGGGGCGCGGCCGACCCCGGGGGTGCGAAGGCCCGCAGTTAGGGCCTGGTCGCCGACGGCCCCCTCTCGCCCTAAGTCGTGCCCGTAAAGTCCAGCGTGGCCCGTCCGCCGGTGCCGCTGTCTTGGCAGGCGCGCTGGCTCCGTGGGGGGCGGAACTGCGCGAACAGCCCACCACCGGCCAGTGGAGACCAACGCTCTCCCAGGGAAACGGCGGCTACGTCAAGAGACGCAGAAACGCGCGCGGGACTTCGCGGCTACGACCTAGCCGGCGAGGGAGGCGAAGTAGTCGCGCTGGGCGGGGTAGTAGTCCTCGAACTTCGGCTTGTCCGCGTCCGCGTCCGCGCCCTCGCCGGAGGCGCAGAGCAGGTCGAGGTAGTACTCCCAGCCCGGCCCGATCTCACCGATTCCGTCCGTGCCCTTGAGGTGGTGGATCAGTTCCAACTCCGTCGTGCCGCCCGAGGCGGACAGTCGGAGCTCCATGTGCCAGTCGCCCGCTTCGTCGGGCATGGAGACGACCAGCCGACGCGGCGGCTCGCACGCGTGGATGTGCAGGTCGCACCAGGGTGCGCCCTCCTCGAAGGACAGCCGGACCTTGACGGTGCGGCCGGGCGCGGCGTCGCCTTCCCAGGGCCCGAACCACCGCGCCGTCCGCCCGGGCTCGGTGACGCTGGCCCAGACGTCGTCGATCGGGGCCCGGAAGGTACGCGTGAGGGTCAGGACGTGGCCGTCGGCGGTGGGCGCGAGCCGACCGGTGGGTACGGGAGTCATGCGGTGTCCTCCGTGTGCTCTCGGTGCTGGATCGTGCGGTGCTCGGCCCGCTCGCGGCGGGTGCGGTGGACCTCGGTCTCCAGGGCGTCCAGCCGATGGCCCCAGCCGGCCGGGGCGCGCAGGACGGAGATCCACTCGGCGAGTTCCGTCAGGGCCGCCGGGTTGAGACGGTAGAGCCGCCTGGTCCCGGTGCTCTCGTCGTGCACCAGGCCGCTTTCGCGCAGGACGCGCAGGTGCCGACTGATCGCCGGACGACTGATGGAGAAGCGGCCTGCGATCTCACCTGCGGTGAGGGTGGTCCCGCGCAGCATGACGAGGATGTCCCGGCGTACGGGGTCCGCGATCGCGTTGGTCACCTCATCCATGGGAGCAAGCGTAACCTACAGGTTACGCTTTCGGGGTCCGTCCCCCGCGCCGTCGGCCTCCTGAGTGACTGTCTACCCGCCGCCGCCGCATCCCCCGCCGCATCCGCCGCCGCAGGCGTCCCCGCCCCCGCTGTGCGACCAGGCACCTCCCGCGGCCCCCGCAGCGCCCTTCGACCCCGGGGTTGGCCTCGGGCGGATCGCGCCGCGGTCCACCGCTGAACGGATCCGCTGCGGAACTCCCGCCAAGGCGGCGTCGACCCTAGCCAGGCAGTACTGGTTGAAGTCCGGCCAACGCAGGGTGTACTCGTCCGGCCAAGCCCTGCCGCAGAGCCAGAGCACACCCCACACGAGTACTCCCGTACAGACCCAGAGCATGGCGTCGTTGCCCGGCGCCGGGAAGGGCGCCTGCGTCTTCCCCGCCTGAATCGTGATCCCGAAGCCGACCACGGCCGCGGCGTAGAACGCCACCGTCCGGCAGGAATCCATGAACCACCGCATCTTCGGCACGCGTTCCGCGAGGACGCTCCGGTAGGGCTCGAAGTCCGCGTGGTCCGACGCCTCGTAGACGAGGGCGCCCGCGGACCCCCGCCGCCGTATGCCGCCGAGGTAGGCACCGAGCACGGGATCCGCCGGTTCGGGAGCCCCCGGCACGGCGGTGAGCACGCCGTACGGCGAAACCCTGGCCGCCCCCGCGTCCACCAGCAGATACGCGGCCGTCCCCGTGGCGTTCAACTGATAGGTCGCCAGTCGGGCAGCCTCCACCGGCCCGATGCCCTCCCGCATCACGCGCCTGATGACCGCCCGGTCGGGCCACCCCCGCATCAACGACCAGCAGCCCAGAAGGACATTGACCCCCACGTGACCCAACAGCCACCAGATAACGAAGCGTCCCTCGTCGGTCAACCACATCGCGGCAGCCCCCCGGGCAATCGACTGGCGGCTATGTGCCCCGTGCAGCACCACCCCAAGCACGGTGCAGGAGCCACACTCCTACGACGGCACAGTGTGTCGTGATGCCTGCACGGCCAGGTCGGTCCTTCGCCGGCCCGGCAGCGAAATCCGTAAGACAGGCCCTAGGCACCGGCCGTCGGGTGCCACTCGCGGCGGAGGAGGCCGAAGATCCAGGAGTCGGAGACGTCGCCGTTGACGACGCAGTCCTCGCGGAGGGTGCCTTCGCGGACGAAGCCGAGCTTCTCCAGGACCCGGGCGGACGCCACGTTGCGGGTGTCGGTCTCGGCCTGGACGCGGTTCAGGTCCAGGGCGTCGAACGCCCACCGCAAGACGGCGTGCGCGGTCTCCGTGGCGTAGCCGTGGCCCCACGCGGCGGGGGCGAAGACGTAACCCAGCGACGCGCTGCGGAAGTCCGGGTTCCAACTGGTCAGGCCGCACCAGCCGATGAACGCGCCGTCGCGGTCGACGGCCACCCGCGCCCCCGTGCCTTCCTCCTCGATGGTTCGACAGGTCGCGAGGAAGCGCTGGGCGCGGGCCGGTTCGGTCCACGGCGGGGAGTCCCAGTAGCGCATCACGTCGGCGCTGCTGTGCAGCGCGTAGAGCGGGGCCGCGTCGGCGTCGGTGAACGGCCGCAGTCGCAGGCGGGCGGTGTGTAGTTCGGGGGTGGGCAAAGACATGGGGAGCATCCTGCCGCGTCACGCGCGCCCCGGCCATCCGTTTATCCGGACGGACGGACGGAGGTGCGCCGTCCGCTTCATCGGGCCGGCCGGCATCGCCGACGGCACTCAGTTCGACGCCGGCGCACCGATGTGCACCACGCGCGCCCACGCGGGCGGTGCGTCCGGTACGTAGTCGTGGTCCTCGCTCCACCGGCGGCGCACCCCCATCCGTGGGAACAGGCCCACGACCGTGCGACACGACGGCTGGGTGCGCGGCCACGGCGTCTGCCCGTCGGTCAGCGCCACGACCACGTCCGGCCTGGGCCGGGTGCGCAGCGCCCTCGCGAAGCCCGCGCGCAGGTCCGTGCCGCCACCACCGACCAGCGGTATCTCCTCCGCCTGGCAGAGCGTGCGCACGACGTCGGCCGTGGCGTCGCACGAGAGCACCGACACCAGGTCGCGCCGGCCGCCCACGGCCCGGGAGATCGCGGCGACCTCCAGCAGCGCACTGCCCAACTCGGCGTCGCTGACCGACCCGGAGGTGTCGATGACCACGCAGACCCGCGGCGGGGTGCGCCGGATGCTCGGCAGCACGACGCCGGGCAGCCCCGCCGAGCGGCGCGACGGCCGTCCGTAGGTGTAGTCACCGCCCGAACCGCTGCCGTACGCCGCCGAGCGGAGCGCCGCGCCCAGCAACTCCCGCCACGGCTGCGGCGGGTGGAACGCCTCCTCGGCCCAGCGCCGCCAGCCCTTGGGCGCGGTGCCGGGGCGGGCGGAGATGCCCTGCGCCACCCGGAAGCGGACCGCGTCCTGCTCCTGCGCGCTGAGGCCGTGCGCACCGTCCGGCCCCAGTTCCCACGGGCGCTCCAGCCCGTCGGCGCCGCTGCCGCAGTCCAGCCAGACCAGGCCCTGGGTGCGCGGTCCCAGCCCGAACTGGCGCAGGTAGTCCTCCATCAGCTCGCCCGAGCTCAGCCCCAGGGACTGGGGGGTGACGGCGTCCTCGGGGAGGACGAGGACCTGCGCGTCGCCGTCGTGCGCGGCGCGGTCGTGCGCATCGATGTCGAACGCGTCGTCGTTGATCTCCATGTCGGCGGCGATGTTGATGCGTAGCCGGGCCCCCGGGCCGCTCAGTTGGCGCTCGCGCAGCACGCGGTCGCCGCGGCCGTGGTGGTCGCGCAGCAGGTGCGACACCTCGTGCACCCACACCGCGGCGAGTTCCGCCAACGGCGTGCGGTCGACGAACGCCGGGGAGACGTAGCACCGCCAGTACCGGTCGACGGCCATCGTCGGCACCCGGGGCGACTCCACGGGGTGCAGGGCGAACAGCGCCGTCGCCAGATAGGGCCGGGCGCGGGCGGCGAACAAGCGCGCCGCGAAGAGCTTGTCGCGATCCAGCTTCGCCGACGTGACCGACGTGACCGACGTGACCGAGGCGGGCGGGGCGGGCGGGGCGGCCGTCATCGGCCTGCCCGCGCCGAGACCGGAACCCTGGCCGCGGCGTCGTCCGCGCGCCGCGACAGGGAGATCACCCCCGCGAGTCGCTCGATGGACTCAGGGACCTCCCAGTCCTGCTGGCGCAGGGCGGCCAGCGTGGTCGCCGGGACCACCACCAGATCGGGCGCCCCGGTCTCCAACGCCCGTACCAGCAGGGCCCACGCCGCGTCCCAGCGGGACTTGTCCGGGCGGTTGCGGACCGCCGCAACCACCCCGTCCAACGCGGCCTGCCGTCGGTCGCCCCGCTCGGGCAGCACCGCACCCGAGGGGTCGGCGAGCAGTGCTTCGGGGTCCGGCAGGTCCATCCGGTCCAAGCAGGCCAGCATCTCCAGCCCCGGCCCGTCGCCCACCGCGCCCCTCACCAGCAGGGACAGCACCTCCCTGGAGGAGCCCGCGGCGGTCGCGAAGGCGATGAGCCGCAGCGCCATCTCCCAACTGCGCGGCGAGGGCCAGGGCCCGCCGCGCCCGGTCTCCTGCTGCGGCAGCCGGTGAACGAGCGGGGGACGCACGGCGAGCAGCCCGCAGACCGCGCGGCGCGCGAGGTCCACGGCCTGGGACAGGGCTTCGGGGTCGAGTTGCGGCAGGGTCGCCCGGGGCCAGGTGCCGCCGAGCCCGCGCACCACGACCTCGTGGTCGTGGGTCCACTGGAGGTGGACGAAGCGGTTGGCCAGCGGCGGGCTCAGCTCCCAGCCGTCCGCCGCCGACGAACGCGGATTGGCCGCGGCCACGATCCGCACCCCGGACGGCAGCCGCAGCGAGCCGATCCGCCGCTCCAACACGAGCCGGAGGAGGGCGGCCTGCACCGCAGGGGGCGCGGTGGACAGCTCGTCCAGGAACAACAGCCCCCGGCCGGCCCGGACGAGTCGTACGGCCCAGTCGGGCGGGGCCATCGGAACGCCCTGCACGGCGGGGTCGTCACCGACGACGGGCAGCCCGGAGAAGTCGGAGGGCTCGTGGACGCTGGCGATCACGGTCGTCAGCGGAAGCTCCAGGGCCTCGGCGAGCTGGGTCAGGGCGGCGGTCTTGCCGATCCCCGGCTCGCCCCACAGCAGCACCGGGAGGTCGGCGGCGACGGCGAGGGTCAGGGCCTCCAACTGGACGTCGGGGCGCGGTTCCGTGGTCGTGGTGCGCAGCAGGGTCAACAGCTCCTCCGCGACGTCGAGCGGCAAGGAGCCACGGGCTGCGGGCGTGCTGGGTGCGGTCATGGGTGATCACCTGTGGGTCGGTTCCGGGCACGCGTGCGGGCGCGCGGTGTGAAAACAGCAGGAGCAGGCAGAAGCCGGGCGAAGTCGGTCGGAAGGTATGGAGTACCGGAGGTCGGGGGAGCGTCAGCGCAGCGTGGCGTGGCGCGGACGTGCCCGCTGGTGGCGCGGCTGGCGTTCGGGTCGAGGAGCGGAGCCGGTCAGGTCCGTCCGGTACAGGCCGTAGTCGATCCGCCGCCGGGCCGCCCCTTCCAGCGCGTCCCGCAGCGGGCCGCTGCGCAGCACCGCGCTGGGCCCGAGCAGGGCCTCGACGACGGCGAACGCGCCGGCGAAGTCGCCGTGGTCCAGCCGCTCGCGGACCCCGGGGAGGCAGTCCGGGCGCCGGTGCGCCTCGTCGATCGCCTGGAGGCAGGGCAGCGGGGTGCCGGTCAGCGCGACGAGCAGCTCTTCGCGCCGGATCTCGTCCGGACCGTGGTCGAGCGCGGCCAACACCCCGTCGACCAGGGCGATCCGATGGCGGGCGCCCCGGCAGTCGACGTGGTACGTCCCGCCCGGCGGGTCATGGACGAAAGACGGTCCGGTCGACGCCCGCCCCGGCGCGATGGCGGACGCGACCAAGGGGTGCAGGGAGTCGACCGTGAGCAGACCGGCGCGGAGCAGTTGGAGGTCGGGCAGCGTCCAGGTCGCCGCGTCGGGCAGGGTCGGCAGCGCGGACGAGCGGCCGGCCCGCGTCGACGCCGCGGTGATCCGCCACCGGGGCGCCCCCTCGGGGCGCGCGCCGCCACCGTCCACACCCCAGCCGGGGTCGTCGCCCCGGACCAGGTCCAGGGCCAGCCGGTGCCGGGCCCCGAGCCGTACGACGACGGTCCCTGCCGTGCGCCCCGCGGCGTCGAGCACGATCCCCGCCTCGGCCGCCCAGCGGTCGACGGCGCAGGGATACCCGTCGGGCACCAGCTCCGCCGGGTAGGGGCCGGACGGGTCCCGCGCCGCGGCACCGGGCGGAACGTCGGCCCCGCAGCGCGAGGGCAGCTCGTCGCTTCGGCGCGCGTCCCACAAGTGCCGGTGCAGGTCGAGGCGGTGGCGCCGGTGCGGCCTGGGGTGCGGATGGCGGCGGGCGCCGGCGTCGAGGCGATCGCCGTCCCAGACCCCGAGGGCGATCCGCTGGCCGGCGTCCGCCCAGGCCGGTGGCGTCCGCACCACCAGGTGCAGCGGTCGCCGCCCGCGGTGCGCCCCGGTGTCGTAGCGGGCCAGGGCCAGCGTCAGCCCCGGGCGCAGCAGTCCGTCGGGAGCGATCCGCGGGAGGTGCCAGCGCAGCAGGTCGGGGGCGAGGTGACGGAGGTCGGCGCGGAGCCGGGCCGCCACGTCCGTGCCGTGGGAGCGCTCGACCGTGCGGAGTTGTACGTCGACGTCGACGCCGGCTGCCGCACACGCCCCGGCCCAGTCGCCGGCGGTGCGGCGCGCGGTGGCGGTCTCGATCATGGAGGGCGGTACGGCGAACTCGCGCACGCGCCGCCAGAGGGCGAGGAAGGAGTCTCCCCGCGCGGTGTGAGTGGGCATCAGCACTCACCTTGCGCGGTGGGAGCCCCCAATCTGACAATCGATTGAGTGGTCATCGCGGCGATCGTAGCGCCGGGCCACGGCGACGGCCAGGACTTTTCCCGCCCCTCGCCCCCCGCCTCCCGCCCCCCGGGCCCAGGGCTGTCTTGTGGATCAGGCTGGATGACCACGATCGCGCGTTCGCTCGCCACCCGCGAGGCGCGCCGAAGGCTCATCCGCTGCCGGTGAAACGTCCCTGGAATTCGGTCGGTCCGATGCATTGACCTCGGTTCTGACTCGCCAGTAACTTCAAGTTCCGGCAGCCGACGGGCCCTTCTCCAGGGTCGGGTGCTGCTGATTCCGTACGCCGACGAACGGTCACCCCCACACCACGGCGACCCCCTCTTCCTGCGCCCGCTCGATGCGCGTGGAGCACCCTCCTGCGCGCACCGGGCACGGCCGTGCCCCAGCAGCCGGCTTGCCGGTACCCCCTTGTCAGGATCGGGTCGACATCCCAGGAGGACGACATGTCCCTACGTTCGGTCGGGCGCTGCCTCGCGGCGACCGCCATCGCGATCTCCCTCACCGGCGTGGCCGGGCCCGCGCACGGCGCGGACGGCGCCGAGCCCCTGAAGTACGTGGCCCTCGGCGACAGCTACGCCGCGGGGTCGGGCGTCCTGCCCTTCGCGCCGTCCGCGCCGCTCGTCTGTCTGCGCTCGGCGAAGAACTATCCGCAGGTCATCGCCGGCGCGACCGGTGCCAAGGTGACCGACGTGACGTGCGGGGGCGCCGAGACCCGGCACTTCGAAACGGCCCAGTACCCCGGCGTCGCCCCGCAACTCTCCGCGGTGACCACGGACACGGACCTGGTGACGATCAACATCGGCGGGAACGACAACTTCGTCTTCGCCGGCGCGGTCATCGCCTGCGGCTCCGCCGGCGTGCTCTCCGGCGGCAAGGGCAGCCCGTGCCGGGACGCCTGGGGCCCCCACTTCGAACGGCTCATCGAGCAGAAGACGTATCCGGCGGTCAAGGCCGCGCTCAAGAAGGTGCAGCAGAAGGCGCCGAAGGCCAGGGTCGCCCTGGTGGGGTACCCCTGGCTGCTGCCGGCGAAGGCGGACAAGTCCTGCTTCGCGAAGATGCCGATCGCCGAAGGCGACGTGCCCTACCTGCGGGCCATGCAGGGCCGCATGAACGAGATCCTGCAACGGGCCGCGCAGGAGACGGGCGCGGCGTACGCCGACATGGCCCGCGTCTCCGACGGCCACGACGCCTGCCAGCCCCGCGGCACCCGCTGGGTGGAGCCCGTCTTCTTCTTCGACCAACTCAACCCCGTCCACCCCAACGCCCTCGGCGAGTCGAAGATGGCCACGGAGGCGATGCGGGCGCTGAACATCGGCTGAGCTCCGCCTGCGTCCGCTAGGGGGCTTCTGATGGATCTTGCTGGGCTCGCGTGCCCTGGCGCCGTTCCCCCTGGGCCTTCGGCCCGGGAGGTGCCCCCACTCCGCGTTGTCGTCGGTCGCCGACGGCCCCCTGTGCCCTGCGGGCACGGTGGGACCCCCACCGCGTCGACTCCCTCCTCCGCTGGGGGTCCCCCGTGCCCGCAGGGCACAGGGGGAAGATCCACCGCACCAGAACCCTCCCCTACGCCCGGAGGGCGTGGGAGGAACCCCCACCCTCAACCAGCCTGATCCATCAGAAGCCCCCTAGTGCTGTGACCGGAAAGGTTTGCCGGGTAGCTCGCGGCGTCCGGTGCGGTGCGTCGCAAGGCGGAGGATCTCCCGTGTACTGGACGTACTCGGGTGATGCGACAACGCAGCGAGGTGCCGTGCCGGGCGTCGCGAGCCGGTGAACCTTTCCGGTCACAGCACTAGGTTCACCCCCAGCGATGTGACATCTCGTGGCAGATGAGAGGGTCGCCCGGTGAGTGAGACACCGATGAACACCCTGCAATACCGCTGTGACGGGCCGGATGACGCTCCGGTCGTCGTCCTTGGTCCCTCACTGGGTACCACATGGCACATGTGGGACCGTCAGATCGCGGAGCTGTCCCGGACCTGGAGAATCTTCCGCTTCGACCTGCCCGGCCACGGCGGCGCCCCGGCCCACCCCGCGTCGTCCGTGGCCGACCTCGCCGACCGGCTGCTGGCCACCCTCGACGGGCTCGGCGTGCAGCGCTTCGGCTACGTCGGGTGCTCCATCGCCGGCGCCGTCGGGCTGGACCTGGCGCTGCGGCGGCCGGACCGGGTGGCCTCGCTCGCGCTGGTGGCCGCGTCGCCGCGGTTCGGCACCGCGGACGAGTTCCGCCAGCGCGGGGTGGTGGTGCGGACGAACGGGCTCGACCCCATGGCGCACGCCGCCCCCGAGGCGTGGTTCACCCAGGGCTTCGCTTCGGCCCAGCCCGCCATCGTCGAGTGGGCCGTGCAGATGGTGCGCACTACCGACCCCGGGTGCTACATCGCCGCCTGCGAGGCGCTGGCCGCCTTCGACGTACGGTCCGAGTTGGGTCGCGTCGGCGTCCCCACCCTGGTCGTGGTGGGCTCCGAGGACAAGGTGACCGGGCCCGCCGAGGCCCGCACCCTGGTCGCCGGCATCCGGGACGCCCGGCTCGCGCTGGTGCCCGGGGCCAGCCACCTCGCGCCCGTCGAGCAGCCCGCCGCCGTCACCGACCTGCTGGTGCGGCACTTCTCCACGGTGCCCCAGGACACCCTGTCCGCGATCCCCATCCAGCAGCAGGCCGTGCCGTCCGTGTCGATGCCGGCGATCTCGCCGCCCGTGGCCCCGGTGGCGCAGATCGCCGCGGCGCCCGCGCCGCCCGAACTGCCCGAGCAGGGTCGGCCCGATCCGTACGAGCCGGGGATGAAGGCCCGCCGGGAGGTGCTCGGCGACGCCCACGTGGACCGGGTCACCGCGGACTCCGACGGATTCGACGGGCCCTTCCAGGACCTGGTGACCCGCTACGCCTGGGGCGAGGTGTGGACGCGGGAGGGCCTGGACCGGCGCACCCGCAGCGTCGTCACGCTCACGGCGCTGGTCGCGGGCGGCCATCTGGACGACCTCGCGGTGCACACCCGCGCCGCCCTGCGCAACGGCCTCACCCCCGACGAGCTGCGGGAGATCCTGCTGCAAGCCGCCGTGTACTGCGGAATCCCGGCGGCGAACGCCGCCTTCGCCGTCGTGCGCACCGTCGTCCAGGAGGAGACGACCCCGCGGACGTAGCAGGATGGGGTGCATGAGGCTGACCAAGATGAAGCACTCCTGCATCCGGCTGGAGAAGGACGGAGCCACCCTCGTCGTCGACCCCGGCGCCTTCAGCGAGGAGGACGCCGCGGTGGGCGCGGACGCCGTGCTGGTGACGCACGAGCACCCCGACCACTACGACGAGGGGCGGCTGCGCGCCGCACTGGAGGCGGGCGCCGAGGTGTGGACGCTGAAGAGCGTCGCCACCGAGCTCGCCGCGGCGCATCCGGGCCGGGTGCACACCGTCGGCCACGGCGACGCCTTCACCGCGGCCGGCTTCGACGTCGAGGTGCACGGCGAACTCCACGCCGTGATCCACCCCGACCTGCCGCGGGTCACCAACGTCGGCTTCCTGCTCGACGGCGCCGTCTTCCACCCCGGCGACGCCCTGACCGTGCCCGAGCGCCCGGTGGACACGCTGATGCTGCCGGTGATGGCGCCCTGGAACAAGATCTCCGAGGTGATCGACTACGTTCGGGAGGTCGCGCCGCGACTGACGATCGACATCCACGACGCCCTGCTCACCGAGCTGGCCCGACCGATCTACGACCGGCACGTGAGCACCCTGGGGCGGGCCGAGCACCAGCGGCTGGCCCCCGGAGACGCACGGGAGGTGTGACCGCCCGGCGCCCCGCCGACCGGTGACTGTCAGACCCCGGCAGTAGGCTTCGTGCCATGCGGATCGCCACGTGGAACGTCAATTCGATCACCGCCCGGCTGCCCCGGCTGCTGGCCTGGCTGGAGAGCAGCGGCACCGACGTGCTGTGCGTCCAGGAGACCAAGTGCACGGCCGAGCAGTTCCCCGCAGACGAGCTGCGCGAGCTGGGTTACGAGTCCGCGGTCCACGCCGACGGCCGGTGGAACGGCGTCGCGCTGATCTCCCGCGTCGGCCTCGCGGACGTGGTGAAGGGGCTGCCCGGCGGCCCGGCGTACGACGGCGCGCAGGAGCCCCGGGCGATCTCCGCGACCTGCGGCCCGGCCCGCCTCTGGTCGGTGTACGTGCCCAACGGCCGGGAGGTCACCCACGACCACTACGCCTACAAGCTGGAGTGGCTGGCCGCGCTGAAGACGGCGGTGGCGGCGGACGCCGCGGGCGCCCTCCCCTTCGCCGTCCTCGGGGACTACAACATCGCGCCCGCCGACGAGGACGTGTGGGACCGCTCCGTCTTCGAGGGCAGCACCCACGTCACCGAGCCGGAGCGGGCCGCCCTCGCCGAGCTGCGCGGAACGGGCCTCACGGACGTGGTCCCGCGCCCCTTGAAGTACGACCATCCGTTCACGTACTGGGACTACCGTCAGCTGGCCTTCCCGAAGAACCGCGGCATGCGCATCGACCTCGTCTACGGGAACGCCCCCTTCGCAGCCGCCGTGAAGGACGGCTACGTGGACCGCGAGGAGCGCAAGGGCAAGGGCGCGTCCGACCACGCGCCGGTGGTGGTGGACCTCGACGTCTGAGCGGGCCGGAGTCCGGGCCGACGGCGTGAGCGGGCGCCGCCCTTCGGGTCCGCAGGATCTTCACCGCTCCCGGGGATCCTTGACGCGCGTCCTTGTGGTCCGCGCGTCGGGGAAGATGCGAGGCTGACTGGTATGAACATCCCTTTCCTGGACAACTGGCTCAAGCGGCACGGTCCCGAGCGGAAGGACGCCCTCGCGGCGGCCGTGGACGATCCCGAGCGCGCCGCCGCCATGGCGGAGTTGTTCGCCGAGTGCGAGCTGCTGCGGGTCAGGGTGGAGCGCATGGGGCTTGAACTGGACGACACTCCCGCGTCCTTGTCCGCCCTGGACCAACTCCCGCCGCGCTGGCGGGACGACCAGGAGGAGCTCCCCTGGTTCGGCAACGACGCCGGCCTCTATCTCGGTACGGTGATCGTACGGACGGTGCGCGGCGCGTCCTGGCACGTGTGGCCCGGCGGCCACCCGGTGGTGCGGCTCGCCTCCGGCCGGGAGATCGGCGTGGTCGAGGCCGGGCTCGACTGGGCCCTGTACGGCGCCCCCGAGCTGTCCCAGGTGTATGCGGAAGCGGCCGAAGCCTGACCCGTACGGCCCCTGGCCCCACTGCCCCGCCGCCCCACGGTCCCACGTCAACCCGGCGTCGACGTCCGCACTCCGGCCGCGCCCAGATGAGCTGATCTATCAGCCAATAAATACGGCTTATGCCCCTTTTGTGCGTGTCGTGCGCTAAGTCCCCTACGAGGGTGGATAGTTTGCGCTGACCTCGACTCAGCGACAAGTGGGTGGGCAGCGTATGGCCGTCGTCGATCCGTTGATCGAACTGCGGGATGTGAACAAGCACTACGGGCAGTTGCACGTCCTGCGGGACATCAACCTCTCCGTCGGCCGCGGCGAAGTGGTCGTCGTCATCGGCCCGTCCGGGTCCGGGAAGTCGACCCTGTGCCGGACGATGAACCGGCTGGAGGCCATCGAGTCCGGCCGCATCACCATCGACGGGGAGCCGCTGCCGGAGGAGGGGAAGGGGCTCGCCCGGCTCCGTGCCGACGTCGGCATGGTCTTCCAGTCGTTCAACCTCTTTGCGCACCGCACCGTGCTCGCCAATGTCTCCCTCGCCCCCGTCAAGGTCCGCGGCCGGAAGAAGGACGAGGCCGACCGGCGCTCCCGCGAACTCCTCGACCGCGTCGGACTCGCCTCCCAGGCGGACAAGTACCCCGCCCAGCTCTCCGGCGGCCAGCAGCAGCGCGTGGCCATCGCCCGCGCCCTCGCCATGGAACCGAAGGTCATGCTCTTCGACGAGCCGACCTCCGCCCTCGACCCCGAGATGATCAACGAGGTGCTGGAGGTGATGCAGCAGCTCGCCCGGGACGGCATGACGATGGTCGTGGTCACCCACGAGATGGGCTTCGCCCGCTCCGCGGCCAACCGCGTGGTCTTCATGGCGGACGGCCGCATCGTCGAGGACCGCGCCCCCGAGGACTTCTTCACCCACCCGGAGAGCGACCGAGCCAAGGACTTCCTCTCCAAGATCCTCAAGCACTGACGGGGGGACACCATGCCGCGCACCCGACGCGCCCTCGTAGCGCTCGCACTCCTGCTCGCCACCGTCCTCGTCGCCGCCTGCGGCAAGGAGGGCAGCCCGCCCGTCAAGGGACCGCAACCCGACGAACTGCCCGTCTACCAGGTCAACACCGCCTTCGAACTGCCCGAGTCCCCGACCTGGCGCAGGGCCAAGAGCCGCGGCCACCTCGTCGTCGGAGCCAAGGAGGACCAGCCCTACCTCGGCGAGAAGGACCCGGCGACCGGCGTGTACTCCGGCTTCGACATCGAGATCGCGAAGATGGTCGCCGCCTACCTCGGCTTCGGCACCGACGCCATCCGCTTCCGCACCATCGCCTCCGCGAACCGCGAGACCGCCCTCCAGAACGGCCAGATCGACTTCTACGTGGGCACCTACACCATCAACGACATGCGAAAGAAGCTCGTCGGCTTCGCGGGCCCCTACTACATGGCGGGGCAGTCCCTGCTGGTGCGCACCGACGAGCACGACATCAACGGACCCGAGGACCTCGACGGCAAGCGCGTCTGCTCGGCCACCGGCTCCACGCCCTACCAGCGCATCCAGCGCGACTTCCCGAAGGCGATCCTCGTCGGCTACGACACCTACTCCATCTGCGTCGACAACCTCCTCACCTACCAGGTCGACGCCGTGACCACGGACGACGCCATCCTCATCGGCTACGCCGCCAAGGCGCCCGACGAACTGAAGATCGCCGGCAAGCCGTTCTCCCAGGAGCCGTACGGCATCGGTGTCCCGCGCTCCGACAACGCCCTGCGCTTCGCCATCGACGACGCCCTGGCCGCCGGTGAGAAGAACGGCTACTGGAAGCAGGCGTACGACGCGACCCTCGGGCTCTCCGGCGTACCGGCGCCACAGCCGCCCCCCATCGACCGCTATCCGGCGAGCTGAGGAGGAGCCACCGCGTCATGGACGTACTGACCGACAACATCTCCCTCTACTGGCAGGGCTTCCTCGGCACCGTCGAGCTCACCTTCTACTCGTCGGTGCTCGCCCTCGCCCTCGGCTTCCTGATGGCCTCCTTCCGGGTCGCGCCCGTGGGCTCGCTGCGCGCCTTCGGCACGGTCTGGGTGACCGTGCTGCGCAACACCCCGCTCACCCTGCTCTTCTTCGCGGTGGTCCTCGGACTGCCGCGGTTCGGGATCGTGCTGCCCTTCGAGGTGTTCGCCGTGCTCGCCCTCGGCTGCTACACCTCCGCCTTCATCTGCGAGGCGCTGCGCGCGGGCATCAACACCGTGCACAAGGGGCAGGGCGAAGCGGCGCGCAGCCTCGGCATGACCTTCGGGCAGACCCTGAGCACCGTGATCCTGCCCCAGGCGTTCCGCCGGGTCATCCCGCCCGTCGGCTCCACCCTGATCGCGCTCGCCAAGAACTCCGCGATCGCCGGCGCCTTCAGCGTCACCGAACTGCTCAGCACCTACAAGACGCTCAGCGAACTCGGCTACAACATCATCTGGACCTTCGTCTGGATCGCCGTCGGGTATCTGATCATCACCCTGACCATCAGTGCGCTGTTCAACGTGCTGGAGAAGCGCTACGGAGTCGCCGGATGACCGATTCCACCGCCCTGTACGACATCCCCGGGCCGCGGGCCCGCCGGCGGCACCGGGTGTACGGGCTCGTGTCGACCCTCGCCATCCTCGCCCTCCTGGGCTGGATCCTGTACCTCCTCTTCGACACCGGCCAGTTCACCGCGGCGAAGTGGACCCCGTTCGAGTACAAGGGGATCCAGGAACTGCTGCTCCAGGGGCTCGGGAACACCCTGAAGGCGTTCGCGTACGCGGCCGTCCTCTCCCTGCTGCTCGGCGGGCTCCTCGCCACCGGCCGGCTCTCCGAACACCGGCCGGTGCGCTGGCTGTCCACCCTGCTGGTGGAGTTCTTCCGGGCCATGCCCGTACTGGTGATGATCTTCTTCATCTTCGTGGCGCTGAAGGTGCAGCCGCTGCCCGCGCTGGTCGCCGGGCTGACGCTGTACAACGGCTCGGTCCTCGCCGAGGTCTTCCGCACCGGCGTCAACTCGGTGGACCGCGGCCAGCGGGAGGCGGCGTACGCGCTCGGCCTGCGAAAGACGCAGGTGATGTCGTACGTGCTGGTGCCCCAGGCGGTCCGGGCCATGCTGCCGGCGATCATCAGCCAGTTGGTGGTGGCGCTGAAGGACACCTCCCTCGGCTATCTGATCACCTACGAGGAGTTCCTCCACGCCGGCAAGCTGATCGCCTCCAACCTCGACTACGACCTGCCGTTCATCCCGGTCGTGATGGTGATCTCGCCGATCTACATCGGGATGTGCATGCTGCTGTCCTGGTTCGCCAACTGGGTGGCCAAGCGGCAGCGCAAGAACCCGAAGACGGAAGGGGTGGAAGTGGCGCCCGCGGAGCCGGGGCCGCTGCTGCACGGCGCCCCGACCGCACCCGACCGGCCCTGACCCCCAACCCACGACGTGCCCGCCCGGCACCAACCAGCCCCCGGCGGGGCCCCGGCGGCAGCCGGTGATCACTTCCCGTACGACCGGACCGTTCCCGAAGGCGGCCGGACGACGACGGGAAGAAGGTCAGCTGCCCGCCCCGCGGACCGCCGAGGCCGAGCGGGTCCCCGCCGCTGCACCGACGCGGCGGGGACCCGGCCTCCGTCCCGCGCGCCCCGTTCCCCCCAGGTCAGTTGCCGCCGTCCGCCGCCGCGACCGGCGCGGTCCGGGCCGCCGCGGTGACGTCGTCGACCAACTCGACCACGTCGGGCCCGTACGCCTCGGAGTTGACGACCCTCAGCAGCAGGCAGAAGGAGTCGTTGCCGTGGGTACGGGCCAAGTCCTGGTAGTGACGCACCAGATAGCGGGCCGCGGCCTGGTTGTTGATCGACCGCTGGCCGCAGAGCAGGAACACGGGCCGCTCCTGCCCGCTCGGCGTGAGCCGGGCCAACAGGGCGTACTCCTCGGCGCCCCGCTCCGCCCGGTAGGTCTCCGATCCGATCCGATACGCGTTGCGGTGGGGCTCGTTCGCCTCCGTGGCGATCCGCACACCGGGCAGGAGGGTTCGCAGGTGCGCCTTCATCCGCACGTTTGACGCGGGCCCGCCGACGCAGAACTCCGTCTGCTCGCCCACCCCCTGATGGTGCCCGTCGTGCCAGATGACCTGCATCTGCGCCCCGCAGTCCTTGATCAGCCCGGACAGCTCCAGCAGCGCGAAGACGTCGTAACGGCGCACCGCGCTCTCGTGCCCGGCCTCGCGGTTGACCACCAACAGGGCCTGCGAGTTGGTGGGGAGGCCGAAGAAGTCCTGCGTACGGGCCAGCCGGCGGCGCCAGCGGGCGGTGCGGGCCAGCCACCCCAAGGTGCCGCTGATCCCGGCGGCGACGAGCCCCAACACGATGTTGCGTATGTCGTCGTTCATGTGTGCGGATGCTATCCGCCGCGGGCGGCGCCCCTGACGGTGCCGGCGGTGGCCGCTACGCTGCCGCGCACAGGTTTCGATCGGAGGTACGAATGCGTCGCTCCACCGTACGGACCACAGCGCCGTTGGCCGCTGCGCTCACCGCGGTCCTGCTCGGCGTCGCGGCCCCGCCCGCCGCAGGCGCCGCACCGCCGGGGCCCGCCGCGGCACCGCCCGTCAAGAGCCCGCTCGCCGTCGGGCACGGCGGCGCGGTCGCCAGCGTGGACGCGGACGCCTCCGCCGCCGGGATCGAGGTGCTGCGGCACGGCGGGAACGCCGTGGACGCGGCCGTGGCGACCGCAGCGGCCCTCGGCGTCACCGAGCCGTACTCCGCCGGCATCGGCGGTGGCGGCTACTTCGTCTACTACGACGCTAAGAGCCGCACCGTCCACACCGTCGACGGCCGCGAGACCGCGCCCCGCTCCGCCGACGCGTCCCTCTTCCTGGAGGGCGGCCGACCCATCCCGTTCGAACAGGCGCAGACCAGCGGGCTAGGCGTCGGGACCCCCGGCACACCGGCGACCTGGGAGACGGCGGTACGGGCCTGGGGCAGCCGATCCATGTCCCAACTCCTCAAGCCCGCCGAAGACCTGGCGCGGGGCGGCTTCACCGTCGACGCCACCTTCCGCGCCCAGACCGAGGCGAACCAAGCGCGGTTCGCGGACTTCCCCGACACCGCGAAACTCTTCCTGCCGGGCGGGCGGCTCCCGGTCGTCGGCAGCACGATGACCAACCCCGACCTCGCCGGCACCTACCGCCAACTCGGCCGCGAGGGCATCGGCGCGCTGTACCGGGGCGACATCGCCCGCGACATCGTGCGGACCGTGCGCAAGCCCCCGGTGCGGCCCGGCGCCACCCGCGTCGTGCGCCCCGGCGATCTGACGACCCGGGACCTGCGCTCGTACGCGACGCTGCGCCCCGCCCCCACCAAGGTGAGCTACCGGGGCCTGGACGTCTACAGCGCGCCGCCGTCCTCGTCCGGCGGCACCAGCGTCGGACAGGCGCTGAACATGCTGGAGCGCACCGACTTGGAGAAGGCGTCCCCGGCCGCGTACCTGCACCGCTTCATCGAGGCCAGCCGGGTCGCCTTCGCCGACCGGGGGCGCTGGGTGGGCGACCCGGCGTTCGAGGACGTGCCCACCAAGGCGCTGCTGTCCCAGCGGTTCGCCGACGCCCGCGCCTGCCTGATCAAGGACGACGCGGTGCTCAGCAGCCCGCTGGCCCCCGGCGACCCGCGGAACCCGAAGCCCTGCGCCAGTAGCGGGGCCGCCGCGCCCACGACGTACGAGGGCGAGAACACCACCCACCTCACCACCGCGGACAAGTGGGGCAACGTCGTCGCGTACACCCTCACCATCGAGTCGACCGGCGGCAGCGGCATCACCGTCCCCGGTCGGGGGTTCATCCTCAACAACGAGCTGACCGACTTCTCCTTCGCCCCGGCCAACCCGGCGGTGCACGACCCCAACCTGCCGGGACCGAACAAGCGGCCCCGGTCGTCGATCTCGCCGACGATCGTCCTCGACGACGGGCGTCCGGTGCTGGCCCTCGGCTCGCCGGGCGGCGCGACCATCATCACCACCGCGATCCAGGTGCTGACGGGCCGTCTGGACCGGGGACTGCCGCTGGTGGAGGCGATCGCCGCGCCGCGCGCCAGCCAGCGCAACCAGGCGACGACGGAGCTGGAACCCGGGCTGTGGAACGGGCCGCTCAAGGGCGAACTGGAGCGCATCGGCCACAAGTTCCGGCTGAACAACGAGATCGGCGCGGCAACCGGGATCGAACGGCTGCCCGACGGGCGTTGGCTGGCCGCGGCGGAGAAGGAGCGCCGGGGCGGCGGCTCGGCGATGGTGGTGCGGCCCAGCGGTCGACCCTAATCGCCCTCCCTCGTACGGGCGTACTCCATTGGGCTCCTCGTGCGAAGGTCCCGCGCGGCGTCAACGGCCGTGCGGGACACCGGACATGGGCGCCGGCGCCACCCGTACGGACGCCAGGGCCCAGGGATCGGTCCTCACCGAGAACGGGTAAGGACGCTTTTCCGCGCGGTATCCGCACAGAAAGGCGACCCAGCCCATGCACTCTCGCCCCATCGCCCTCACCGCCGCAGTCGCCGCGGCGCTCCTCGCGGCGGCCACCCCCGGGCCGCGGGCGACCGCGGGCGCGGCGCAGCCGCCGCACGGCGACGCCCGCGAAACGCACGGGGCGAGGGCGGTCCGCGCCCCCCTGGTCGCCGCCCGCGACACCGCCGGGGCCCGGGCGGACCGCAGCGCCGGCGAGGCCCGCGAGGGCGCGGTCAGCGCGGCCGAACTGCTGGCGAAGGTGAAGGACTGCACCCCGGTCTCCCGGGGCTCGTACCGCACGGATGCCGGGGCCGCGGCGACCGTTCCGGTCTGCGGCACGGACGAGGTGGTGCACTGGACCGCGGACATGGACGTCTCCTGCGACGGCCAGTCCACGCCGCAGTGCAATGCGCAGAACGACCCGTGGTTCATCGAGGACACCGCCTTCCGGCAGTCCGACGGCAGACCGCTGGACGCGGCGGCCCTGCCCTACGTGGTGGTGCCCGGGCCCAGCGAGACGTGGCGGCACGCCGAGTCCGGCGTCCGCGGCGGCACCGTGGTCGCGGTCGTCCACGACGACCGGGTGCGCTACGGCGTCGTCGGGGACACCGGGCCGAAGGACGTGATCGGCGAGGCGTCGCGCGCGATGGCCAGGTCGCTCGGCATCGACGACGACCCCGTGTCCGGAGGTGTCGCATCGGACGTGACGTACGTCCTGTTCCGCGACTCCAAGGCCAGCCCGATCGAGAGCCACGCGGCGGCGGCGAGCTTCGGTGGCGAACTCGCCCGCCGCTTCGTCAGCGGCAGCGGCTGAGCCGCTGACCTGCGGGTCCGGTGGTTCGTCGGTCCGGGCTTCGGGGGTCGGCCCGCTCGATCGCCGCAGCGCCAATTATCATACCGGCTGTTCCGGTATTAGAATGACGGCATGGTGCGTACCCCCCTCACCCCCGAAGAGCGCGAACGCGGCGAACGGTTCGGCCGGCTGCTGCGCGAGGCCCGCGGCGACCGCAGCATGGTGGACGTGGCCGCGCGGGCCGGGATCTCCGCGGAGACCCTGCGCAAGATCGAGACCGGTCGGGCGCCGACCCCGGCGTTCTTCACCGTCGCGGCCCTCGCCACGGCCCTCGGACTGTCCATGGACGAGCTCGCCGCCGACTGCGCCCCCGTCGCCGCCGCCTGAGAAGGCACGCCCTAGGTTGGGGGCGTCCCCCTGTCGGGCTGTCGGGGGAGCGCCCCGGCCCCGCTGGGCGTCACGGGCGAGTCACGGGCGAGGAGTGTGCACATGGGCGCGCAGGACGCGCACGACATGCCGGACGGTCCCGGCGCGCACGGCGAGCGGGCCGCGGCCACGGCCGGGCGGCTGCGGGCGATCTGCGACGAGCTGTCGGAGCGCTTCTACGAACGGGCCGACGTGGTGCGCACACTGGTCGTGGCGCTCCTCGCCGGACGACACTCGCTCGTCCTCGGCCCGCCCGGCACCGCGAAGTCCGAACTGGCCCGCGAGCTCACCGGCAGGGTCGACGGCGCGGCCTACTGGGAAATCCTGCTGTCCAAGTTCACCGCCCCGACCAGGATGTTCGGCCCCATCGACGTCGCCGCGCTGGCCCGCGGCGAGTACCGCCAGGTGTACGACGGCCGCGCCACGACCGCGCACATCGCCTTCATCGACGAGATCTTCAAGTGCTCCACGGCCGCCCTCAACGAGACCCTGGGCTACCTCAACGAGCGGATCTACCACCCCGAGAGCGGCGGCGAACCGATCCGCTGCCCCCTGATCGGGGCCATCACCGCGAGCAACGAACTCCCCGACGGCGAGGACTCGGCCGCGATCTACGACCGGCTGCTGGTGCGCATCGAGGTCGGCTATCTGGCCGACCCCTCGAACTTCGCCGCGCTGGTCCGCTCCGCCGTCACCCGCCCGACGCCGCCGCAGCGCACCACCGTCGAGCTCGCCGACCTCCAGCGGGCCGTGACCGGGGACGTACCCGCCGTGGCCGTACCCGACGCGATCGTGGACGCGATCTGCACCCTGCGGGCCGCCCTGCGCCGCAAGGAACTCGTGGCGTCCGACCGCCGCTGGCGGCAGGCGGTGGGGCTGCTCCAGGCGTCCGCGTACCTCGACGGCCGTCCGGCGGTCGCCGAGACCGACCTGTCGGTGCTCACCCACGTGCTGTGGTCCTCCCCGACCGAGCGCCCGACGGTCGAGCGCGAGGTGCTGCAACTGGTCAACCCCGACGCCCGGGAGGCGCTCGACCTGGCCGACGCCATCGAGGAGCTGGAGGTCCAGCTCGACGCGATGGCCGGACAGTCCCGCGAGGCGCTGAGCGAGTGGGTCATCACCAAGGCCCACAACAAGCTCGCCACGGCAGGCCGGCGGCTGGCCGAGCTGCACACGGAGGCGGCCGGCGCCGGCCGCTCCACCGCGGCGATCGACCGCGTCACCGGCCGCCAGCGCGCGGTCCGCGCCCGGGTGCTCACCGAGGCGCTCGGCCTGGACGCGAGCCTGGTGCAGAACTAGGCCCTGTCCGCGAGGTCCCGCGGGTTTCCCTGCGGCTGTGGACGTTGCCGCCGTTTCCCCGCGGGAGCGTTGGCCTCTGCCGCCCGTCTGTGGCTGTTCGCGCAGTTCCTCGCGCCCCTGTTTCGCTGCCCCTTGTCTGCGAGCTGCACGTGGAGGTCTTTGGGGGCACGGGGAACTGCGCGAACAGCCCACCACCGGGCCGCAGACGCCGTCATCGCACACCGCCCACGGCGCCATCGCGCCACCGCGCCTGCCGCGGACAGGGGAGCATGCCTAGGATCGATCGCCGCAGGGGGCGTGGGGGAGCGTGGGCGCATGAGTGGGGCAACGAGCGGGTACGACGCGCTGGCGAGCCGGGCCGGGCGGTGGCTCGCCCGGTCATCCGCCGTCGTCGCGCGACACACCGGCGCCGTCGTCGCGGACCCCTTCGACCCGATCGCCTGGCGGGACACCTACGCCCAGTCCGCCGCGCTGCGCGAGCTCGCCGACGAGCTGGCCGTACGCCACGACCACGTCGCCGACCTCCTCAGCGACGTCTTCCTCGCCGCCTACAAGACCGGACCGCAGGTGCGCGACGCCGCCGAGATGCGCCCCTCCCACCTGGTCAACCACCAGGTGATCAGCGCGCTGACGGCGGCACCGCGCTTCGCCGAGCTGCGTCGGGAGACGATCGGCGACCCCTACGCCGCCGCCCTCGCCGTGCTCGCCCAGGCGTCCGAGCTGCGCCAGCTGCTGGAGCGCTGCGAGGAAGCCCAGGCGCGGGCCGAGCAGGCACAGGGCGCCGAGCAGGACGCCGCGCGCACGGCAGCCGCCGTCACCCGGGCGCTCCAACAAGCCGCCACAGCCGATGCCGCCGACGGCGAGAACGGCGAGAACGGCGAGAACGGTGAGAACGGTGACGTACAGCGGGCGATCGAAGCAGCCGAAGCGGCCGAGTCCGCCGCCCGACGGGCCGCGCACGTCGCCGCGCAGGCCCTCGCCGCCGCGACCCCCGGCGTCCGCAGCGCCGCGCGCAACGCCGCGGCGAAGGCCGCCAGGACCGTACGGCAGGAGGCCGAGTCGATGCGCGCCTGGGGCGTCGACCCCGGCGAGCTGGAGCGCCTGTCGTACGACGAGCGGGCCCGCCTCGCCGAACGGCTGCGCACCAGCCGCCTCGCGCAGTGGGCGGAGCTGATCGGCCGCTTCCGCCAGATGGCCAGCGGCGAACGTGCCCGCAAGGTGGAGCACGCCACCGGCGAACTCGTCGGCGTCACCCTCGGCGACGACCTGTCCCGCGTCGTCCCGTCCGAACTGGTCGCCCTCGGCCTGCCCGAGCTGCGCGCCGTCTTCGCCGCCCGCTACGCCGCCGGCGAGCTGATGCTCTACGACAGCCGCGGCGAGCAGACCACCGGCCGCGGCGCCGTCGTCGCCTGTGTGGACACCTCGCACTCCATGTACGTGGAAGGGCCCGGCGGCGTCTCCCGGGAGGCGTGGGCGAAGGCGTGCGCGCTGGCGCTGCTGGACCAGGCCCGCCGGGGCAAGCGCGACTTCGTGGGCGTCCTGTTCTCCTCCGCCGACCGCTGCCGCGTCGTCCGCTTCCCGGCCGACCGGCCCGCCCCGATCGGCGACGTGCTCGACTTCGCGGAGACCTTCCTCGGCGGCGGCACCAGCTACCAGACGCCGCTGTCGGTCGCGGGCGACCTCCTCGCCGAGGAGTTCGCCGACACCGGGCGCGCCCGCGGCGACATCGTGCTGATCACCGACGACGAGTGCGACGTCACCGAGGAGTGGATGCGCGGCTGGAACGACGTGCGGCGCCGGCTCGGCTTCCGGGTCTTCGGCGTCGCCATCGGAGCGCCGCGCGCCACGGAGACCGGCTCCGCGCTGGACGCCCTGTGCGACAACCTCCGCGCCGTCGAAGACCTCACCGACGTCCACGCCGCGGCGGACCTCTTCCGCGTGATCTGACCCGGGGGAGGGCTCTCACGAGGAAACGGCCAGTTGGATGCGGCGGTGGCGCGGTGCTTCGACCTCGTCGAGGAGGGCGAGTGCCAGGTCCGCGTGGGAGATCCGACCGCCGCCGTCGATCAGGGCGCCCTCGGCCGTACGGTAACGGCCGGTCCGCGGAACGTCCGCAGCCAGCTCCAGGGGCGGGCAGACCATCAGCCAGTCCAGCGCGTCCGCCGACCCGTGCAGCGTCTCGAACTCCGCCACGTGGCCTTGCGAGAACACCCGGTGCAGTTCGGGGAAGTCCGGCCCGTCCATCATCCGCACGCCGGGTGAGACCTCCAGCGTGGACGCCACGCCGAGGGTGACGAAGCGCCGTACCCCCGCTCTCGTCAACCCGCTGACCATGGCCTTCGCCGCGGTGACGAAGAACTCCTCGGGGCTCACGTCCAATCGGACCGCGGCATTGATCGCCGCCCGGTGCCCCGTCGCGAGAGCCGCCACCGAGGCGGCGTCCGTCGCGTCGCCCCGCGCCACCGTGACGCCGTCGCCCGCGAGGTCCGGGTGCCGCGCCGGGTCCCGTACCACCGCCGTGACGGCGTGCCCGCGGCGCACCGCCTCCGCGACCGCGGCACGGCCGACCCGGCCCCCCGCCCCGAAGACGACGATCGCCGTGCCGTCGTCCGTACCGTGTGCGTGCTTCGTGTCGTCGCTCATGGCCGTGACCGTACGGCGGCACCCTCCGGTTACTTCAACGGTACTGGCGCCGACCCCAGGGCGGTTGGGGGAGCATGGGGGCATGGACGCCGTACGAGAGCCCCTGCCCCGGGACATGTTCGCGGACGCCTGCCTGGCTCCGATCCAGCCCTTCCGCTTCGGCGACAAGTGGTCCGCCCTGGTACTGCGCTGTCTGGAGGGCGGTCCGCGCCGCTTCGGCGAACTGCGGGTGCCGCTGCACTGGATCACCCCCAAGGTGCTCACCGAGACCCTGCGCGCGATGGAGCGCAAAGGCTTCGTCAGCCGCACCGTCCACGACGAGCGCCCGCCGCGGGTGGAGTACCGGCTCACCCCGCTCGGCCGGTCCGCAGTCGGCCCGCTGAACACGGCGTGTGCCTGGGCGCGGGAACACCTCACGGAGCTGGTGGCCGCGCAGGAGTCCGCCGCCCCGGACGGCGCGGCGGACGCCGACGGCGTACCCTCGGCCCCGTGACAGCAGCCACCGCATTCGCCCCCGCGCGCTACATCAGCGTGACGACGTATCGGAAGAACGGCACGGGCGTCGCCACCCCCGTCTGGTTCGCCGAGGACTCCGGGAAGCTGTACGTCTGGACCAACAGCGACTCCTGGAAGGTCAAGCGGCTGCGCAACGACGACCGGGTCTCCGTCGCCGTGTGCGACGTGCGCGGCAGGGTCGCCGAAGGAGCGTCGACCGCGCAGGGCACCGCGGTGCTCCTCGACGGCTCGGGCACCGACGCCGTGCGGGCGCTCATCGCCCGCAAGTACGGCTGGCAGTTCACCCTCGTCGACCTTCCGGCCCGGCTCGTACGGCGCGGCAGGACCCCGCACACCGGCATCGCCGTGACGCTCGCCGACGACGCCCCCGGCACTTCCGGCACCGAAGCGCCCGGCGCCTGAGGGCGCGTCAGCCCACCGGCCCGCCGTCCGGGTGAAACGCGATCGGCGCCCCCCGTTCGCGGCGATGGTCTTGCCCCGCTGTGTGACGGGGCTTACGTTCTCCATCTACGTTCCACGTCTACGTGCGTAGAGGCGACGCGCCGTCGGTCGTTTCGACGGGGCGGCGCTCGCCGACGCCCGGCCGAAGGAGCAGCAGATGGCCCATGTCGTACGCGCCGCACTCGTCCAGGCGACCTGGACCGGCGACACGGAGTCGATGATCGCCAAACACGAGGCGCACGCCCGCGCCGCCGCGGAGCAGGGCGCCCGGGTCATCGGCTTCCAGGAGGTCTTCAACGCCCCCTACTTCTGCCAGGTGCAGGAGCCCGAGCACTACCGCTGGGCGGAGCCCGTGCCCGACGGGCCGACGGTGCGGCGGATGCAGGAGCTGGCGCGGGAGACCGGGATGGTGGTCGTGGTCCCGGTGTTCGAGGTCGAGGGCTCCGGCTTCTACTACAACACCGCAGCTGTCATCGACGCCGACGGCTCCTACCTCGGCAAGTACCGCAAGCACCACATCCCCCAGGTCAAGGGGTTCTGGGAGAAGTACTACTTCCGCCCCGGCAACGCCGGCTGGCCCGTCTTCGACACCGCCGTCGGCAAGGTCGGGGTGTACATCTGCTACGACCGGCACTTTCCCGAGGGGTGGCGACAGCTCGGCCTCGGCGGCGCCCAACTCGTCTACAACCCCTCCGCGACCTCCCGCGGCCTGTCCGCCTACCTCTGGCAGCTGGAGCAGCCGGCGGCGGCCGTGGCGAACGAGTACTTCGTCGCGGCCATCAACCGCGTCGGCCGCGAGGAGTACGGCGACAACGACTTCTACGGCAGCAGCTACTTCGTCGACCCGCGCGGCCGGTTCGTCGGCGACCTCGCCAGCGACGAGGACGAGGAACTGCTCGTGCGGGACCTCGACTTCGACCTGATCGACGAGGTCCGCCAGCAGTGGGCCTTCTACCGCGACCGGCGCCCCGACGCGTACGAAGGGCTGGTGCAGCCGTGAGCGACTCCGTCACCCCGCTGCACGAGCGGCACCGGGCCGTGCTGCCCGACTGGCTGGCCCTCTACTACCGGCGCCCCATCGAGATCACCCACGGCGAGGGCCGGCACGTCTGGGACGCGGACGGCAACCGCTACCTCGACTTCTTCGGCGGCATCCTCACCACCATGACAGCGCACGCCCTGCCCGAGGTCACCAAGGCCGTGGCCGACCAGGCGGCGCGGATCGTGCACTCCTCCACGCTGTACCTCAACCGGCCCATGGTGGAGCTCGCCGAACGGATCGCCGCGCTCTCCGGCATCCCCGACGCCCGGGTCTTCTTCACCACCTCCGGCACCGAGGCCAACGACACGGCCCTGCTGCTCGCCACCGCCCACCGGGGCACCAACCAGGTCCTGGCGATGCGCAACAGCTACCACGGCCGCTCGTTCTCCACCGTGTCCATCACCGGCAACCGCGGCTGGTCGCCGACGAGCCTGTCCCCGCTGCAACGGCTGTACGTGCACGGCGGGGTGCGCACCCGCGGCCCGTACGCGCAACTGACGGACGAGCGGTTCGTCGACGCGTGCGTGGCCGACCTGGAAGACCTGCTCGGCCACGCCCGCGCCCCCGCCGCGCTGATCGCCGAGCCGATCCAGGGCGTCGGCGGCTTCACCTCGCCGCCCGACGGGCTGTACGCCGCGTTCCGCGAAGTCCTCGACCGGCACGGGGTGCTGTGGATCTCCGACGAGGTGCAGACCGGGTGGGGGCGGACCGGGGACCACTTCTGGGGCTGGCAGGCCCACGCCCGCAACGGCCCGCCCGACCTCCTCACCTTCGCCAAGGGCATCGGCAACGGCATGTCCGTCGGCGGAGTCGTCGCCCGCGCGGAGGTCATGAACTCGCTGGACGCCAACTCCATCTCCACCTTCGGCGGCTCGCCGATCACCATGGCCGCGGGGCTCGCCAACCTCTCGTACCTCTTGGACCACGACCTCCAGGGCAACGCCCGACGCGTGGGCGGGCTGCTGATCGAACGGCTGCGGGCGGTCGCCGCCGGCGTCCCCGCGGTGCGCGAGGTGCGGGGCCGGGGCCTGATGATCGGCATCGAGCTGGTCAAACCGGGCACCGAGCACGCCGATCCGGAGGCGGCGTCGACCGTGCTGGAAGCGGCCCGGGCAGGCGGACTGCTCATCGGCAAGGGCGGCGGACACAACACCAGCACCCTGCGGATCGCCCCGCCGCTCACCCTCACCGTCGCCGAAGCGGAAGAGGGTGCGGCCGTCCTGGAGCGGGCCCTGCACGCCCTGTGACGGCCCGTCAGCCCCGTACGCCGACGCCAATTGCCGACACCGGCACCGTACGCCCACGTACGAAAGGGAGCGCACCAGCCATGAGCAGCACCCGCACCCTGATCCGCGGCGGCCTGGTCGTCACCGCGGCCGAGGAGACCCACGCCGACGTCCTCGTCGAGGACGGCCGCGTCGCCGCGCTCGCCGCGCACGGCTCATCCGCCGCGCAGGGCTGGACGGCCGACCGCACGATCGACGCCACCGGCCGCTACGTCCTCCCGGGCGGCGTGGACGCCCACACCCACATGGAACTGCCCTTCGGCGGCACCTTCGCCTCCGACACCTTCGAGACCGGGACCAGGGCCGCGGCCTGGGGCGGGACGACGACGATCGTCGACTTCGCGGTGCAGTCACAGGGCCACTCGCTCCTGGCGGGCCTGGACGCCTGGTACGCGAAGGCCGACGGCAAATGCGCGATCGACTACGCGTTCCACATGATCGTTTCGGACGTCAACGAGCGGACCCTCAGGGAGATGGACCGGCTCGTCGAAGCCGGAGTGACCTCGTTCAAGCTGTTCATGGCGTATCCCGGCGTCTTCTACTCGGACGACGGGCAGATCCTGCGCGCCATGCAGCGGGCTTCCGGCAACGGCGGGCTGATCATGATGCACGCGGAGAACGGCCTGGCGATCGACGTCCTGGTCGAGCAGGCGCTGGCGCGCGGGGAGACCGACCCCCGCCACCACGGCGAGGTCCGCAAGGTGCTGCTGGAGGCGGAGGCCACCCACCGGGCCATCCAACTCGCCCGGGTGGCCGGATGCCCGCTCTACGTCGTCCACGTCTCGGCCGAGGAGGCGGTGGCCGAGTTGGCAGCCGCCCGGGACAAGGACCTGCCCGTGTTCGGGGAGACGTGTCCGCAGTACCTGTTCCTGTCCACCGACAACCTCGCGGAGCCCGACTTCGAGGGCGCCAAGTACGTCTGTTCCACCCCGCTGCGCCCCAAGGAGCACCAGGCCGCCCTGTGGCGGGGGCTGCGCACCAACGACCTCCAGGTGGTCTCCACCGACCACTGCCCCTTCTGCTTCCGCGGGCAGAAGGAACTGGGCCGCGGCGACTTCTCCAAGATTCCCAACGGGCTGCCGGGGGTGGAGCACCGGATGGACCTGCTCCACCAGGCCGTGGTGGACGGGCACATCAGCCGCCGCCGCTGGGTCGAGATCGCCTGCGCGAGCCCGGCGCGGATGTTCGGCCTCTATCCGCGCAAGGGCACCATCGCCCCGGGGTCCGACGCGGACATCGTCCTCTACGATCCGCGGGCCGAGCAGGTCATCTCCGCCGAGACCCACCACATGAACGTGGACTACTCGGCGTACGAGGGCAAGCGGATCACGGGCCGCGTCGAGACCGTGCTCTCGCGCGGCGAACTCGTCATCGACGGACGCGAGTACACGGGGCGGGCCGGTCACGGGACCTTCGTCCCGCGTTCCACCTGCCACTACCTGTAAGCACCGCAGGCAGCAAGGAGCCGCCCCATGGACTTCGGACTCGTCCTCCAGACCGATCCGCCCGCTTCGGCCGTCGTGGAGTTGATGCAGCGTGCGGAGCGCGCCGGGTTCCGCTACGGCTGGACCTTCGACTCGGCGGTGCTGTGGCAGGAGCCGTTCGTCATCTACAGCCGGATCCTGGCCGCCACGCAGGAACTCCACGTGGGTCCCATGGTCACCAACCCGTCCACCCGCACCTGGGAGGTGACCGCCTCCACCTTCGCCACCCTCAACGACATGTTCGGCAACCGCACCGTCTGCGGCATCGGGCGCGGCGACTCCGCGATGCGGGTCGCCGGGCGCAGCCCCAACACGCTGGCGCTCCTCTCCGAGGCCATCGACGCCATCCGCGACCTGGCGGAGGGCCGCGAGGCCCGGGTCGACGGCAACCCGATCCGCATCCCCTGGATCCGGGACGGGAAGCTGCCCGTCTGGATGGCCGCGTACGGCCCCAAGGCCCTGGCCCTGGCCGGGCAGAAGGCGGACGGGTTCATCCTCCAACTCGCGGACCCCTACCTGACGCAGTGGATGGTGACCGCGGTCCGCGAGGCAGCCGCGGCGGCCGGACGCGATCCGGAGTCGATCACCATCTGCGTCGCGGCCCCGGCGTACGTGGGCGAGGACCTGGCCCATGCGCGCGACCAGTGCCGATGGTTCGGCGGAATGGTCGGCAACCACGTCGCGGACCTGGTCGCCCGCTACGGCCAGCACTCGTCGGCGGTCCCCGAAGAGCTGACCGACTACGTGAAGTCCCGCCACGGCTACGACTACAGCCACCACGGCCGCGCGGGAAACCCGTCCACCGACTTCGTCCCGGACGAGATCGTCGACCGCTTCTGCCTCCTGGGCCCCGTCGAGGCCCACGTCGCGAAACTCCGCGCCCTGCGCGACCTCGGCGTGGACCAGTTCGCCGTCTACGCCATGCACGACGCCCGGGAGGACGTCATCGACGTCTACGGCGAGCAGGTCATCCCGGCGGTCAACGGCTGAGGCCGAACTGCTGCCGTCCCCGGGCGCCACCGCGGACGGCCAGCAGCCCCTGCTTCCGAACCGGTCTTAGGGCCTGTCTTACGGATCTTGCTGGGCTCGCGTGCGCTGGTGCCGCTCTCCCTGGGCCTTCGGCCCGGGAGGTGCCCCCACTCCGCGTTGTCGTCGGTTGCCCATGGCCCCCTGTGCCCTGCGGGCACGGGGGGAAGATCCACGGCACCAGACCCCTCCCCCTACGCCCGGAGGGCGTGGGGGGACCCCCACCCTCAACCAGCCTGATCCGTAAGACAGGCCCTAGCCCTATCCGGCCGCTTGGAAGATGCTGAACTCCACTCCCTGGTCATCGACGCAGTTGGCGAACTTTCCCGACGGGATGGTCACCGTCTCGCCCGCCGTGCCACCGAGCTCGCGGACCCGCTCGGTGGCCGCGTCCAGGTCGTCCACGCCGAAGTAGACGCGCGGGAACTTCGACGTGTCACCGTGCGAGGAGCCGCCCATCGGGTTCGGGCCGTGAATCATCGAGTAGCCCGGGAAGTTCCCTGCCTTGAACTCCCACCCGAACAGCGACTGCCAGAACTTCGCCGTTGCCCCGGCGTCCCTACCGGGCAGGTCGAAGAAGACGATGTCTCCACTCATGGTGCTCTCCTCGTGCGTGTCGATGTGGACTGCGGTAGCTGTCAGAGCGTCGATGGACGGAACGCACCCGCGGTGCGGTGGCCTGAGCGGACGGGCAGTTGCCATCACGCCTCCCTCGGAGGCCCGGTGCTCTGCATCCGAACCCTATCCTCATGGAGGCTGACGATCTAATGTCTCTACTGTTCATGTTGGATTCGATCAGTCATCTTGTCAATCCGGGGTAAAGATGATGAAGGGCGCTGCCTGTCAGGCTCCGTGGCTGCATCACTCCCGCCCCTCGGGCGGTGGGTAGATGGCTGATACTTCTTGTATGTTGATCAGAGGTGACCTCGTATAGAGGTGCGACGAAGCCCTCGACCTCGTTCGAGTAGCCCCTGACGGTTGGTCGGTGAATGGGTCCGGGTGCGAGGCGTGGGATGCCACTGGCTCGTCAAGTCCGGTAGCGCTACGCTCGTCATAGCGGCTGACTGTCTTGGCTGACTACAATCAAATCACTGAGCATAGACAGGTCGGACGATGAATGACATTGGTCAAACGGATATCAATCCGAACGGATCGCCAACCCTGCCGCCGAACTTCGCGAACTCGATCGGGTTTCTGCTGAACAAGGCCGGGCAGCTCCTGACCGCGCAGTTCGAGAAGGAGCTGGCTCCGTACGGACTCAGCGCGCGGAACTGGGGGATCCTCCGGTTCATCGACGTCAACGGCAACCGCTCGCAGCAGTACATCGGTGAGCACCTGCGGATCGACCGGTCGACGATGGTGATCCTGGTCGACGAGTTGGAGCGGAAGGGCTACGTCGTCAGACTGCGTGATCAACACGACCGCCGGCGCTACGCCGTGACGCTGACCGAGTTCGGAGAGCGCCAACTCCGCAGCGGCCTCGACTCGGTCGAGGAGAAGGTAACGAAACGGTTCCTCGCACCCGTCAGCGAACAGAGCCGCGAGCGCTTGATCTCGATCCTCGTCTCGCTGGTCGTACCCGAGGACGTCGTTCCCGACGACGTCGCGTCGTCCGGCACCGACTGAGGGAAACGCGCTGAGCCGCCGGGGGCGAAGTCCCCACTAGGAGGCCGGAGTCGTCACCCCGCCTCTGGCCGCTTCGCGCCTACGGGTCGGGCGAGTTCGGCGCATCCCGACTCCCCGATCCGCTGCCGGGCCAGGTCCCGCAGATCCGCGTCGATCACGTGGCTCGGATAGGCCCAGCGCAGAAGTGGCGCGGTCATGGCAGTGGTGACGAGGGCCATGACCACCATCAACGAGTACAACTCCATGTCGAGCAGACCCAGTTGAAGTCCGACGCCGAGGATGATCAGTTCAGTGAGGCCGCGGGTGTTCATGAGGATGCCCAAGGTCGTGGCCGACCTCCCGGACTGGCCGGCGAACCGTGCCCCCAGATAGGCACCACCGAACTTGCCGCCGATCGCCACCAACAGGATCAGCCCCAGTTCACCGAGCCCGTCTCCGCCCACCGTGGTCAGGTCCACCTTCAACCCCGACACGGCGAAGTACGCAGGCAACAGCATCCAGATGATCGTTTCGAACCTGTCCCTGATCGCCACACGCAACTCCTCCGTGCCACGCCGTGGCACGATCGCGCCGGCGAGGAACACGCCGAAGATGAAGTGCAGCCCCAGCCATTCGCTCAGTGCGCCGGAGACCAGCAGCAGCACCGTGAGCGCGGCCAGCCGTGTGGCACTGAGACGTCGCTCCACGGTGCCGTCTTCCGGGTCGCCTCGGTCCTGGGACGGCGCGCCCAAGAGCCGGCCGAGCAACGGCCGCAGCGCCCACACCATGGCCAGGGCGTACGGCACCACCAGCAGGACCTGCCAGGAGTTCTGGCTTCCGGTGAAGGTGAGCAACCCCGCGAGCAGGAGCCAGGCCACCACGTCGCCGACGGCCGCACTCGCCAGGGCCAGTGCGCCGATCCTGGTGTGCTGGATCCCCCGGTCGGTGAGGATGCGGGCCAGTACCGGGAACGCGGTGATGGACATGGCCGCGCCGATGAACAACAGGAATCCCAAGCGGTTTTCGATGGGGTGGTTCTTCCACAGGTACAGCGCCAGCAGGACGCCCAGTCCGAACGCGCAGACGATCGACCCGAGCGCCACCCCGGCCGTCGCCCGCCCGTTCCCGCGCAGGAGCCGGTAGTCGAGTTCCAGGCCGACCAAGAACATGAAGAGGGCGACCCCGAGGTTGCCGAGCGCGGTGAGCATCGGCCGGGTGTCGACGGGCACGAGCGCTTCCGACAGCGCACCGTGGAACAGGGTGGGACCGAGCAGGATGCCGGCCAGGATCTCGCCGACGACCGCAGGCTGACCGCACCGCCGCGCGAGGCGCCCCAGCACGTGCGCGAGTGCGAGTATCAACGCCAGACCGACCATGATCATGGCTGTTTGATGGGTGGTCACGAGCGCTCCTTCTACACGGGTGCGGTCCTTCGCGTGGGCAAGGAGAACAAGCGGCTCCGGCGGCCGGGCACAGGGTCCTGGCCGTCGGTCGCCGGGCAGTCGGGCCGGGGAACGGGGACCTTGTGCAAAGAAGGCACCGGCCCACGCCGTCCGTGCGGGGGCCGGTGCGGGAAGGCGACTACCGCTTGTGCGCGACGAGGAGTAGCGCCGGGACCAGCACCCGACCCTTCTCGTCGGTACCCAGAGCCTTGTCGCTGAGCTCCGGAGCAAGCCGCGCCGCGATGCAGGACGGCTCCAGCCGGTCGATCGCCCAGTCCTTCTCCACGAGCGCCGCCAATTCGTCGGCGGTGAACAGGGTCGGACCCTTCGGCATGACCGTCCGTGCCTGCTGGGCGAACGTGAGGATCGAGAGCGTCGCGTCGTCGGTGGTGGAGCGGGCGAGGCACGTCAGGTAGTCCGCGCGCTTGTCGTCCGGGACGGCCGGTATGGTTCCCGAGTCGACGACCGCGCCGAAGCGCCCCTCGTAGCCCTGTAACGTGGTCAGGTCGGCCACGTCGAACGTGAGGGGGAGGTCGTGCCCCTCCGCGGCCTGTTGCGCTGCCGCGATGGCGGACGGTGCGGAGTCGAGCCCGACGACCGTGTACCCCCGCCGTGCCAGGAACAGGCTTGTGACCCCGACTCCGCAGCCGGCGTCCAGGACGTCGCTGCGGAACACCCCTTGCGGTTCGAGCTCGGCCAGCTTGGGTTGCGGCTCCCCGATGTTCCACGGCACCCAGGGGACGTTCTGCGCTGACTCCCGCCCCTGGTAGACGGCATCGAAGTTGGTCTCTTGCTGCATGGCGGAATCTCCTGTCGATGGTCGGTGGTCGATACGACTCGCCGGAGCCGGGGCAGTTGCGGAGGGAGCGTCGTTCAGCTCGGCCGGAGCACCGGGCCCGGATCGATGCCGAGATCGGTGAGGATCGCCTGGACCCCGGCGCGTGCTCCGCAGTTCGCCCCACCGCCCGGGTGGGTCGACGGGCCGACGAGGAAGAACCCGTCGGCCGGCAGCCGATACCCCATGTTCGGCATCGGCCGGTTCCCCAGGTACTGGTGGAGCTGCTGACCGAGGTGGCTGGCGTCGCCGCCGGGCCAGGACGCGTTGAACCGGGCGGCGTCGAGCGGTGATTTGACGCTGCGGGAGAGCACCTTCGTCGAGTCCATGTTCGTGGTCAGCTTGCAGAACGTCGCGAAGATCTCGTCGAAGATCTCTTCCTTGCGCTCGTCCCAGCCCTGCCCGTCCAACTCCATGGGTGCGTAGCCGAGGAGGTACAGGGTGTGCTGGCCTTCGGGCGCCCGCGTCGGGTCCCAGACGCTCGCGACAACGGCGCTGGGCATGCCGACCGCCGTCGTGCCGTACTTCAGAGCATCGAAGGACCGGCGCAGCTCCGGCAGGGGCAGTGCGAACTCCTGGATTCCAGCACGGGTCACCTCGTCACCCGCGACGTACACCGGAGCCTCGCTCAACGCGAGGTGACCGACGAGGCAGCTGAACGCGGTCCGTTTGCCGCGCAACGCCTTCGCGTCCCACTCGGGTCCGAAACGGTGGTCGGCCATCTCGGGGATCTGACGGATGTTGAGGTTCGCCACGACGGCCCGTGCCGCGGTGACCTCCTCGCCGGTGCCCAGCCGCACCCCGGACACCCGCTGCCCCTCGAACAGGAAGCGGTCCACCGGGGCGCCGGTCCTGATCGTCCCGCCGAGGTCGACGAATGCACTGGCCAGGGCCGCGGAGAGGGCGCCGGATCCGCCGACGGGAAACCCCACGCCGTATCGGTGCATCGTCGGTACCATCGCCAGCAGAAACGCGCCCGTGCCGCCCTCCTCCGGTGCACAGATGAGCTCGGACACCCACCGCGCGAGCGCGGCCTTGATCTTCGGGTGCTCGAACCACTCGTCGATGACGTCGAGGTAGCTCATCATCAGCAGCCGCGTCATTTCCCGCCCGGCCTCGGTCCGGCCCAGCAGGGCGAAGAAGTCGCCCATCGGCAGCGGCGGCGAGAACATCGCGTCGACGAGCATGTCGAGCATGCCGTCGGCGAACTCGTGGAAGCGCAGGTAGTTCTGCGCGTCGACGGGGGAGATGGCGGCGATGGTCTCCGCGGTCCGGCCGGGGTCGCGGTGGAACTCGATGTGCTCCCCGTCCGGGAAGGCCACGGCGATGGCCGGGTCAGGGAAGACGTACTCCAGTCCGTACCGTGAGAGCAGGCCCAGCTCGTCGTTCCGGATCAGTGGGTTGAGCTGCACGAACACATGGGCGATGGCGTGGAGGTCGTGCCGGAATCCGGGCAGGGTGATCTCCTGGGTCACCACGCCTCCGCCCACCTCGTCGCTCGCTTCGAGCACGACGACGTCGAGCCCGGCCTTGGCCAGGTAGGCGCCGGCCGTCAGCCCGTTGTGGCCTCCGCCGACGACGATCACATCGTGGTCTGGCATCGATCGCTCCTTGTCGAGTGGGTCGGTCCGGACGGACCGACCGGGTCCCGGTCGAGCACCCGCACGGGGGTTGACACAGCTGTGGACATAGCTAGTGCCGTGGCGGATTCGGGTCCGCCCCGACGCTTGCGGCGGCGACCATCGCGGCACAGATCCGCGCGATGTCGTCGTCCGTGCAGACGTAGGGCGGCAGGCAGTAGATCAGGTTCCCGAAGGGACGCAGCCACACGCCGTTGTCGACCGCCGCCTCGGTCATTCGCTTGTCGACGGGGTGGTCGAGTTCGATCACCCCGATGGCGCCGAGGACCCGGACGTCGACGACGCCGTCGAGGTGCACCGCCTCCTGCAGCCCTCGGCGCAGCGCCCTCTCGATTCGCGCCACGTCGCCCTTCCAGTCGCCCTCGACGAGTAGACCCAGCGAGGCGTTGGCCACGGCCGCCGTCAACGCGTTGGCCATGAACGTCTGTCCGTGCACCAGCACCGGCCGCTCGCCCCGCCGGATCCCGTCGGCGACACGCGTCGTGCAGAGGGTCGCGGCCATGGACATGTACCCGCCGGTGAGGGTCTTGCCGAGGCACATCACGTCGGGCGTGACGCCGACGTGATCGGCGGCGAACAGGGCGCCGGTGTGGCCGAAGCCGGTGGCCATCTCGTCGAAGACCAGAAGTACGTCGTGCTCGTCGGCGAGCTCGCGCAGCACCTTCAGGTACCCGGGGTCGTGGAAGCGCATCCCCCCGGCGCTCTGCACCACGGGTTCCACGATGATCGCCGCCAACTCGTCGGCGTGTTGCGCGACGGTCCGCGTCATGGCCTCGACGTACTCCGGATCGATCTGCTCGCCTTCGGTCCGTGTCGGATCGGCGGTGGCGTTGCGCAGGCTGGTGGCGGATGACGCGGGCGGAGCGGGCAGGAACACCTGCTCGGGCAGGAGTCCCTGCCATGACGCGTGTCCGCCAGCGTCCGGGTCGCACACGCTCATTGCGTGGAGAGTGGCGCCGTGGTACCCGCGGCGCCAGGTCAGCATCCGGCGCTTCTCGCTCCGCCCCGACGAGCGCCAGTACTGGAGGCACATCTTCAACGCGACCTCGATCGACACGGCCCCGGAATCGCAGAAGTACACGTGCTCCAGGCCGTCGGGCGTCAGGTCCACCAGCGTGCGCGCGAGCCGGATCGCCGGCTCGTGGGTCAGACCGCCGAACATGACGTGCGGGAACCGACTCGCCTGCTCGGCCAGTGCCTTGTCCAACACCGGGTTGCGGTAGCCGTGGACGGCGGCCCAGAACGAGGACATTCCGTCGATGAGTCGCCGGCCGTCGGCGAGGGTCAGGCGGACCCCTTCGGCTTCGGTGACCAGCAGTTGGTCGTCCACACCCGGCATGGGCTGGAAGGGATGCCACACATGGGCCCGGTCCAAGGCGAGCAGTTCGGCGGAGTCCGTCGCGGCGTTGCGGTTCGCGGGAGCGCCGGCGCCGTCCGCAGTGGCCCACCGTTCGACGTCCCGGCCGAGCCAAGCCATCATCCGTGTGGTGTCGTCGGCTCCGGGTGCAGAGGGCTGCGCCTCACCGATGCGCCCCGGGCCGCGCAGCGCCGCTTCCGGCACCTGCGCGCAGGTGTACACGATGTGGGCGAGCAGGGAGTCAGGCAGCTGGAGCGGCCGTCCGGTCGCCGCCGCGATGTCCCAGGCGTGCACGACGACGTCCGAGACTGGGAACGCCAGCGCCCTGGCCAGGTTCTGGCGCCCGGCCGGTGTGTCGACCTGCAGCTCGGGATCGGCCTCGGCGACGGCCGTCCGCGCCGCTGCCGCCGCGTCCCGCCATGCCTTGACTGCGTCGCCGGCGGCGGCGTCCCCGGGCTGTGAGGGTGCGGACTGCGTGGGCTCGCCCCGCGCGATCAGGGCGACCTTGCAGAGGGTGCCGATGACGTGTCCCACGACGTCCCGGGTGGACCAGTCGGAGCACGGGGACGCGGTGTCCCAGTCGCCGTCCTGAACGCCCGTCAGCGTTGCGTCGAACATGCTCACCGCGTCCGCCAGTGCCGTGCCGATGTCCGGTGGCGCACCGGTCTTGACGGGCATGGACGTTGTGTCGTTGCTCATGGGTACGAGTCCTTTCCTGTGGTGCGCGGGCCCTTACGTGACGTCCTTGCCTCGCGTCCTTGCGAACGGACGGGCCGGTTTCCTCCCCGATGGGGGCTCCCGGGCGGGGAGCGCGTGCCCGCCCGGGAGCGGTGCGCCTGCCCCGGCCGGGCCGTCACCCGTCGGACTGGACGAACCTGCCGGTCACCGCCACGACGCGGGTCCATCCGGCCCCGGCGTTCACCACCGGTATCGGGAAGCACATGACGGTGAATCCGGTCGGGCCCGGCAGGTGCCCGAGGTTGGCCAGCTTCTCCAGTTGCAGGTACTCGCGTTCCCTCCCGTACACGTGCGCAGGCCAGAGCATCTTCCGATCCCCGGTGCGCCGGTAGTCCTCGATCATGCTCGCCATCGGTCGGTCGAGCCCCCACGCATCGATGCCGATCACGCGGACCCCCCGGTCCACCAGGAACCGGGTGGCGTCACCCGACAGGCCGGGGTACGTGGTGAGATACTCGGCGCTTCCCCACAGCCGATCCGCCCCGGTCCACAGGAGCACGATGTCTCCGTCGCCGACGGCGTGTCCGGCCACGGCCAGTGCCTCGGACACATCGTCCTCGCCGATCTCCTGACCGGGTTCGACGTGGCGCACGTCGAGTCGAACCCCCGGCCCGATGCACCACTCCAGGGGAACCTTGTCGATGCTCCGAGCCGGTTCACCGCCACTGTGCGGGCCGTAGTGCAGCGGCGCGTCCATGTGGGTCCCGGTGTGCGTCGTCAACGTGATCGTCTCGCTGGAGATCGCCATGCCGTCCGGGAAGTCGTGCGTCTTCAGCCCCAGCACCGCCGGCCCCTGCTCGTGCGTGAGCGTGTCGATACGCACCGGGGTCGCTTCCCCGGCGTTCGGCCCCGTGGGCACGCTGAGGTCGATCAGCGCGGCCACGACGCGGCCTCCTTCGCCCTCGCGGCGCGTCGCTCGGCCTCGTCCCGAACTGCCGCCAGATGCGCCGTGCTGTTGCGCTCGACTGCCTCCGAGAGCATTCGGTGGGCCTCGGCATGGGTGAACTCTCCGGCCACCTTGCCGTCCGCACCCTCCTGGCGGGCGGCGAAGTCGTGGGTCAGCACGACTTGGGTGCGGTCCGGTCCGTACGGAAGTGCCCGCCACTCCCCGCTCATGTGCTCCACGAGCGGTGCCGTCTCCAGTTGGCGATAGGCGACGACGCCCAGTTCCGGATTCAGGTCGCGGCGGGTGGTCCACGCCTGCAACTGCCCGCTGACGTCCACCTCCAGTCGGGCGATCTCGTAGCCTTCGCCCCGCTCCGTGACGACGGCGGACTTGGTGGCGCCGAAGAGGTTCGGGTAGTTCTCGATGTCGGTCAAGACCTCCCAGACGACGCTCTGCGGCGCCTGCGCGGTGACCGTGTGCTCGGTGTGCTGGGTGTTCTCCATGGCGGCTCCTCGTGAGAAGTTGGGCTCGCTCAAGCCAGGTTGTCCAGGAAGACGACCAGGTCGCCGACGGTCGTGACGGACTTCAGCACCTTTCCGTCGACCTTGCTGCCCGGTGCGAGTTCGGTCACGATCTCGACGAGCTCGGCCGAGTCCACGCCCAGGTCGGCGCGGAGTGCGGCCCCGCTGGTGATTTCCGACGGCTCCAGGCCGACTTCGACGAGGACGTCGTGCACCTGCCCGTAGGTGTTCTTGGTGCTGGTCATGACACCTTCTTTCGCATGGGGCGATCAGATGGCCCGCAGTACGCTCGCGGCGATCGTGCCGTCGGCGCCCCTGGCGAGCAGGGCGACGGTGCGTACGGGCGTCTCGCGCGGTGCGCCGACGACGATGTGCGCGTTCCGCGGGCGCTCGCAGCCCGCCACCGCCGGGATCGTGTCGTGCCGCAGGCTCAGTAGGGCGACCGCGGTGTCCACCGCGGGCGCGGCGCCGAGGAGGTTGCCGGTCACCGGCTTGGCCGTGGTGAGGGGGACGGGACCGAGCACCGAGTGGATGGCGGACAGCTCGGACTCGTCGGCTCCGGCGGCTCCCTGTGCGTCGAGGGCGACGCAGTCGACGCGATCGGTGCCCGCCTCGTCGAGCGCCGCCGTGAGGACCGCGGCGAGTGCCCGGGCGCCGGACGGCGCGAACACCTCGTCCTCCGGTGCGTGTTGGACGGCGAAGCCCACCAGCCTGGCCAGCGGTACCGCCTCCCGCGCCCGGGCCGTCTCCTCGCGTTCCAGGACGAGCATCACGGCGCCCTCTCCGACGCAGAAGCCGTCCGCCGCGTCGTCCCCGGGCCGATAGGTCCCGGTGGGTGAGAGCCGTCCCGAGGTGGTGCAGAACGTGTAGGTGTACGGAGTCACGGGCGCCTCCGCACCGCCCGCGAGCATGAGGTCGGCGCGTCCTTCGGCCACCGCCCGGGCACCGTAGCCGATGGCCAGCGCGGCACTCGCACTGTCCGCCACGAGGGTCTTGCTGAAACCAGTCAGCCCGTTTCCGATGGTGATCTGGCCCTGTGGTGCCGTGGGGAACCACGCCGACGCGACGTGCGGGCTGACCCCGGTGTAGCCCTGGTCCAACAGTCCGCGCAGGCTCGGTTCGGTGATGTCCCAGCCACCGAACATGTTGCCCACGTACACACCGGTCCTCTCGGCGTCCTCGCTCGATGCGAGGCCGGCGTCGTGCTGGGCGGACCTGGCGGCCGAGAGGGCCAGTTGGCAGAAGCGGTCCATGCGCTTGCGCACCCGCGGGGTGAACGTGCCGACGGTCTCCCGCTCCGTCTCCTCGGTGAGGACACCGGCGTTGGGGCACGGATAGGAGTCGGTGTCGAACCGCTCGATGGGCCGCACGGCGCTTCTGCCCTCGGTCACCGAACGCCAGAGCTGGTCGGGGTCCGAGGCGCCCGGCAGGGCGAGCCCGATTCCGGTGATCACGACACCACCGGTCGTGCTCATCGTCCACCCCCTTTGGAGCCGTGCTTGCGGGGGCTGCCGAGCACGACGGTGGAGTGGATCCCGCCGAAACCGCTGGAAAGGCTGGCGATGACCTCCGCCCGCTCCTCCCGTGCCTCGTTCGGTACGTAGTCGAGGTCGCAGGAGTCGCCGGGGGAGTGGTGGTTGATCGTCGGTGGAATCACGCCTTCCTCCAGAGCCAGTACGCACGCCACGAACTCCAGCGCGTTCGCCGCGGCCAGCGCGTGGCCGACCATCGACTTGATCGAGCTGACCGGGGTCCGATAGGCGTGCGCCTTGAGCACCGCTTTGATCGCGTTGGTCTCGCACAGGTCGTTCTGCGGTGTCGAACTGCCGTGCGCGTTGACGTAGTCGACGCTCGTGGCGGGACGTCGGGCGTCGTCCAGCGCGAGCTGGAAGGAACGGGCGAGATGCTTCCCCTCACTGTCCAGGTCGGTCATGTGGAACGCGTTCGACGTGCTTCCGAAGCCCAGGACCTCGGCGAGGATCGGCACCCCACGGCGGCGGGCGTGTTCCCATTCCTCCAGCACGGCCACACCGGCCCCCTCGCCCAGTACGAAGCCGTCCCGATCGGCGTCGAAGGGTCTGGAAGCGGCCTCGGGGTCGTCGTTGCGCGTGGACAGGGCGCCGATCACGTCGAAGCAGGCGACGACGAACGGGGTCAGCGGAGCCTCAGCGGCGCCGGCGACGATCACGTCCGCCTCACCGCGGCGGATCGTGTCGAGAGCGAGACCGACCGCGTCGTTGCCTCCGGTGCAACCGGTGGCCGGGGTCATCACCGGGCCGCGTATCCCGTGGGCATCGGCGATGGCCGCCGCGGGCCGGTTGAACGTGGCCGCGACGTGCAGCCGCGGATGGGCCGCGGCTACGTCGATCGCGGCCGTGCCACCCCTGCTGATCTGCGGGAAGTGCTCGGTCATGAACTTCGTTCCGCCGATCGCGTTCGCCATGATGACGCCCATCCGCTCCGGGGCGACGTTCGCGTCGAGCAGACCGGCAGAGGCGACGGCCTCCCGGGCGGCCCGCAGCGCGATGCGGACGACCCGGTCGTCCCCGGTGCCGTGCTCGACGGAGAGGCCGGGAAGGTCGCACTCCGGGAGCGTCCCGTAGATCCGGGAGGCCAGCCGGGACGTGTCGAACTCACGGCCGGCGATCACTCCGGAGCGGCCGGCGCAGAGTCCGGCCATGAAGTCCTTCGTCCCGACCCCGTTGGGGGCCAGGACTCCGAGCCCGGTCACCGCGACCCGCTTCACGAATGCCTCCCGCGCGTCGCGACCACGAGCGTGCCCGGCCCGGTCGGCGACCTCAGCTGCCGGCACACCGGAAGGCCCGACTCGGTGAGCCATCGGCCGTAGTCGTCGAGCCCATGGGCCGAGCCCGTGCTGGTCAACAGCATCTGTAGGGAGAAGAACGCGCCCACGGGATCGGTCTCCGTGTCGTCCGGGACGATCTCGTCGAGCAGGAGCACACCGTTGTCCGCCAGCGCTGCCGAGCACAACTCGAGGATCTTCAGCACCCGTTCGGGCGGGTATCCGTGCAGCAGATTGCCCAGCAGCACCACGTCGTACGGTCCGCCCCAGGGCGTGGCGAACAGGTCTCCGGCCCGGTACTCGACCCGGTCTCCCAACCCCGCCTCGCCGGCGCGCCTGCGGGCCTCGGACACCGAGACCTCCCGGTCGATGCCAACGACCGTACCGTCCCAGCTCTCGGCCAGGGCGCGACCGGAACCGCCGTACCCGCACCCCACGTCAAGGATCCGGGGCTGCGATGCGACCAGGTCGCCGGCGACGCCGGCGATCCAGCGTCCGGTGCCCACCGCGAGCGCGTCCAGATACGGCGTGATCTGGGCCCAAACGTCGTCCGCCCGGTCGGCGAAGATCTCCTTGCACGGGGTGCCGGTGCGCACCGCCTCGGTGAGCTGGGGCCAGATGCGGAAATTCAGCTCCCGGTGGATGTGCCGCATGTCCCCGAGGTAGGCACGCGAACCACGGACCAGGTACAGGGCGGTGTCGTCGGTCAGCTGATAGCGGTCGCCCTCGCGGTGTACGAACTGCGCGGCGTGCAGCGCGGTGAGCAGCGCACGCAGGCCGCGCGTGCTCGCACCGGTGCGGCGGCCCAGGGCCTCCAGTGTGGCGTGGCCCTCGGCGATGGCCGTGAAGACGTCCAAGTCGAGCGCCGTGACCAGGGTGGCCGTACGGCCGAGCCCCCAGGCGAAGTCAAGGATCCGGGCCGGTGTGGTGAAGGCTCCTGGCTGCTCAGACAAGACTCAGTCCTCCGTCGACGACGAGCGTCGCGCCGGTCACATAGGACGACGCGTCGGACACCAGGAAGCGGGCGACGTCGGCGACTTCGTGCGCGGCGCCGAGCCGGCGCAGAGGAATCCGTCCCCGCTCTGCTTCGGCCTGGTCCTCGTGTCCTCGAATCAGCTTTCGGGACATGGGGGTGTCGATGAATCCGGGGACGATCGTGTTGACCCGGATGCCCGCCGGCCCGTAGGCGACGGCGAGATCCCGGGTGTGCGCGACGACTCCGGCCTTGGCCGCGGTGTACGGCGCCCTCATGGGGCTCGGCTTGAGCCCGCCCGCGATGCTCGAACAGGTCACGATCGATCCGCCCGGGGGCATCGAGGGGAGTACCGCGCGGCAGACACCGGTGGTCCCCCGCAGGTTGACGTCGAGCGCTCTCGTCCACAGCTCGTCGTCGATCTCGGCCGGTGGCCCCCAGTTCGCCACCACGGCGGCGAACGTCAGGCAGGCGTGGACCTCGCCGGCCCGGGCGACCAGGTCGGAGACCGCGTCACGCACCGATTCGGGGTCGGACACGTCGAGCGGTCGGACGCCGAGCAGGTCGGTCTCCTCGGCGAGGGACTTCAGACCCACCGCGTCCACGTCGACGGCCAGCACCGATGCGCCCGCTGCCGCGAGTACCCGGGCGGTGGCCCGGCCGATCCCCGATGCGGCGCCGGTGACGAGACAGACCTTGTCGGCCAGCTCGTTCATGCCTGCACATCCTCTTCGTCCAGGGTGTTGGCGAAGGCGACGCCGATGCCTCGCCTGCGGACCCAGGCGTCCACCACGCCGCTCATGGCGGGGTGCGTGGAGAAGGTGCGCAATTGCGCGAGATCGGTGAACTCCCAGCGGGCGGCGACCGAGTACAGCGACTCCGTCGCCGCGTCGTCGGCCGGCAGCGGAACGTGCTCGCCGGCCGTGAACCGTTCGACCACCCCCGTGCTCCGGGTGGCCTCGACAAGCTCCTTGCGGAACCGCTCCCGGTCCGTCTTCGACATCGTGTCCGGGTACCGGTAGAGGACGACATGCGCGATCATGCGGCTGCTCCCTCGTCGTTGACGGTCAGCGGCTCGCCCAGCCCGAGGAGGGACCTGGCGTTGCCGGATTCGATGGCGTGGACCGTTTCCGTCGGGAGCGACGCTCCCCGCAGCACCTCAAGCGCACTGGCGCGCCCGAGTTCGCCGGGTGTCACCGGGAAGTCGCTGCCGAAGAGGATGCGTTCCGCGCCGAGTGCTTCGAGGGCGCACTGCAGCCCGTTGGCGTCGGCGGAGTGCGTGTCCGCATAGATGTTGCCCGCGTAGTCACGCAGGTGGCGCAGTGCTCCGGAGGCCCGTGCCGCTTCGGCGTCCGCACCGCCGACGAGCCGGTGGATCAGGTCGAACCGACCGAGCGCGAGCGGCAACACACCGCCGAGCTGGCCGAAGACGAGTCGCAGTCCGGAGTGTTGGTCCAGCGTGCCGCGCAGCACCAGGCGCATGACGCAGACCGTCGTCTCGACGAGCATGGACAACGAGCCGGTCAGCAAGTGTTGTGCGCGGCCGGGCAACGGTGAATCGGACCCGAGCTGGAACTTCGCCGAGGGGTGTACGAACAGGACGACGCCGCGTGCCTCGGCGGCGGCCAACACCGGGGCGAACTCCGGATCGTCGAGGAACCGCAATCGGCCGGTCGAGGGCTCCAGGTACGCGGTGTTCACCGATACGGCGGGAATGCCGCCGTCCGTGGCCGCCCGGTCGATCTCGGCCTCGGCCGACTCGACGAACCGGGGATCCACCCAGCGCGCAGCGCGCAGTCGACCACCGGTCCGTGCGGACCACGCCCGCATCTCGTCGTTGACCGTGGCAATGGTCTCGGCCGGCCCTCGCCGCCGCCTTCCGCGCACCGCGGCCGAGTGCAGCGCGGTCACGGCGTTCGAACTGTGCGTCAGTACGGTGATCTCGATCCCGTGCAGGTCGGCGTCGGCCAACTGCTGCTCCGGGCCGTCGAACGCGGGGGACCGCCAGAGGCTCGCGGGGCCCTCGGCCGTCGAGCCCGACTCGGTGAGCCAATCCAGGAACGCTGCCTGGACCCACGACGGCAGGCCGTGCGCGTGCGCGTCGACGACCGTCATCGGGCCACCGACTGGACGTTCGCCCACTCCTCGCCCTTGTTGCGGCTGCTGGCGCGGCGGCCCTCGGCGACGCCCTCCGGCGCCGCGTCGTGGTGCGGCTGCATCACCGCCAGTTCGGCGTTGAGGCCGGAGACCATGATGATGAAGTCGTCCCGGGCGGTCATCCAGCCGATCGGGTCGATCAGGTCCTTCGCCTTGGCCCAGTACGCCTCGACGTTCCTGCTCGCGTCGTAGAAGAAGCGGACGAAGGACAGCACGTTGCCCAGGAACTCACGCAGGCCCTCGTCATACGCCTGTGCGAACTCCTCCTCGCGGTCGGGCTCCTGGAGCATTGCGGAGACGGTCGCAGCGGCCGAGCTGGCGCCCTTCATCGCGAGCGTCACCCCGGTGGAGAACAGCGGATCGATGAACGCGGCGGCGTCGCCGACGAGCAGGTATCCGGGCCCGAAGAACCGGGTGCACGTGTAGGACCAGTCCTTCGCCGTACGACACCCGGCGACCCGGGTGGCGTTCCTGAGCAGCTTCTTGGCCTCGCGGGAGGTGGCTATCTTGCTTTCGAGCAGTTCCAAATTCGGTCGGGCGTCGGCTGCCATCCGGTCGTTGGGGCCGACGAATCCCACGCTCTGGGTGCCGTCTGACAGCGGGATGACCCAGAGCCAGCCGTCCGGGTGGTTCTCGACGAGGATGTTGCCCGACAGCTCGTCGGGAAGCCGATCTCCACCTTGGTAGTAGGTCCACACGGCCAGGTTCTTGAGGTCGTCGTGCATTTCGACCAGCCCGAACTCCCGGGCGAGGAGCTTGGACTGGCCGGAGGCGTCGATGATGTAGCGGGCCTCCGCCCGGATGGGCTCCGTACCGCGGCCGATCGAATAGGTCACGCCGGTGGCCCTGCCATCGGTGGTCAGCACCTCGCGTACCGACGCGTGCTCGATGACCATGGCTCCGAGCTTGCGGGCGTGCTCAAGCAGGAGGAGATCGAATTCGGCGCGCTTGACCTGCCACGTGTAGTCGTATGGGCCGCTCTCCCCGAAAGCGATGCTCCAGAGCTTGCGCTCGGCTCCCCAGAGCAGCGAGATGCCTGCCTTGCGGGTGAAGCCGGCGGCGTCGATGGTCTCCCGGACTCCGAGTTCGTCGACGACGGAGTTGAGGCCCGGGATGAGCGACTCACCGATGTGGTAGCGGGGGAACTGTTCCTTCTCCAGGACGAGCACGTCGTGTCCGGCCTTGGCCAACAGGCCGGCCGTGGTGGCGCCGGAGGGGCCTCCACCTATGACGATGGCATCGTAGGTTGCGGTCATGTCGGACGTCTCCTTCTGTTCCGTGGAACTTCCGGTCGTGTCTCAGCCGCGCGTGCCGATGACGGCACGCAACTCGTTCGTACTGCCGCAGGGATGGACTTGCTGTCCGCGATCGACCTTGCGGATCAGGCTTCGGAGCGTGGTTCCGGGTCCGACCTCGACGATTCGGTGCGGTCGGTGGTCGAGGATCCGACGGGCCGTCCGCGTCCAGTGCACGGGGGCGGTGATCTGGTGGGCGAGTGCGTTGCGGTAGTGCTCCAGGTCGGTGACCAGACCTCCGGTGACGCTGCTGACCATCGGCGTGTGCCCATGGCGCAAGGGCAGGCCGGCGATCGTGGCCATGAGTGTGTCCTGTGCGGGTCGCATGAGCGGCGAGTGGAAGGCGCCTGCGACGGACAGGGGTTGGGTGACGGCGATCGATTCCTCGCGGATCGCCTCCCCTATCTCCTCGACGGTCGCGGCATCGCCGGAGATGACGGTCTGCCGAGGAGCGTTGTAGTTGGCGATGACGGCGGTGCACGGGTGCCCGTCGTCGCGTCGTCCGGGGTGCCGAGCCAGGGCCCGGGCGACTGCTTCCGGGTCGGTGCCGATCACCGCCGCCATTGCACCGGGCCGCTCGTGGCAGCAGCGGGCCATGGCGTCTGCGCGTTGGACCACGGTGGCGGCGGCCTCGTCCAGGTCGAGCCAGCCGCCCGCGACCAGGGCGGTGAACTCACCGAGGCTGTGGCCCGCGACCAGTTGAGGTACGACGCCCTCCGCGGCGAGCGCCCGCGTCATCGCCGCGCCGAACGTGAACAGGACGAGCTGGGCCGTCCTCGTGTCGCGCAGCCAGTTTTCCGGGCCGTGCACCATCGGCTCGATCACCGGACGACCCGTGACGGCCTCGACGTGTTCGAACACCTCTGATAGCTGAGGCCGATCGTGCATCAGGTCGGCCCCCATCCCGACGAACTGACTGCCTTGGCCGGGATAGACGAATGCTGTCTTGATCGACATCTCTGTGCTCCCCCGTTAACCGCCGTCATACTTACGGACCGTCTGTAGGAATGTCAATCTATGTCATAGATGATCAGCGATATATATGATTAACCCGGCATCACGCCATTGCGAAACGCGTCAACGCGGCGAGGCGCGGTGAGGTGTGGTGTCGGGGCGTGCGGGCTCGACAGTGCCCGCATGGGGCCTGGGGTCCGGGTTCCGTGGGCCGATCCTCCAGGCGAACGGACGGGGCCTCAATGGGCCCGGTCGATCGAGGCGGTTCCAGCCCTGGTGTCCGCATGATGCGCAATCACAAGGATGCGGTGCATGGCTGGCCTTCTGGTTGCATGTCATCATTCAGCAAGATTGACAGTCAAGCAAATAATCCGGCATGCTGAGCAAAATCACACCCGTGATGCCTGCTCCGAGACGTTGAGATCGATGGCGTCCCATCAAGTGGTGTAGCCGATTAAGTCAGCGCTACGCGCAGGCAGTCGACCTGTCCGACCTTGCCGACCGGCCTGTTCGGGGCTCGTCGGGTCGGGACCGGCGGGAGCGGTCGTGCGGCTCCTGCCAGGACTCACCCGCTGGCCCCGTGCGGGCGCGTCGGCGGGCGAGTCCCCGGCGACACCACGTCAAGGGACGTGACCTTCAGGTGACAGAGGAGGGTAAAAGGTGAGCTCTTACACCCAGCGGGCGTCGATGGCCGAAGTCGACCGCCTACTCGGCGAGTTGTTCTCGAATCCGGCGTGCGCCGCCGACCCGTACCCGACCTACCACCGACTGCGCGCGGTCGCACCGGTGGCTCGCAGCGAAGCCGGCCACTGGGTCTTGAGCGGGCACGCCGAGGTCGTGGAAGTTCTTCGATCGTCCGAGGTCGGGAAGGACGTACAGAGTTTCATCCGTGCGCAGGGCGTGGAGAACTGGGCGGACCACCCGTCCTACACGCGTGTGCTGGAACACCTCATGTGGGCGAACCCTCCCAAGCACACGCGGCAACGAAAACTGGTGAGCAAGGGGTTCACGGCCCACTCCATCGCCAAGTTGGAACCCAAGATCGAGCAACTGGTCGACGAGCTCTTGACGCCTCTCTGCGAGAAGGCGGGAGAGGTCGACCTTCTTCGCGAGTTCGCCTTCCCGCTTCCGGCTGCGGTCATAAGCGAGATCATCGGAGTGCCCAGGGCGGACTGGCCGCGTTTCCAGCAGCTCTTCCGGGACGTGACGCTCTCGATGGAGCCGCGTCCGAGCCAGGCGCAACTGGCCACAGCCGACGGCGCGGCGATAGAGATCAACGAGTACTTCGAAGAGCTGATCGCCGAGCGCCGCAAAAACCCGGCGGACGACCTCGTCTCCACGCTTCTCGCGGTGGAGGAGAACGGCGAACAGCTGACTCACCGTGAGCTCATGAGTCTGGTTCAGTTTCTCTTCGGCGCCGGGTTCGAAAGCACGACGAACCTGATCGGCAACGGCATGCTGGCCCTGCTGCGCAACCCCGATCAGATGCACGCCCTCCGCAGCGAACCCGACCTCGTGTCAGGGGCGGTGGAGGAGCTTCTGCGGTACGACGCATCTGTGCAGCTGAGCCCCAGGACCGCACGCAACGACCTACGGCTCGGTGACGTCACGATCCCGGCCGGCGAATCGATCGTGACGTTGCTCGGCGCGGCGAACCGTGATCCGAGTCGATACCGCGACCCCGATCGGCTGGACGTGCGCCGGACCGAGGTCAAGCCGGTTTCCTTCGGCGGCGGCATACATTTCTGTCTCGGTGCAGCACTTGCTCGACTCGAAGGTCGGATTGCCTTCCAGGGGCTGATGCGGAGGTTCTCCCGAATCGAACTCTCCGAGGAACCGGTGTGGAAGACGTCCTTGACCCTGCACGGGCTCCAGGGGCTTCGAGTCGATCTGACGCCCTTTCCTAAGCGCTGACATGCGATGGGGGTTGCGGGACAGCCCTTGACGCGACGCACCGGACCACACAGGCAGTTCAGTTTGTTCGCCACACAGGAACGAGGCCGAGATTGAGTCCCACAGAGGTTAGCGAACCCGGGCAGCAGGGTTCCGTCCCCTATATGAAGCCCCTTCTTCCACTTGCCCTGGCGACCTTCGCGGTCGGCACCGACGCGTTTGTCATCGCCGGGCTGCTGCCCGCCATCGCCTCCGATTTCGATGTCAGCATCGCAGCCGCAGGCCAGTTGGTCACGGCCTTCGCCTTGACGCTCGCCATTGCCGCACCGATTCTTGGTTGGCTGCTGAGTTCGCTGGACCGTCGTACGGCGTTACAGGCGGCGCTGGTCGTGTTCGTCGTGGGCAATGCGGTCACGGCGTTGAGTCCCAACTACACATTGGCGCTCCTCTCCCGTGTCCTCACAGCTGTCGGGGCGGCCACCATCACGGCCACGGCTTCGAGCGCCGCGGTGGCGGTCACGCCGGAGGAACGGCGCGGGCGTGCGATGGCGTTCGTCATCGGAGGTCTCACCGTCTCGACGGCGCTGGGCATGCCGTTGGGCAACATGCTCGGCAACGTCGACTGGCGTCTGACGCTTTGGGCGGTGGCCGCCACCGGTGTCGTCGCGGCCATCGGCATCACGGTGGGGCTGCCCAAGATCACGCTGCCGTCGACGAGTCTCGGCGCACGCCTGGCGCCCCTCCGTAAACCCGAGATGATCGTCACCCTGCTGGCGACCCTGCTCGTGATGGGTGGACACTACACGCTCTACACGTACATCGGGGCGGTCACCGAGGATGCCACCGAGGGGGCGTTCGCGCAGGCGCTGACCCTGATCCTGTTGGCGTGGGGCATCGGCGCGGTCATCGGCAACATGCTCGCCGGCTATCTCGTGGACAGCCTTCCCGCGGTCCGCGTGGCGGTCACGGCACTCGCTGCTGCGACACTCCTGCTCGGCATGAGTTCCTTGACGGTCAACAACCTGGCCGTCGTGATCGTTTGGGCCGGGATCTGGGGCATCACGGACGGGGCCCCATCGGTGATTCAGCAGTATCGGCTGGTCAGCTTTGCGCCGCCCTCGGCTCCCGTCCTGTTCGGCCTCAACTCCTCCGCCGTCTTCCTGGGCGTAGCGCTGGGAGGTGGGCTCGGCGGCCTCGCCCAGGACTGGCTGCCGGTGACCTCGCTCGGCATTCCTGCGGCCTTCCTCGCTCTGATCGCCACCGTACTCACCGTCGTCCACGCCAGGACGGCCAAGGCGGAAGGTTCACCCGAAGCCGTCCGGGCCGGCCGCTGACGCGATGCACCTTCGCGTCCGGCGGGGAACGCGGCCCTCGCGCGCCAACTGGTACTGAAATAGATCCAGTTGTTTCAGAAAACGGATTGGTCTATACCTTGACCGCGCCCCGCTCGGGGCGCTTGGGTATGCGTAACCACCCCCCAACACGGCGTGTCTGGTCGCCTCGGTGTCCCACTGGGGCTACCAGGCATGTCCGCGGACGCACGAAAGGTCGACTGCACCGTGCTCAAGACCCGAATGAGAGCCCTGATGGCCGCCGTGCTCGCGGCGGGCTCGCTGTTGGCGACGGCCCTCGTGCCGACCGCCACCGCCGCCCCTTCCGCCGCTCCGGTGGACGAGTGCGCCGTCGCCCCCGCCTGGGCTGCCGGGCAGAACTACCGCGCGGGTGACATCGTCAAGTACACCGACGGCAGCATCTACATCGCCGAGCGGGCCAACCCCGGGTACAACCCTGTGGTCAGCACGTACTACTGGGACCCCTACACCTGCGGCACGGGCGGCAACCCCGACCCGAACAGCTTCGTGGTGAGCGAGGCGCAGTTCAACCAGATGTTCCCGCGCCGGAACTCCTTCTACACGTACAAGGGCCTCACCGACGCCATGAAGGCGTTCCCGGCGTTCGCCCACACCGGCAACGACACGATGCGCAAGCAGGAGGCCGCGGCCTTCCTCGCCAACATCAGCCACGAGACCGGCGGGCTGTACTACATCAAGGAGATCGACGAGCGGAACTACCCGCTCTACTGTGACCGCAGCCAGCCCTACGGCTGCCCCGCGGGCCAGGCCAAGTACTACGGCCGCGGCCCGATCATGCTGAGCTGGAACTTCAACTACAAGACCGTCGGCGACTGGTTGGGCATCGACCTGCTCAACAACCCCGACCTGGTCGAGACGGACCCGGCCATCTCCATGATGACGGCGCTCTGGTACTGGAACACCCAGGACGGCCCCGGCCCGGTGACCGCCCACGACGCGATGGTCAGCGGCGCCGGCTTCGCCCAGACCATCCGTGCCATCAACGGCGCGCTCGAATGCGACGGCGGCCACCCCGCCCAGGTCCAGAGCCGCGTCAACCGGTACAAGAACTTCACCCAGATCCTGGGCGTGCCGACGGGTTCCAACCTCTCCTGCTGACCCGGGAGAACGACGGGTGGTGAAGGAACCGGTCGAGGCCCGCAGCGGCCAGCGCTTGATCGCCGATCGTCGCGGGGACGGGGCGTCAGGCGGGGCCACGGGGCGGCGACCGGTCCTCTCGACGCGCACCGTCGCCGAAGCCGCTGAACTCCACGAGTGAGTTGCAAGGATTCCCGCCCTGGCGCGTGAGTGCCGCGGCAAGGGCGGGGATCTCGCTCACGGGACGCGGGCGGTCCACTCCTCGCTGGCGAACTTGGTGCGCACCAGCTGCTGTGCGCGGGTGACCTCCTCGGCGGTGAGGTCACCCTCCGTCAGGCCGTAGCGGCTGCGGAAGGACTCGATCATGCGCTCGATGACGACCTCCCGCGGCAGGCCCGTCTGACGGCGCAGCGGGTCCACGCGCTTCTTCGCGCTCCGGGTGCCCTTGTCGGAGAGCTTCTCCCGGCCGATGCGCAGTACCTCGGTCATCTTGTCCGCGTCGATGTCGTACGACATGGTCACGTGGTGCAGCACCGCGCCGGGGCCGCCGTCCGGGCCGACCATGCGCTTCTGGGCCGCGCCCGCGACCTTGCCGACCTCGGTCGCGATGTCGTTCAGCGGCTGGTACCAGGCCCGGATGCCCATGTCCGCGAGCGCGCCGAGGACCCAGTCGTCGAGGTAGGCGTAGGAGTCCGCGAAGGACAGCCCGGAGACCATGGCCTCGGGTACGGACAGGGAGTACGTGATGGTGCTCTTGGGCTCCACGAACATCGCGCCGCCGCCCGAGATGCGGCGCACCACGGTCACGCCGTGGCGGGCCGCGCCCTCGGGGTCCACTTCGTTGCGCAGGGACTGGAAGCTGCCGATGACGACGGCGGGGGAGTCCCACTGCCAGACGCGCAGCGTCGGAGGGCGTCGGCCGGCCGCCACCTCCGCGGTGATCACTTCGTCGAGCGCCATGTGGAGGGCGGGCGGCTGCGGGGGCTCGTGGATGAGCTGCCAGTCGTAGTCGCTCCAGTCGGTGGCCTGGGCGAGGGCCCGGCGCACGGCGATCGCCACGCTCTCGGACGTGAAGCCGAAGAGGACCGCCGACGGGGGCAGTGCGCCCTCGATGCGGGCCTTGAGCCCGGCGGTGTCGGTGTCCGACGGGGCGCCCTCCAAGGCGGAGTCCATCCGCTCGATGGCGTCGTCGGGCTCCAGGAAGAAGTCTCCGCTCACCCGGACGTCCTTGAGTCGCCCCTCGTCGTCGACGTCGAGGTCGACCACGACCAGCTTGCCGCCCGGGACCTTGTATTCGCCGTGCACCGTACTCCTCCGCCTGCCAAGCGCCGCGACCGGGCCGCTGCCGGCCCGGCCCCTGCGGACCAACGCTATCCGCACCGGTCAACAACCGGCGGCGCCCGATCCTTCCGTCGGCCGCCCCGCCCAGCGGGTCAGCGCCCGGGCGCGCCCGAAGCGGCGGGCGGGGGCGTCGGCGCCGCGGTGCACCCAGGCCACGCGTCCGTCGGGGCGCACCAGGACCTCGCTGGCGCCCATCAGCTCGTGGCGGGCGTCGCACTCGCTGACGACCGCGGTGTCGACGCGTCCGCCCCAGCCGGCTTCGACGTCCTCGCACAGCCCCTGCTCGCCGGTGAGGTCGAGCAGGACGAAACGGCCCGGGGCGAACAGTTCGTACACCCGGGTGGCGGTGGAGTCCTCCACGGTCACGTCGACGTCCGGCATCCGCCGGCCGACCAGCGCGTCCGGCTCCGGTCCGTCGCTGTTCCCGCCGTCGGCCCCGTCAGTCCCGTCGACGGGCGGCAGCGGCGGATAGTGGGTGTCGATCGCGGAGACCCGGCCGGCGAGCCAGCGGTTGAACTCCGGCGCCTCAAGAGCCCGGGAGACCAGCGACCGCAGCGCGGTCGCCGGCCCCGCGTACTGCGCCATCAGGGGCAGCTCCATCATCAGGGTCTGCACCTGGGTGTTCTCGGTGACCGAGACTCCCACGGGCCGGCGCTCCGCTGCGGCCCGCCCGTGGCCGTTCGCGCAGTTCCCCGCGACCCTAAAACCCCCTGCTCCAGCCCGCAGACAAGTGACGGGGCAGCAAATCAGGTGGCGCTGGGGGTACCACCACGCCCCTAGGGCGTAGGGGGCGGAACTGCGCGGACAGCCACCACTGGGCCGCGGTGGTCGTGACTTCCGCAGGGAAACGGCGAGGACGCGCCACCCGCCGGCCGGTGGAGGCCAATGCTTCCGCAGCGGAAGGCGGCGGTGTTCAGAGGCGCGGGGGCAGCCGCAGCGCGGCAGCGCGCGCGGGGCGTCAGATGGTCAGAGGATCCACGCGCACGCCTTCGCGTATGCGTCCCGCTGCGTCGGCGACAGGGGCTCCGTGTGCGTCGCGATGCGGAACACCAGCGCGCGGACCAGCATCTGCCGCCACTGCGGCAGGTGCGACCAGAGGTCCAGCAGCGACCGCTCGGCGTCCCACCAGCACACCGCGTCCACCACGACCACCGCCGTGGCCCAGGCCGTCGGCCGCCAGTAGGGCGCCCAGTCGATGACCGCCGGCGGTCGACCCGGCTCGAACAGCACGTTGCCCAGCAGGTCCCCGTGGACCAACTGCGCCGGTACGGACACCGGCCGGCGCGCCGCCAGCAGTGGTGCCAGCAGGTCCGTTCCCGGGGCGCCGGGAACCGGCTCCCGCTCGCCCCAGGCCAGCCGGTCCGCCTGCACCCAAGGGTTGTCCCGTACGTCCAAGAAGCGCGGGCGCGGGAGCCCGGCGATCGCCGCGTGGAACGCCTCGCCCGCGCGGACCACCTCGTCCGGGCGGTGCGGATCGGCCGCGCCCCCGACGTGTACCCACGCCTCCCAGCCGGCCTTCGACCAGGAGCCGTCGGCCGCCGGAAGGGGGCGGGCGACGCGGAAGCCCGCGTCTTCGGGGACGTGCTTCAGGACGCTCGCGCGCCAACTCGTCTCGGTCGCGAACGAGGTGGGCTTGAGCACGACGTCGCCCGCGCGCCAGGTCGTGCCCTGCCCGCCGGGCAGCGGCACGGCGGCGGTGCCCGCGCCGAAGGAGGCGAGCACGGCGGGGGAGGGGGCGGTGGGCCGGTCCATGGCTCCGCAGGGTAGGCGGTGCACGGACAAGAAGGCGCGGAGTTTTTCCCGCGCCGGCCCCGCGCCGGCCCAGCCCCGACCCCACGCCGCCGGCCCCGCCCTCGTCGTCGAGTGACCGGCCTCACCAGGCCCCGGCGCAGGTCAGCGCCGTCGCCGTGCTTAGCTGGACGGGTGATGCATCATTTGCTCTCCGGAAAGATGTCCGACGTCGAAGAGGCGATCCGCGAAGCCGCCGCCGTCGAGATCATGCCCCGGCACCGCCAACTGGCCGCGGACGAGATCATCCAGAAGACCGGCCCGCACGACCTGGTGACCGTCGCGGACCAGCTGGCCGAGAAGCACCTCACCGCAGCCCTGACCGCGATCCTGCCCGGCTCCGTCGTCGTCGGCGAGGAAGCCGTCTCCGCCGACCCCGCCGTGTACGGAGCCGTCAGCGGCGACGCCCCCGTCTGGATCGTCGACCCGGTCGACGGCACGCGACAGTTCGTCCGCGGAGAGGCCCGCTTCTGCACCCTCGTGGCCCTCGCGCACCACGGCGAACTGCTCGCCTCCTGGACGTACGCCCCCGTCCTCGACGAGTTCGCCACCGCCGTGCGCGGCGGCGGCGCACACCTCAACGGTGCGCCCCTGAACGCCGGCTCCCCCGCGCCCGACGCGGACCTCACGGTCGCCATGTCCCACCCCGACTACACCACCCCCGCGCAGAAGGAGGCCCTCCTCGGCCTCGACGTCCCCGGCATACGGGCCCGCCCTTGCGGCTCGGCCGGCATGGAGTACCTGGCGATCGCCCGCGGCCAGCTCGACGCCGTCGCGTTCTCCTGGGAGTACGCCTGGGACCACGCCGCTGGCCTGCTGCTGGTCACCGAGGCGGGCGGGGCGCACCTCACCCTTGACGGAAGCCCCTTCCGCATCGCCGGCGGGAACCGGCTCCCCTTCACGGCGGCACGCGACGCGGACACGGCCGGCCGCATCCGCACGGCCCTGGCCGACGGCTGACAGCTGCCTTCGGGCGACGGATGATGGAAGACGGACGGTCGACGACGGCCGGCCCGCGGCACGTGCTATCACGAGTGCCCCTTGGGGCGCCCGTGCCCGCCGGAATATCCTGAGGCCCGCTGTCCGTCGGTCGACGAAGGAGTCCGAAGTGCCGCCGATGCTGGATGCCGTCGTCGTGGGAGCGGGCCCCAACGGACTGACGGCCGCCGTCGAACTGGCCCGCCGGGGCTTCTCCGTCGCCGTCTTCGAGGCCCGGGAGACCGTCGGCGGCGGTGCCCGCACCGAAGAGCTGACGCTCCCCGGGTTCCGACACGACCCCTGCTCCGCCGTGCACCCCCTCGGCATCGGGTCGCCCGCGTTCGCCGCGATGCCGCTCGACCGCCACGGGCTGGAGTGGCTCCAGCCCGAGCTGGCGCTCGCCCACCCCTTCCCCGACGGCACCGCCGCCGTGCTCGACCGCTCCGTCGGCCAGAGCGCGATGTCCCTGGGCGTCGAGGACGCCGGCGCGTACCGCCGGCTCGTCGAGCCCTACCTCGGCCACTGGGACGCCGTCGCCGCCGACTTCCTGCGCACCCCCTGGGAACGGCTGCCCAGCGACCCGTACCGCTTCGTCCGCTTCGGACTGACCGCGCTCCAGCCGGCGACCTGGACCGCGCGCCGGTTCCGCGGTGAGAAGGCCCGTGGGCTGCTCGCCGGCCTCGCCGCCCACGCCATCGCCCCCACCTCCGGCCTCGCCACCTCCGGCATCGCCCTGATGTTCGCGCTCGCCGCGCACGCCCGCGGCTGGCCGGTGCCGCGCGGCGGCTCCCAGGCGATCTCCGACGCCCTCGCCTCCTACCTGCGCTCCTGCGGCGGCACCGTCCACACCGGCGTCGAGGTCAAGCGTCTGGACGAGCTGCCGCCCGCCCGCGCGTACGTCTTCGACACCTCCCCGACCGCGCTGGCCCGCATCGCCGGGCTCGGCCGCGCCTACGACGGCTACCGCTACGGCCCCTCCGCCTTCAAGATCGACTACGCGCTCTCCGGGCCCATGCCGTGGACGGCGCCCGAGGCCCGCGTCGCCGGGACCGTGCACATCGGCCCCACCGCGGAGGAGATCGAGGCCGCGCTCGCCGCCGCCGTCGGCGGGCACGAGCCGGAGCGGCCGTTCCTGATCACCGCCCAGCCCAGCCTCGTCGACCCGAGCCGGGCGCCCGAAGGCAAGCACACGTTCTGGGTGTACGGCCACGTGCCCGCCCGCTGGGAGGGCGACGCCACCGACGCCATCGAGCGCCAACTGGAGCGCTTCGCCCCCGGCTTCCGCGACCTGGTGCTCGCCCGCGCGGTCTCCGGGCCGCCCCAGCTCGCCGCCCACAACGCCAACTACGTCGGCGGCGACATCGCCTGCGGCGCCTTCGCCGGGCTCCAGACCGTGCTGCGCCCCAAGCTGGCCCGCGTCCCGTACGCGACCGCCCACCCCGCCGTCTTCCTCTGCTCGTCGGCCACCCCGCCCGGCCCCGGAGTCCACGGCATGTCCGGCCACTGGGCGGCCAAGGCCGTCTGGCGGCGGCTGCGCGCGACCGCTTGAAACCGCTCCGGGGCACCCGGAGCGGTGGGAGGATGACGCCATGACGCAGCAGCCCGCCATCGTGCTCGTGCGCGGAGACATCACCGAGCAGCACGTCGACGCCATCGTCAACGCGGCCAACACCTCGCTGCTGGGCGGTGGCGGAGTGGACGGCGCGATCCACCGGCGCGGCGGCCCCGAGATCCTCGCCGAGTGCCGTGCGCTGCGCGCCTCCCACTACGGCCGCGGCCTACCCACCGGCCAGGCCGTGGCCACCACCGCCGGCCGGCTCGACGCGGAGCACGTCATCCACACCGCGGGACCGGTCTGGTCCGCCGAGCACGACCGCAGCGACCTGCTGGCGTCCTGCTACCGCAGCGCGCTCGCGCTCGCGGCGGAGCTCGGTGCCAAGACCGTCGCCTTCCCCGCGATCTCCACCGGCACCTACGGCTGGCCCATGGACGACGCCGCCCGCATCGCGGTCCGCACGGTGCGGGCGGCGACCCTGCCGCCGGTGGCCGAGGTCCGGTTCGTGCTCTTCGGCGAGTACGCGTACGTGGAGTTCGGCGCCGCTCTCGCGGCCCGGTACTGACCAGCGGCCCGGTACTGACCGGCGGCCCGGTACTGATCGACGGCCCTCGGCACGGCGAAGTGCCGGCAGACGAAGGGCGATGTCGTTTTCTCGCCAGCCCGAGGGTGCTCGATGCTCCATCCTTGAAGGCATGCACACCGACACCGAGCGCTGTGTCCGCGCCGTGCAGTCCAAGGACGCCCGGTTCGACGGTTGGTTCTTCACCGCCGTGCTGACCACCGGGATCTACTGCCGCCCGAGCTGCCCCGTCGTGCCGCCCAAGCCGGAGAACATGACCTTCTACCCCAGCGCCGCCGCCTGCCAGCAGGCCGGCTTCCGCGCCTGCAAGCGCTGCCGCCCCGACACCAGCCCCGGATCGCCGCAGTGGAACGCCCGCGCGGACGCCGTGGCCCGGGCGATGCGGCTGATCAGGGACGGAGTGGTCGACCGCGAGGGCGTCCCGGGCCTGGCGACCAGGCTCGGCTACTCCACCCGCCAGATCGAACGCCAGCTCCGCGCCGAACTCGGCGCCGGCCCGCTCGCCCTCGCCCGCGCACAGCGCGCGCAGACCGCCCGGGTGCTGATCGAGACGACCGCGCTGCCGATGGCCGAGGTCGCCTTCGCCGCCGGCTTCGCCTCGATCCGGACCTTCAACGACACCGTGCGCGAGGTCTTCGCCCTCGCCCCCGGCGAGCTGCGGGCCCGCTCCGCCAGGCGCGGCACCGAGTCCGGGCACCCGCCGACCCCGGGCGTGATCGCGCTGCGGCTGCCGTTCCGCCGCCCGCTGAACCCGAGCAACCTCTTCGGGCACCTCGCCGCGACGGCCGTGCCCGGGGTGGAGGAGTGGCGGGACGGCGCGTACCGGCGCACCCTGCGCCTGCCGTACGGGCACGGCGTCGTCGCCCTGAGCCCGCGGCCCGACCACATCGCCTGCCGGCTCTCCCTCACCGACGCCCGGGACCTGACCATCGCGATCAGCCGGTGCCGGTGGATGCTGGACCTGGACGCCGACCCCGTCGCCGTCGACGACCACCTGCGCACCGACCCCCTGCTGCGGCCCCTGGTGGACGCCGCGCCGGGCCGCCGGGTGCCGCGGACGGTGGACGCGGACGAGTTCGCCGTACGGGCCGTGCTCGGGCAGCAGGTGTCGACGGCCGCCGCCCGCACCCACGCGGCACGGCTGGTCACCGCGCACGGCGAGCGGATCGAGGACCCCGAGGGCGGGCTCACCCACCTCTTCCCGACCTCCCGGGCGCTGGCCGGTCTCGACCCCGAGGCCCTGGCGCTGCCCCGCACCCGGCGCACCACGCTGACCACCCTCGTCGCCGCGCTCGCCGACGGCTCGCTACGGCTCGGCGTGGACAGCGACTGGGACGCCACCCGCGCCAGGCTCGCGGCGCTGCCCGGCTTCGGCCCGTGGACCGTCGAGGCCGTCGCCATGCGCGCGCTCGGCGACCCGGACGCCTTCCTGCCCACGGACCTGGGGGTGCGGCGCGCCGCGGCCGGGCTCCGACTCCACGCCACCCCGGCCGCGCTCACCGCGCACGCCGCCGCCTGGCGACCCTGGCGGGCGTACGCCGTGCAGTACCTGTGGGCCACCGACGACCACCCCATCAACCACCTCCCGGACTGAGGCGCCGGCCCCGCCACGGGGCCGTGACCACCGCCCGAGACGACCGCAGCACCCGCGAAACAGAGGAAGCCCCCCGATGACCAGGCAGACCACGCAGACCAGGCAAACGAAGCAGACCAGGCAGGCGCGGCAGATCAGGCAGCACATGGTCGTGGACAGCCCCTACGGCCCGCTGACGCTCGTCGCCACCGACGGCGTCCTCAGCGGCCTCTACATGACCGACCAGCGCCACCGCCCCGCCGAGGAGACGTTCGGCGAGCCCTGCGACGAGCCGTTCGACGAGGTGGTCCGACAGCTCGACGCCTACTTCGCCCGCGAGCTGACCGAGTTCGACCTGCCGCTGAACCTCGCGGGCACCGACTTCCAGCGCCGCGTGTGGGAGCAGTTGGTGCGCATCCCCTACGGCGAGACCCGGACGTACGGCGAACTCGCCCGCGACCTCGGCAACCCGAACGCCTCCCGCGCGGTCGGGCTCGCCAACGGCAAGAACCCGATCAGCATCATCGTGCCGTGCCACCGGGTGATCGGTTCGACCGGCAGCCTGATCGGCTATGGCGGCGGCGTCGACCGCAAACAGCGCCTGCTGGCCTTCGAGGAGCCCGCCGGGGTGCCCGGCGCGCCCGAAGCGCTCTTCTGAGGCCCCGCCGAAGCCCCGCCGGGGCCCTCGCGGCACCACAAACCGTTCGCCGGCGCCCGCCCGGGCCGCCTATCGTCGCGGTATGACTCTCGTCGCGATCCTCAGCGGCGCCGGCGTGTCCACCGACTCCGGAATTCCCGACTACCGGGGCCCCAACGGCCTGTGGCGGCGCGACCCGGAGGCCGAGAAGCTGGTCACCTACGACGCCTACATGTCCGACGCGGACGTCCGGCGCCGCGCCTGGCAGGTGCGGCGCACCAGCGCCACCTGGGACGCGCGGCCGAACGCGGCGCACCACGCGGTCGTGGAGCTGGCGGCGCGACCGGACATGGCGGTCCGGGTCATCACCCAGAACGTCGACGGGCTCCACCAGGCCGCGGGCCTGCCCGACCGCAAGGTCCTGGAACTCCACGGCACCGCCCGGACGGCCCTGTGCACCCGGTGCGGCGCCCGCTCGCCCATGGCCGAGGCGCTGGCGAGGGTCGAGGCGGGCGAGGAGGACCCGGCGTGCCGCGTCTGCGGCGGGATCCTGAAGTCGGCGACGGTGATGTTCGGCCAGTCCCTGGACCCGGCCGTCCTCGGGCAGGCGATCGAGATCACCCGCGCCTGCGAGGTCTTCATCGCCGTCGGCACCAGCCTTCAGGTGCAGCCGGCGGCGTCCCTGACGGGGATGGCGGCCGAGGCCGGAGCGCGGGTCGCCATCGTGAACGCGGAGCCGACGCCGTACGACGGAATCGCCGACGAGGTCGTCCGCGAGCCCATCGGCACGGCCCTGCCCGAGCTGCTGCGCAAGCTGACCTGACGCGGGGCACGGCGCCTGCTGCGACGACTCCTCCTAAGCGGGCGTCTGCGTCTGCGTCGGCTTCGAGTGCGGGTAGGCGACGACGCCCACCGGGACGCGCTCGCCCACGGCCTCGATCACCGCGGCCACGTCCGGCGCGCCCCAGTCGCCGTAGAGCTCGATCAGCTGGACGTCGGCGGCGAACTCGGCGGCGACGGCCGCACCGGCGGCCGGCTCCGGCACGGCCACGAACTGCGACGTGGAGGCGCCCTCGGGACGGACGAACCGGTCCACGGCCGGGTCCGCGCCGGGCTGGACGTACAGGAACAGCTCCCGCTGGGCCTCGCCCGCGAACGCCCGCCGCTTGTACTCCGCGACGTCGGTCAGCGACTCGAAGCCGAAGAGCACCGTCCCCACCCGGGCCCGGCCGCCCACTGCGGCCTCCACCGCGGCGGCCCAGGGATAGCCGGTGGCGCCGCACAACTCGACGGTGTCCACGCCCCGTTCGACGTACTCGGCCGCGAGTGCCGCGGCGGCGGCCGGCGTGGGCGCGGTCAGGATGTGCGTGCCAGTGCCGTCCGGGCCGGTGCGCAGGGGCTCGGTGGCCTCGGACCGGAAGATGATCGCCTTCTCGCCGGGCATGGCGTCCTCCATGAACTCGTTGGGCTACCTGGTGCGTTGGTGCGTTCGGTGCTTGTGGTAGCGGCAACGCGAAGGGGGGCCCGGCTGTTCCCGGCACGGCGCCGGAGCCCCCCGGTACGTCATCGGCTCGGCAGCCCGTCCACCAACTCCGCCGGCCCGGAGCCCGAGTCGAGCGCCTCCAGCGCCGCGGTGATCCGGTGCCCCAGCGTCGTCAACAGATAGCCGCCGAGCTCCTTGCGCTCGACCAGCCGCCACGACAGCAACTCGTCCTCCTGGAGCCGGATCGCCGCCAACTGGTCCGGCGTCAGCACCCCGCCGTCGTACACGAACGCGACGACCGGCGGTCGCAGCGGCCCGCGCACCCAGTCGACCGCGAGCAGCCTGCCCGGCTCGACGTCCAGGCCGATCTCCTCCAACGTCTCCCGCCGCGCCGCCTCGCGCGGCGTCTCGCCGCCGTCCGACTCGACCGTGCCGCCGGGCAGCGCCCAGCCCTCGCGGTAGTTGGGCTCGACGACGAGCACCTTCCCCTCCGGGTCCCGGAGCAGGGTCGCCGCACCGGAGAGCACGCGGGGCAGGGAGGCGATGTAGGCGCCGTACGCGTTGTCGTTGTCGTTGTCCTTGGTCACGAACGGCAGCGTAGGGCCTGATCTACGTGACACGCCCCGGGGCGTGTCCCTAGCAACGCGCCCGTGTCCGCGGGTGCGCTGCTCTGTGCGGGCCGGTGGTGGCTGTTCGCGCGGTTCCCCCCTTGACCCCAGAGGGACTCGGGGCCCTCAATGCCCTCGCCGTTTCCCTGCGCGACAAGCCCACCACCGGGCCGCAGACGCCGTCATCGCGCACCCGGCACGGCGCCGCCGCGCCCGCATCCGAGAGAGAGGCACCGACGGCTACGGGCTGTTCGTGGGGCCCGATTCCGACGCGAGGCGGAGCGTGCGCGTCGCCAGGTCGGTGATGCGGACGCCGTCGAAGCCGAACACCGCGCTGCGCAAGCGGTCCTCCAGCGGCTCCGTCCACTGCGCCGGCAGCGCCGCCGCGCCGCACAGCACGCCCGCCACCGAACCCGCCGTCGCCCCGTTGGAGTCCGTGTCCAGGCCGCCGCGGACCGTGAGCGCGATCGTGCGGGTGAAGTCCCCCTCGCCGTACAGCAGCCCCGCGGTCAGCACCGCGACGTTCGGCACCGTGTGGATCCAGCCGAGCCCGCGCGTGCGCTCCTCGGAATCCGCGAGGGCTTCCTCCCATCCGGTGCCCGCGTCGTACAGGGCGATCACGTGCCGCACCGTCCGGGCGAACCGGCTGTGCCCCGGGACCTGCCGCAGGCCCGCCTCCACCGCGGCGCGCGGCCCCGGCGCGGTGAAGGCCGCGGCGATCGTCGCCGCCGCCCACACCGCGCCGTGCACCCCGTCGCCCCGGTGGGACAGCAGCGCGTCCCGGCGCGCCAGCGCGGCGGCGCGGTCCGGGTCGCCGGGGCTGGTCCAGCCGAAGACGTCCGCCCGGATCAGGGCGCCGATCCACTCCTGGTAGGGATTGTCGTGCGTGGCCGTCAGCGGCGGCACCACGCCGTCGACCAGGTTCCGGTACGCCACCCGCTCCGCGGTGAACGTCTGGAGGTACGGCAGCCGCTCCAGCCACACCTGGCCGACCTGCTCCGTCGTGAAGCCGAAGCCGCGGGTCTCCAACAGGTGCAGCCCGAGGACCGCGTAGTCCACGTCGTCGTCGCGGCAGCTGCCGTGCACCCGCCCGCGCACGCACTCGGGCCACTCGCGGCGCAGGTCGAACTCGCCCGGCGCGGCGTCGGCCGGCGGCGGGGGCAGATAGTCCGTCAGGGGGAGCGCGTCGGTGCGGCGCAGGTACGCGTCGATGCGCTCCCGAGTCCAGTAGTCGCCGCGCTCGACCGGTTTGCCGAGCATGTTGCCCGCGACCCGGCCCAGCCAGCCGCCCAGAACCCGATCGGCCAGCCCGCCCGGCTCCGATCCGTCCTCTCCAGGGTGTCCCGTCATGACGGCTGTTGTACCCCGCGCGGCCCGTCCCGACCCGCGGGCGTGCCGCTACGCTCACGCGCGTGTGGATACGCGAGGCCCAGCCGACCGAAGCCGAGGCGCACGCCGTCACCGAACTGGTCCTACGGTCCAAGGCGCACTGGGGGTACGACGCGGCGTTCCTCGCCGAGTGCCGGCGGGAGCTGACCGTGACCGCGGCCGACGTCCTGCCGCGCCGGGTCCTGGTCGCGGAGGGGGACGACGGCGGGCTGCTCGCCGTCGCCTCGCTGGAGGGCGAGCCGCCGCACGGCGCGCTCGGCCTGCTCTTCGTGGCCCCCGAGGCGATGGGGCGGGGCATCGGCAGGACGCTGTACGCGCACGTCCTGGAGGACGCCCGGGCCCTCGGCTTCACCGCGCTGAGCATCGACGCCGACCCGCACGCCGTCGGCTTCTACCGGGCGCTCGGCGCCCGCCCCCGGCCCGACGCGGGCGACGCGGGCGGCGCGCTGCCCCGGTTCGCGGTCGACCTGGCGCCCCGGCCGGCCTGGGCCCGGGCGTGGGCCGACGGGCGACGCGCGGTCCACCTGGGCAACGTCGCCGAGTTCCAGGCACAGTTCGCCCGGGCCGGCCGGCGCCCGCGGTCCGCCGCGTCATCGACGGCGGCCGACCACTACGCCTGCCTCGCCGCCTTCGCCGGCCCCCACCCCGTCGCCGTCGCGCTCCCCGCACGGATCCCCGCCGGCTGGATCGACCTGGTCGCCCGACAACTGCGCTGGGCCCGGGTGGAGGTGTACGACGGGCTCGACGAGGCCGCGCTCCTCGCCCAGGGCGGGCCGGGGGAGCGCTGGCGCGATCGGCCCGTCGTCGCCTGGGGACACACCGACGCCGCGGCGCAGCTGTCCGGCCGCCCGCTGCCGGCCGAAGCCCTGCGGTACGAGTCCAAGGAGCAGTCCCACGCCCTCTTCGGGCAGCTCGCCCCCAAGCACCCGGGAATCCGCGTCCCCGAACGCTGGCCCGCCCCCACCCGCCGCGCCGCGGCCCGGCTGATCGCGGCCCGTGCCCGCACCGGCGCCCGTACGGTCGTCAAGACCGCGCACGGCGCGGGCGGCTCCGGCACCCGGATCGCCACCGGACGCGTCCGCGCGCTGTCCCTGCCGCGCGGCCCGCTCCTCGTCGAGGAGTACGTCACCGGGGACGGCACCCACCCCACGTACGACGGGCTCGTCGACGCCCGGGGCGCCGTCCACGACGTCGGCGTGGCGAGCATGGAGATGGGCGGCCCGGGCGGCACGGCGTACTGCGGCGCGACCGTCGGCCCGGGCGCCGTACCCGACCGCACCGCGCAAAGGGCCCTGCGCTTCGGTCACGACGTGGGCCGCGCACTGGCGGCGGACGGCTACCGAGGCTGGTTCGACGTGGACTTCGTGACCTGGGACGACGGCCTGCTCGCCCCGGTCGAGACGAACCTGCGGCTGACCGGCCCGTCCGTCGCCTTCATGATCAAACTCCGGCTCGACGAGACCCGCGGCGGCGACCACCTCGTGCGCTGCGTGGACCGCGTGGACCTCGGCGCGCGGCTGCCGGACGGGGAGCTGATCGCGTTCCTCACCGAACTGACCGAGCGGTGCGCGGGGGTGGACGCGGTGCTGGTCCCCACGATCCCCTCCGCGGCGTACGGGCCGGCGCCGTGGCTGGGCGTGGCGCTGGCCGCGCGCACCGCGCCGCGTCTGGACGCGGCCGAGGCCCTGGTGCGCACCTCCTGCGGTGCGCTGTCCCGCGTCTTCTCCCCGGCGTGAGCCACGGTCTAAGTGCCGTGCTCGCCGCCACCACCTGCATCGGCACCGGCACCGGCACCGGCACCGGCACCTGCATCGGCATCGGCATCGGCACCGGCACCCGTAGCGTCCTCAGCGGTGGACCCGGCGCCGCTCCCGTCGTCCGCCCCTTCCCAGAAGAGGCTGCGCCGGGGTCCGCCCTCGATCGGCACCTTCGGCACCGAGTCGGTGGTCAGCCGGCGGGCGTTCGTCCGCAGGAACTCGACGACCACCATGGCCTGGTCCCCGAGCTCCCAGCGTTCGAGGAGGCCGCCTTCGATGAGCCGGGACATCAGCTCCATGCCGTCCTGGCGCTCCTTGCGCTGCTCCTTGCGGAACAACTGGCGGATCTCCATGACGTCCTTGGGGTTGCGCGCCATCATCTGCGCCATCAGCGCGTGGTCGCCGCGCTCGATGGCCTGCTGGAAGTCGGTGGCCCAGTCGCGGATCAACGTCCGCTCGTTCTCGTCCCTGAGCAGGCGCAGTTGCTGGTTGAGCCGCTCCAGGTCCGTCTGGTGCAGGACCCGGCCGAGGTTCTTGCCGTGGGCCTGGATCAGCTCGTCGGACGAGATCGTCACGAAGACGTCCAGCTTCAGACCGAAGTCCTCGCCCAGCTTCGCCTGCCGCAGCGCCTTGTGGACCTCGTCGCGCACATCCTCGGCGCTGCCGATGGAGATGGTGCGCGACACGTTCCGCAACTCCTGCTCCAACTCCGGCACGAGCAGCGCGGCGACGTCCGTGACCTGGCTCCTCGCCACCCGGTACGGATCGCTCACCTGCCAGCGGACCCGTATCTCGGCGGGAAAGCTCCGCCCCTTCTCGGACGCCGGCAACTCCGCCACGAACGACACCGTGTGCCAACCCAGTTGCAGTTCAAACGCGGCGTACGGGCGGCGCAGCCAGCGCCACAGGTAGCCCTCCTCGCCCTCGGGCCCCACCGCGAGGGGCCGCCGGTTGCGGTAGTAGAGCACCGTCACCACCTGGGCACTGCGGTGCCGGTACGGCCAACGCGGCCGGTACTCGCGCAGGAAGGGGCCCGGCAGCTCCTGCGGCGAGGCGGGCAGTTCGTCCGGCCTGCCCCGCCGCGGCTCCGGCCGGTCGTACCCCGAGTCGGCGGGAGGGTGCCACGGCCGCACGGGCGGCATCGGGGGCACGGGCGGCGAAAGGGCACGACTCCGCGGCTGCTGGACGTGCAGCGGGTTCTGGGCGTTCATCTCACATCGTCTCCTCGTGCTCCGTGCTCGGCGGTTCGACCGGTCGTGGCGCGGGCGGACTCCTCCGGTTGCGCGACGAGGACCCGTCACCCCTCCACCGCCGCACGCAACTGCCGTACGGTCGCCGGCTTCAGGGGCTCGTCGGGGTCGCGTTCCATCCGGCGCAGGAGGTTGCGCAGCCGATCGGTGTCCTCGGTTCCGCTCACCAGGTGGGGCAGGAAGTCGCACAGGGCGTCCAACAGCGCCGGCTCCCGCTCCCCGCGGCGCATCCACTCGCTCAGCGAGATCTGCAACTCCTCCCGCCACCGCGCGGTGTCCAAGCCGCACCACACCAGGTCGGCCAACATCCGGGTGTGCCGCGGCTCCAGGGTCAAGAGGGCGGCGGCCAGGGGCCAGCCGGGGTACTCCCGCATTCCCGGCCGGTCGTGGAAGCCCCACAGTTCGCGGGGCCGGTTCCACAGCGCCCGGTCCACGGTGGCCAGCGCGAGGTCCCGGCGGTCCTGCCTCCGGTCACCCAGCCACGCCCCCATCCGCCGCAGCACCACCTCGGGTTGCGTCCCGGCGAGCAGCCGGGCGACGCTGAAGGACACCTGCATCCGCAGCTCCGTGTCGTCCTCGCCGGCCAGCCGCCCCAACTCGTCGAGGCTGGCGGAGACCGACGTCGCGACCGTCCCGAAGCCGTGCACCAGGGCCGCGGTGCCCTGGCGGGCCCGGTCGTCGCCGCGCGCCCAGGCCCGTACGAAGTCGCGGACGATCGGACGCACGGCATCGTTGAGGGTCGCCGCCTGGGCGAGGACCGTGGCCGCCGCGACGCGCTGCTGGAGCGAGTCGGCCGACGCCATCGGATCGACGATCGCGTCGAAGGCGAAGGCGTAGTCGAGCGTGCAGAGCGCGCCCGCCGTGATGGCCGCGGGCACCCACACCATCGGCGCCTCGTCGGCGCACTGCGTGCGCAGCCACTGGCACAGCGGATCGCGCACGCTCTGGTAGTCGTCCCACACGTGGGACAGCACGGCCCGGGCGAGCGCGCGCCCCTGCAACCGCACGTTCCGGGTCCTGAGCTTGCGACCGTCGAACACGATCTCGCCGTCGAACAGTTCGGCCCGGGTCGCCGCCAGGCGCGCCTCCTGGTGGTCGCCGAACAGCGCGCGACCCGGCTCCCGATCGGGGAAGGCCGCCAGGGCGAACTCCCACGCCAACCGGTCCGCCGCGGTCGCCGCCACGCTGTAGGGCGAGCCGTTGTAGACGGCGACGGCGGTGCGGAACGCCGCCTGCCGCAGCGCGGCCGTCACGGCGCTCTTGTTGCGCGGCCCGGCACGCGACGTGCTGGCGAACCACGCGCGGGCCTGCCGCGGGGCGAACGTCCTGAGTTCGGCGACGAGCTCGTCGGCGGAGGTCTCCCCCTTCAGGTGCCCCACCAGCAGCCCCGCCAGCGACTCCACCTCGTGCGGCCGTAACCCGTCGAGCCCCAGGGCCTCCACCACGTCCTCGCTCCGGGCGAGCTGCGACGCCCGCTCCAGACCTTCGCCGTCGGCGTGCCCCAGCAGCGCCACGAGGTGCTTGCGCAACACCCCGTCGGCCGACGCCGTCAAGAAGAGCCGCCCGTACCGGCCGCGCAGCAACTCGTCGGCGAACCCGCCGGAGGCGACCACCAGGATGCCGTACGCACGGCGCCGGTCGAGGATCGCGCTGAGCCGGTCCAGGTGCAGCTCGGCGGGGCGTTCGGGAAGCCAGCGGCGCTCGCCTCCGCGCTCGCCGTCCCGTTCGTCCTCCGGGCGGTGCCGGTCGTGGGCGAACGCTTCCTCCCCGCTGATCTCCACCAGGTAGCCGTGCCCCTCCTGGAGGTCCGCCTGGGCGATCGTGTCCAGGTCGGTGCGCGGATCGAGCCGCTCCACCCGGCCGCGCGTCACCGCGTCCAGCAGGGACAGCGCCGCGTAGCGCCGCCCGCTGCCCGGGTCGCCGCACAGCGCCACCAGCCGCTGCTGCTTCAACAGGTCGAGGAGGCCCGCGTAGCGCGGCGGCTCTTCGAAGACCAGCCGCAGCCGCCGCAACTCGTCGCGCGGCAGCGCACCGGACACCAGGCGCGGCAGCCCGGTGCGGTCCCGGTGGTAGTGGTGGTGGTCGCCCAGGTGCACGTCCCCCTGGGTACCGTCGAGGATCGCGTTGCGCCCGTGCACGTCGACGAAGTTGGCCCGCGCGTGCCGTACGGCGTCCTGCGCCCCGATCCCCGCCTGCTCGCCCAGCGGGCCGCTGCGCACCGCACCGTGGCGAAGGCCGTCGTCGGACCCGGCCCCCTGGCCGGCGCCACCACCGCCACCGCCCCCGCCCGCCTTGTCCCCGCCGCCGCCCTGCGGCCCCTTTCCCCCCGGCTCCTCACTCATCGCGGCCACCCTTCGCCGGGTCCGCGTCCGCTTCCGCGTCCGGGGCGTCGTCCGTGCCGTGGACGCCGATGACGTTGCCGTGCACCTCGGCGCCGTCCACGATCTGGTTGTGTCCGTTCACGGTGATCGCGTACTTGGTCGACCACGGCGTCCCGGCGTCGGCGCGCGCAGTCGCCCCAGCCCCCGCCCGGGCCCCCGCCCCGTCCCGCGTCGCCCGGCGCGCGCCGGCCGGACCGCGCTGCGTCGGCACCGGCGTCCCGCCCGGCACCGGCGGCTGCTCGCGCCCCGGCACGTGGAACCAGGCGACCTCGTCGGTCTCCTTCATCTGCACCGCGTACGGGCGGTAGTGCGCCGGCTCCACGAATCTGCCCCCGTCGACGACGACCGAACGGTAGAGGGCGTCGGATACCACGAAGACCACGTCGACGGTGTCGTCCGCGGCCAGGATCCCCCTGGCCGGGGCGCTGTCGCACAGTCGGCACGTCAGGTCGACGGCCCGGCCCACCAACCCCCTGCCGTCGTGGGCGACCGGACCGCCGTGCATGGCGATCCGCAGCCGCAGCGGCCCGTTCAGCCCCGCATTGTGCTCGCGCACGCCCTGGTACACCTCTTCGAGCCAGAGCCCGACCAGCGCCGAGGGCGGTACGTGCGGCGCGAGCGCGGCGAGCACTCCGTCGCCCCGGTCCTCCAGGTGCACCTGCTCCAACCCGACGCCGACCGCGTCGAAGGCCGCCTCGAAGACCTCGTACATGACCCTGCGCGAGCGGAGCTTGGCCCGCTGGCCCAGGCGCCCGGAACCCATGATGTCCGCGCTCACCACCCATCGGTGAACGGCTTCGAAACTGCTCACTCGCACCCCCCTGTCACGACCCTCTCGGCTGAACGACCACGACCTTCCCTTCGGGCTTGGCGACGGCCACCCCCAGGATGGCCGCGCGCGACCCCGGCGTATGTAGCCGTTTACACATCCGACGGGGCCGGGGGACCGTTCCCGGCGAGGAGCCGCAGCGGCTCGGTGTCCATGACGGTCAGGGGCGCGCCCCACGCCCCCGGCCGCAGGGGACGCCTGCTGGCCGTGCGGACGATGCCCTGCTCGCGCAGCAGCCGCAGCGCCTTCGCCACCGCCTCCCGCGTGGAGCCGACCGACGCCGCCAGGTCGTGCTGCGGCAGCGGCAGGCCGATGGTCACGCTGCCGTCGTCATTGCGGCGCCCCGCCCGGTCCGCCAACTCCACCAACCGCGCGGCGAGCCGCTGCAACACGCTCTCCGACGCCAGCGAACGGCGCTCCCCGTCGGCGCTGCGCAGCCGGGAACTGAGCTGCTTGAGCACCAGGGCGCTGACCGCGGGGCTGCCCGCCAGGAACCCGCGGAAGCGATCGCCCGGGATCACGACGGCGTCCAGCCGACCGAGCGCCGTCACAGTGGCGCTGCGCGGCCGTCGGTCCACGGCCGAGAGTTCGCCGACCAACTCGCCGGCACCGCGCAGGGCGAGGATGAGCCGGTGGCCGCGCTCGGTCGCCACGGACACCACCGTCCACCCGCCGAGGATCGCCACCACGTAGGAGGTGGCGGCCCGTTCGCCGAGCACCACGTCGCCCGCTCGGTACTCGCGCGGGGTCCCCAGCGCCAACAGGGCCGTACGGTCCTGTTGGCGCAACGCGTGGAGCAGGGGCTGTTCCTGTTCGATGAGGCTCAAGATGAACGCTCCCGGGACCGGCGCCCACGTGGAGTGCGACACGTTAGGGAGCCGCCACCCCCGCGTCAATCGTCTGCACACGGGCTTCTCGACTTCCTGTCACCGGGCGGCCGACGGGCGCGTACGGACCAGGCTCAGGGCGACCGTCGGCGCGCGGCCGTGCCCTGCACCGCCGCCCAGAGCGCCACCACCCCCGCCGCCGACATCAGCGGCACGTTGAACGCGTAGACCAGCGCCGCCTGCCGTTCCCAGTCCTGCTTCGCCGCCAGTCGGTAGAAGTTGTCCTGCGGCCACCACGACGCCAGCAGGTAGACGATCGACAGGTGCGCCGCCGCCGTCAACGCGCGCGGCGCGCCGTCGCGCGGCATCAGCGTGGGGCCGGCGAAGAGGAAGCCGACGCCCGCCGCGAAGGCCAGGTGCTCCGCGAAGTACAGGCCGCGGAAGAAGCCCGCCCAGGGGCTCGGGACGATCGACAGGTCCGTGGAGCCGGGCCAGAAGACGTCCGTGAGCATGAGGGAGGCGAAGAAGGCGACGAAGGCCGCCAGCCCCCCGACCGTCCGCAGGACGTCGCTCGCCGTCACCGGCCCGCCCTTGCCGCTGGACCGCGTCGGCCCCTTGTCGCTCCGCGGCGCCGGACGGACCAGGCCGCCGCGGTCCAGCTTGCCCGCCGCGGTGCGCGGCAGCGCGGTGAGGGCGACGACGACGCCGGGTATCTCGGACGCCGGGCCCATGCCGCGCAGATGGGCCCGCACGGCCTCCAGTTGCGGCGCCGACCGCCGCGGCTGGGGGACGACGTACGCGATGAGCTCGCCGAACTGCGATCGTTCGACCAGCACGTCCCGCACCTCGGGGTGCGTCGCGAGCCGTGCCTCGATCCGGTACGGGTTGACCTGGCGGCCGTCGTGCCGGAAGCGGTCGGCCATCCGGCCCAGGTACTCCAGCGGCCCCCCGCCGTGCCGCTGTCCCAGGTCACCGGTGGGCACCGCGTCCCCGCCGTCCGGCGGCGTCAGCCAGATGTGCTTGCCGTGGATCTTCGTGCGGACCCCGGGGAACGGCTGGCCCAGGAACACGTGCTGCTCGGGGTGGACCGTGGGCCCGGGGAGCTGGCCCGACTCGAACCAGGTTCCGCAGCCGGCGACCTCCGCGGTGCCGTACACGCTGATCAGCCGGGCGCCCGGCGCGAGAGCCCGCTCCAGGCGCTGGTGCTCGTCGAGCCGGAGCCGTTCGCCGCCGACGGCCACCAGCCGCAGCCCCTCGACCCGGGGGCCGGCGAGCAGGGCCGAGGCCGTCTCGGCGTCGGTGTCCGCGACCGTGTACGGCACCCTCGTGGTGAGCACCAGCGTGGCCCCGGCGCAGAGGGTGCGCAGCCAGCCCACGGCGAACGCGAGCGTGTCGCTGCGGCCGGTGACCAGCACCCGGTCGTCCCGCCGCAGCCCGAAGACCTCCGAGAAGGCTTCGTACGCGGCGGTGAGGCGGGCGTGCCCGACCGCCACCGCCTTGGGCTGCCCGGTGGTCCCCGCGGTGAAGAGGAGGGCGGCGCCGTCCCCGACGGTCGCGTCGGCGGCGTCGGCGTTGACGGGGTCTTCGGGGTGTTCCCCGATCGTCGCCGCATGGCCGTCGAGCAGGATCAGCGGCTTGCCCGGCAGGTCCGTGAGCCGGCCCGAGTGGACCCGGTTGCTGATCACGGCACGGGCCCCGGCGAGCGCCTTCGGCTCGGGCCTGCTGGGCGACGCGACGGCGAAGACGCCCCCGGCCTTCAGCACCGCGAGCGCCGCCACCAGCACGTCGGGCGTGCGCAGCGTGCGGATCGCGACCAGGTCCCCCGGCTCCAGGTGCGCGACGTCGATCAGGTGGTGGGCCAGCCGGTTGGCCCGGGCGTCGAGCTGCCCGTAGGTCAGCTCGCCACGGTCGGTGATTACGGCGGTGCGGTCCTGCCCGTCCCGCACCCGCCCTTCGAAGAGCTGGTGAAGTGTTCCCCCTGACATGACAGCCGATGGTCCCAGAAGCCGGCGCGCATGACGAGGGCCCGGGTGCATCAGCACCCGGGCCCGTCGTGTGTTCCATCGGCTACGAAGGACGATTCCGCCACGAAGGCTTCCGCGCGGCCCGGTGGGGCCGGCGGCAGCGGTGGATCAGGGCAGCTGGGCCGCCCGCGCCTCCCGGCGGTTGTAGCGGAAGGTGTTCACCCGCCGCGCGGTGGCGAAGAGCGGGATCACCGCGCCCAACACCACCTGGAGCGCACAGCCGGTCTGGAGCAGCAGCTGCCCGCCGGGCGCGTCGAACGCCCAGGCGGCCAGCAGCCCCATCGCGGAGACGATCCAGCCGAGCATCGCGACCGCGAGGACGCCCCGCGGCTTGGGGTACTCGACCCGGCTCACCATCAGCCAGGCCGTGCCGATGATCGCCAGCAGGGTCGGGATGAACGGCAGCTCCAGCAGGACGATGGAGACCACCGTCAGTGCCCCGAAGGGGCTCGGCATGCCCTGGAACATGCCGTCCTTCATCGTCACGCAGGAGAATCTCGCCAGCCGTAGCACCACCGCCAACAGCACCACGATCGCGGCCACCGCCGAGACCCTCTGGTGGGCGTCGTCCGCCACCATCCCGTAGACCAGCACGAAGTACGCGGGCGCGAGGCCGAAGCTGATCAGGTCCGAGAGGTTGTCCAGCTCGGCGCCCATCGGGGAGCTGCGCAGCTTGCGCGCCACGAGCCCGTCGAAGAGGTCGAAGATCGCGGCGAGCAGCATCAGGATCACGGCCGTCGCGGCGCTGTGCCGCGCCATGCCGGACTCCCCGCTGCCCTGGAGGTGCGGGATGAGGATCCCGGTGGTGGTGAAGTACACCGCCATGAATCCGCACGTGGCGTTGCCGAGCGTGAGGGTGTCCGCTATCGACAGCCGCAGCGACAGGGGCATCTCCTCGCTGTCCCCGTCGGCCTCCGCATCCGCTTCGGCCGCCCAGCCGCTCTGTGTGTCCGGATCAACCACGGTCAAGGCGAGTCACCCCCGCGGTCGTGGTCTGACCGACTTCGACCGCGACCTCGACGCCCTCGGGCAGGTAGACGTCGACGCGGGAGCCGAAGCGGATCAGGCCGATCCGCTCGCCCTGCTCGACCTTGGTGCCCTCGGGGACGTACGGCACGATGCGCCGCGCGACGGTGCCGGCGATCTGCACCATCTCGATGTCGCCGAGCTCGGTGTCGAAGTGCCAGACGACGCGCTCGTTGTGCTCGCTCTCCTTGTTGAACGCCGGTACGAAGCCACCGGGGACGTGCTCGACGGAGGTCACCGTGCCCGCCAGGGGGGCGCGGTTGACGTGGACGTTCAGCGGGCTCATGAAGATCGCGACGCGGGTGCGGCCGTCCTTCCACGGCATGATGCTCTGCACCACGCCGTCGGCGGGCGAGATCACACGGCCCTCGGCGATCTCGCGCTCGGGGTCGCGGAAGAACCACAGCATGCCCGCCGCCAGCGCGGTGGCGGGCACGGCGACGATCGCGGCGCTCCGGGAGCGCCGCGCGCGAGCCAGGCTGATGGCTGCGGTGGCGACGGTCGGCAGAAGCCACGGCGATGCTCCGCGGGCAACGAGGCGTCCCTTGGGGGAGCCGTCACGGGGTGCAGAGGTTTGGCTGTGGGGCATGGATGACCTTCGTAGCTGATGAATGCCGCGCGGGTAAGGGGGACGGCGGCTTTCCGGCCGATGCTAGCGGTTGCGAGTAGCAACTGGGAAAGCCAGAAGCCCAGTCGGCGGCGGGAAGCTGATGACGGGATGTGACCTACTTCGCGCCACCGACGGGTGCAAAACCCCTGGAACGCGACATTCACCCCTGGAGTCGGTACTCCTCCAGCAGCCGACGACCAATGATCATTTTCTGGATTTCGGCGGTGCCTTCACCGATCAGCAACATGGGTGCCTCCCGGTACAGCCGCTCGATCTCGTACTCCTTGGAGAAGCCGTAACCGCCGTGGATACGGAAAGCGTCCTCGACGACCTCCTTGCAGTACTCCGACGCCAGGTACTTCGCCATCCCTGCCTCCAGGTCGTTTCGCTCCCCGGAGTCCTTTTTGCGTGCAGCATTCACCATCATCGCATGCGCCGCCTCGACCTTGGTAGCCATCTCCGCCAGCTTGAACTGGATGGCCTGGTGCTCGGCGATCGGCCGGCCGAAGGTGTGCCGCTGTTGGGCGTAGGAGATCCCGAGCTCGAAGGCGCGCCGGGCGACGCCGCAGCCGCGGGCGGCCACGTTGACCCGCCCGACCTCGACGCCGTCCATCATCTGGTAGAAGCCGCGGCCCGTGGTGCCGCCCAGGGCCTGGGCGGCGGGCAGCCGCAGCCCGTCCATGATCATCTCGGTGGTGTCGACGCCCTTGTACCCCATCTTGTCGATCTTCCCGGGGATCGTCAGGCCGGGGCGGACCTCGCCGAAGCCGGGCTCCTTCTCGATCAGGAAGGTCGTCATCGAGCGGTGCGGCGGGGCGTCCTGCGGGTGCCCCTCGTCACTGCGCACCAACACCGCCACCAGGGACGACGTGCCACCGTTGGTGAGCCACATCTTCTGGCCGGTCAGGACGTACTCATCGCCGTCCCGGACCGCCTTGGACGTGATCGCCGACACGTCCGAGCCGAGCGCCGGCTCGGACATGGAGAAGGCGCCGCGGACCTCGCCGAGCGCCATCTTCGGCAGATAGGCGTCCTTCTGCTCCCGAGTGCCGTGCTGCTTGAGCATGTACGCGACGATGAAGTGGGTGTTCACGATGCCGGAGACCGACATCCAGCCCCGGGACAGCTCCTCGACGCACAGGGCGTACGTGAGAAGTGACTCGCCCAGTCCGCCGTACTCCTCCGGGATCATCAGCCCGAAGAGTCCGAGCTCCTTCAGGCCCTCCACGATCTGCGTCGGGTACTCGTCGCGGTGCTCCAGCTCGGTCGCGACCGGCAGGATCTCCTTGTCGACGAAGTCGCGGACCGTCGACAGGATCTCCTGCTGGACGTCGGTGAGCCCGTCCGTCCGGGCGAGTCGGGTCATCGCTGCTCCCCCTGCTCCTGGATCTCCGGGCGGCCGGCCTGCTCGCCGCCGCGCTCGGTGACGTACGCCTCGGTCGGCACCATCACCTTGCGGCGGAAGGTGCACACGAGGGTGCCGTCCTGCTTGTAGCCCCGGGTCTCCACGTGCACCACCCCGCGGTCGGCCTTCGACTTCGACGGGGTCTTGGCCAGGACCGTGGTCTCGCCGTAGATCGTGTCGCCGTGGAAGGTCGGCGCCACGTGCTTGAGCGACTCGACCTCCAGATTGGCGATGGCCTTGCCCGACACGTCCGGCACGGACATCCCGAGCAGCAGCGAGTACACGTAGTTCCCGACGACGACGTTCCGGCCGAAGTCGGTGGCCTGCTCCGCGTAGTGCGCGTCGAGGTGCAGCGGGTGGTGGTTCATGGTCAGCAGACAGAAGAGGTGGTCGTCGTACTCGGTGACCGTCTTGCCGGGCCAGTGCTTGTACACGGCGCCGACTTCGAACTCCTCGAAGGTGCGGCCGAACTGCATGGTGATCACGCCTTAGGGGGTGTGAAGGTGCTGGTGCGGGTCATGCCGGCGGCCCGGCCCTTGCCGGAGATCACCAGCGCCATCTTGCGGCTGGCCTCGTCGATCATCTCGTCGCCGAGCATCGCCGAGCCCTTCTTCCCGCCCGCCTCCGACGTGTAGTGCTCGTAGGCGTCCAAGATCAGCTCGGCGTGGTCGTAGTCCTCCTGGGAGGGGGAGAAGACCTCGTTCGCCGCCTCGACCTGGCCCGGGTGCAGCACCCACTTGCCGTCGTAGCCGAGCGCCGCCGCCCGCCCCGCGACCTCGCGGAAGCCGTCCACGTTCCGGATCTGGAGGTAGGGGCCGTCGATGGCCTGGAGGTCGTGCATCCGGGCGGCCATCAGGATCCGCATCAGGATGTAGTGGTACGCGTCCGCCGGATAGCCCGGCGGCTGCTCGCCCACCACCAGCGACTTCATGTTGATCGACGCCATGAAGTCCGCCGGGCCGAAGACGATCGTCTCCAGCCGGGGCGAGGACGCGGCGATCGCGTCCACGTTCACCAGCCCGCGGGCGTTCTCGATCTGCGCCTCGATGCCGATCCGGCCGACCTCGAAGCCCATGGTCTTCTCGATCTGGGTGAGCAGCAGGTCCAGGGCGACCACCTGCTGGGCGTCCTGCACCTTGGGCAGCATGATGCAGTCCAGGTTGGGGCCGGCGCCCTCGACGACGGTCACCACGTCCCGGTAGGTCCACTCGGTGGTCCAGTCGTTGACGCGCACCACCCGCGTCTTGGCGCCCCACTCGCCCTCGTTCAGGTACTTCACGATGGTGTGCCGCGCCTCGGGCTTCGCGAGCGGCGCGCACGCGTCCTCCAGGTCCAGGAACACCTGGTCGGCGGCCAGGCCCTGGGCCTTCTCCAGGAAGCGCGGGTTCGAGCCGGGGACCGCGAGGCAGGAACGGCGCGGACGCAGCGGACGGTCGGTGGACGGGCGGGTCATGCGGGGACCTCCAGGGGGGTGAGCTCGTTCGCGGTGCGGATCTCGTCGACGATACGGCCGATGATCTCGGTGATGCCGAAGTCCTTCGGGGTGAAGACGGCGGCCACGCCGGCCGCCAGCAGATCGGCGGCGTCGGCGCCCGGGATGATCCCGCCGACAACCACCGGGACGTCAGCGGCGCCCGCCGCGCGCAGCCGCGTCAGCACGTCGGGCACCAGCTCGGCGTGCGAGCCGGAGAGGATGGAGAGCCCGACGCAGTGCACGTCCTCGGCGAGCGCGGCCGTCACGATCTGCTCCGGGGTGAGCCGGATGCCCTGGTACACCACCTCGAAGCCGGCGTCCCGCGCGCGTACGGCGATCTGCTCGGCGCCGTTGGAGTGCCCGTCCAGCCCCGGCTTGCCCACCAGCAGCCGCAGCCGGCCCACGCCCAGCTCCTCGGCGGTGCGCGCCGCCTTCGTGCGCACCAGCGCCAGCGGCGTGCCGGGCGCCGCGGCGACGGCGAGCGGCGCGCCGGAGACCCCGGTCGGCGCCCGGAACTCGCCGAAGACGTCCCGCAGCGCCCAGGTCCACTCGCCGGTGGTGACCCCGGCGCGGGCGCACTCCAGCGTCGCGGGCATCAGGTTGTCGGCGCCGGCCGCCGCTTTCTTCAGCGCCGCCAGCGCCTCGGCCGCGCGCGGTTCGTCCCGGCGCTCGCGCCAGGAGTTGAGGGCCGCCACCACCCGGGCCTCGTTCGCCGGGTCGACCGTCATGATCGCGGTGTCCAGGTCGGCGGTGAGCGGATTGTCCTCGGTGGTCTCGAAGACGTTCACCCCGACGATCTTCTCCTCGCCCGCCTCGATCCGGGCGCGCCGCTCGGCGTGCGAGGCCACCAGCTGGGACTTGAGGTAGCCGGACTCGACGGCGGCCATCGCGCCGCCCATCTCCTCGATGCGCCCCATCTCGGCCAGGCACTGCTCGACGAGCGCGTCCACCTTGGCCTCGATCACGTGGGAGCCGGCGAAGATGTCGTCGTACTCCAGCAGGTCGGACTCGTAGGCCAGCACCTGCTGGATGCGCAGCGACCACTGCTGGTCCCAGGGCCGCGGCAGGCCCAGCGCCTCGTTCCAGGCCGGCAGCTGCACGGCGCGGGCCCGGGCGTCCTTGGAGAGCGTGACGGCCAGCATCTCCAGGACGATCCGCTGGACGTTGTTCTCCGGCTGCGCCTCGGTCAGCCCGAGGGAGTTGACCTGGACGCCGTAGCGGAAGCGGCGCTGCTTCGGGTTCTCGATGCCGTACCGCTCGCGGGTGATCCGGTCCCAGATACGGCCGAAGGCGCGCATCTTGCACATCTCCTCGACGAACCGGACGCCGGCGTTCACGAAGAACGAGATCCGGGCCACCACCTCGCCGCGGCGCTCCGCCGGCACCTGGCCGGAGTCGAAGACCGCGTCCAGCACGGCGACGGCGGTGGCCATGGCGTAGCTGATCTCCTGGACGGGAGTGGCCCCGGCCTCCTGGAGGTGGTAGCTACAGATGTTGATCGGGTTCCACTTGGGGATGTGGTGCACGGTGTACGCGATCATGTCCGTGGTCAGCCGCAGCGAGGGCCCGGGCGGGAAGACGTGCGTCCCGCGCGACAGGTACTCCTTGACGATGTCGTTCTGCGTGGTGCCCTGGAGCGCGGTGACGTCGGTGCCCTGCTCCTCGGCGACGACCTGGTAGAGCGCCAGCAGCCACATCGCGGTGGCGTTGATCGTCATCGAGGTGTTCATCTGCTCCAGCGGGATGTCCGCCAGCAGCCGCCGCATGTCGCCGAGGTGGGCGACGGGCACGCCGACCCGGCCGACCTCGCCGCGGGCCAGGACGTGATCGGGGTCGTACCCGGTCTGCGTCGGCAGGTCGAACGCGACCGACAGACCCGTCTGCCCCTTGGCGAGGTTGCGCCGGTAGAGCGCGTTGGACGCCTCCGCGGTGGAGTGGCCGGCGTAGGTGCGCATCAGCCACGGCCGGTCCTTGTGGCGTTCGGTCATCGCGGTGTTCCCCAACCCTTTCCTCACGCGGCGCTGTGGTGGTGTGCGGTCGGCTCCGCGGGTGCGGTTCGGAACCGGTTGATGGCGTCGAGGTGGCGGGCGCGCAGTTCGGGGTCGCGGACGCCGAGCCCCTCGCGGGGGGCGAGGGCGAGCACGCCGACCTTGCCCTGGTGGAGGTTGCGGTGGACGTCGTAGGCGGCCTGGCCGGTCTCCGCCAGCGGGTACACCCGGGACAGCGTGGGGTGGATCTTGCCCTTGGCGATCAGCCGGTTGGCCTCCCACGCCTCCCGGTAGTTGGCGAAGTGGGAACCGATGATCCGCTTCAGCGACATCCACAGGTAGCGGTTGTCGTACTCGTGGGTGTAGCCGGAGGTCGACGCGCAGGTGACGATGGTGCCGCCCTTGCGGGTCACGTACACGCTCGCGCCGAAGGTCTCCCGGCCCGGGTGCTCGAAGACGATGTCGACGTCCTCGCCGCCGGTCAGTTCGCGGATCTGCTTGCCGAACCGCTTCCACTCGCGGGGGTCCTGGGCGCCCTCGTCGTTCCAGAAGCGGTAGCCGTCGGCGTTGCGGTCGATGATCAGCTCCGCGCCCATCGCCCGGCAGATGTCCGCCTTCTCCGGGGAGGAGACGACGCAGATGGGGGTGGCGCCGCCGGCGAGGGCGAACTGGGTGGCGTAGGAGCCGAGCCCGCCGGACGCGCCCCAGACCAGCACGTTGTCGCCCTGCTTGAGCTGCGCCCCGTTTCGGGAGACGAGTTGGCGGTACGCGGTGGAGTTCACCAGGCCCGGGGCCGCGGCCTCCTCCCAGCTCAGATGGGCCGGCTTGGGCATCAGTTGGTTGGACTTGACGAGTGCGACCTCGGCGAGTCCGCCGAAGTTGGTCTCGAAGCCCCAGATCCGCTGCTCGGGGTCGAGCATGGTGTCGTTGTGGCCGTCGCTGGACTCCAACTCCACCGACAGGCAGTGCGCCACCACCTCGTCGCCCGGCCGCCAGGCGTTCACCCCGGGGCCGCAGCGCAGCACGACGCCCGCGAGGTCGGAGCCGATGACGTGGTAAGGCAGGTCGTGGCGCCGGGTGAGCTCGCTGACGCGGCCGTAGCGCTCCAGGAAGGTGAAGGTGGACAGCGGCTCGAAGATGGACGTCCACACGGAGTTGTAGTTCACGGAGGAGGCCATCACGGCCACCAGGGCTTCGCCGGGGCCCAGTTCGGGGACCGCGACGTCCTCCACGTGGAGCGACTTGCGCGGGTCCTTGTCCTTGCTCTGGAGGCCGGCGAACATCTCGGCCTCGTCCTTGTGCACGGTGACCGCGCGGTAGGACTCCGGCAGGGGCAGCGCGGCGAAGTCCGCCGGCGTTGAGTCGGCCGACTGGATCGCGTCCAGGATTTCCTTCACGGTGTTGCCTCCGGCGAAGCGCGTCGGGGGATCGGTTGGGGATCCGCCCGAAGAGAGGGTGAGGTGGCGGTGCTGCTGCTGTGGAGGTGTGCCGTCGGTTCGGCGGGCGGTGCTGTTCGACAGCGCTGGTGGGCGCGGTCGGGCCTGTGACGCAGGCGTCCGGGCGCGTGAACGCGATCGTTCGCGGGGACGGCCGGCGTGCGTGGGGTTCCCGAGCGCCGGCCGCCCGGACGACTTCACCGTATGGCACGCCGTGCCAGGTGACAAGACACTGGGTGCCATGATTTTCGCTCGACTGTCGACGGCACGGCACCGATGAGCACACGGCGCGACGGCCGCCCCGGGGTGGCGGGGGCGGCCGTCGCAGTCTTCGGGTGACCGGGGGCGTTCAGGGGGTCGGTGCCTCCAGGGAGAGGGCGAAGACATGGGCGCGGGCGGTGCCCGACGTCGGGCCGTGCAGCGTCACCGCGGTCAACCGCCGCGCCGCGTCCAGCGGCAGCCGCTGGTGGAACACGGCCGCCTTGGTGCCCACCGGGCCGCCGCGGGTGTGGATCTGCGCGGTGCGGACCGCCTCCGTCTCGCCGTACGCCGGGCCGGCCAGCCACGAGGTGAGCCGCAGTTGGACGGTGGCCGTCGAGCCGTCGGCGTACGCGAGGGTCACCGGCACGGTCACGTTCCCGCTGTCGCCCGCGCCCAGCACGTGCAGCCGGGCGTACGCACCGGACGGCACCTCGATCCGCTGCCCGGCCGCGACCACGTTGTTCTTCGTGCCCTCGCTGCCGTTGGCGAAGGCGAACGCGATCCCGTCGTCCTCCGTCCGCCCCGTCTGCGGCAACTGCGCCATCGGATACGTCCGGCCCGTGCCGTCGAAGTCGCCGTCCCCGAAGAACATCTCGGTGGTGATGGCGTCGTTGTCGAAGTGCGCGGTCAGGTCCACACCCGTCACCCCGCCCGCCGGAGCCAGCGCGGGCAGCCCCCACGGCTGCGCGGGCCGGGTGATCCGCACCGGCCCCACCCGTAGGTCCGGACGCTCGCCGGCCGGGTGCACCACCGCCTGCGCGCCGCGCGCCAGGGATATCTCCACCTCGCCGCCGCCGACGTCCCGCCAGCGCGGGTCGGGCCCTTCGATGCCCGAGACCGCGACCGGGCCGGTGATCGAGTGCCGCACCCGGCAGGGCTCCCCGGCCAGGCTGTGCACCCGCACCCAACGGGTGCGACCGGCCGAGCGTACGGCGCTGACCAGGAACGCGCCCTCGGTGCGGAAGTCGTGCAGCACGACGTCGGCCCACTCGCCCGGCACCCCGGGGAAGATCCGGATGGCGGACCCCCAGCTCTGGCAGAGCATGTCGTGCACGGTCATCGCCGCCGACAGCGGCGTCTCGATCACCGGGCCGGCCTCGTAGTACATGGTGTTCGGCTGGATGAACCGCGCCACCAACTCGCGCAGGTACCGCAGGGCGTCGTCGCCGCGGCCCATCTGGGTGGAGATGGACGCCGCTCCCGAGAAGCTGTAGCCGCGCAGCGCGCCCTCGAAGCTGATCCAGTGCTTCAGCGAGCGGGCGATCAGATCGCGGCTGCCCGGCTGGTCCCAGTTGACCAGGTACAGCGGATAGACCGCCAACAGGTGCGAGTAGTGCCGGTGGGACTTCGCGAAGGGCGCCCCCGCCCCGATCATGAAGCCCTTGTCGTCGACCGGGTAGTCCGTCAACTTCGCCAGCACCTCGCGCCAGCGGGACTCCAGCGGGTCCGTCTTCTTCAGCAGCCGGACCGTCTCCAGCAGCGTCGTACAGCTCCAGCGCAACAGGGCCAGGTCGTAGTTGCAGTCCGGAGCGCTGCCGTACTCGGGCGAGAAGGTCTTCGGCAGGTGCAGCCGGCCGTCCGAGCCGGCGGCGAGGAAGTGCAGGTAGTAGTTGGTCGAGCGGCGCAGCAGCGGATAGAGCACCCTCTCCAGCAGGTCCCGGTCCATGGTGTGGCGGTACGTCAGCCACACGTTGTGCAGCGCCCAGGGGAGGTCGCCCACCTCGGGGTCGCCGACGCCCGGCACCCCCACCTGGCCCCGGTCGTCGCACTGTGCGTCGGTGGAGCGTCGCAGCCCGGCCGAGTCGTGCCGGTACTCCGGCTTGAGCGCGCTCACCAGGACGTCCCGGTTCTCGTCCAGGGTGCGCGGGATCGCGTCCAGCTCCAGGTGGTTGGAGCCGTACACGGGCCAGTACTCCAACTGCGCGTTGAGGTTCCACCACACGCTCGGCCACGGCGTCGGCTCCAGCCACGGCCCGGTCGTCGCCATCACGGGCGCCCCGGCGCGGGCCGCGCACGCCAACTTGTAGAGCTGGATCCAGTAGAAGCTCTGCAGCATCTGGTCGGGCAGCGAGACGAAGCTCTTCCGGTAGAAGCGGTGCCACCAGGCGCGGTGCCCGGCCAGCAGGGCGTCGTCGGAGAGCGCGGCGGCCCTTCGCACGGTGGCCACCACCCGGTCCTTCGCGGTGGCCTCGGGGTACGAGTGGGCCACCGCCAGCAGGAACGTACGGCTGCGTCCGCGGCGCCGCTCCCGGTACGCGCTGGCGGTCTGGCCGCCCGCGTACAGCGCCTGCGTCACCACGCCGGTGCCGTCCTCCTGGGCGGTGACCGGCGGCGGGTTGGGCGCGAAGTCCTTCGGCGGGTCCTCGCGCACGATCCGCGGGCTGATGGCCGGGGACGGGCGGAACTCCCAGCGGAAGCCCTCCTCGCCCCGGCTGGGGTCGGCGCGCACGCACAGCAGGGTGTGGTCGTTGTGGACCAGGGCGCGTAGGGCGATGGTGCCCCGGTCGGTGGTGACGGTGCCGCTGACCTCGGCGTTCCACAGGTCCAGGCGCAGGGCGACGCCGGTGATGGTGCCGACCGGGGTGAGGACGAAGTTCCCGACCGGGAGGCGGGCCACGCCCCACTCGTTGCCCCAGTCGGGCCGGTGGTCCTGGACCTCGCCGTGGTGGACGGTGAAGCGGAGCGCGTTCTCGCCGGGTTGGGCGTACAGGATCGAGCCCAGCAGGCCGTTCCCGAGGAAGGGCCCCTCGTACCAGGTGCGGGGGAGCCGGTGCCACACGAGGTCCTGGCCCGCCAGGAAGCGGGCCCAGGCGGCGTCGTCCATGCCGCGGACGCCCGGACGGCGCCCGGCGTCGGTGCCTTCCGCTGCTGCGGCCGGGCCGCCGCCGGCCGCGCCGCCGACGGCCGCCCCCGTGGCCGCCCCGACGGCCACCTGTCCCAGGAACCCACGACGATCCACGGCCACACTGATCAACTCCGTCCAAGGACGTGCACATTGATCCGATGAGTGAATGCTGTGGAGCGTAGGAAGGGGATGATGGAGCGTCAACCTCTATGACGCGGAGGGAAACATCGGGGGACTGGGGCAGGGGGCAGCCGACGGATCAGGCCGGGTGCGCGGGCTGGGGTCAAGCCCGGCCCGGCTCAGGTGCGGTCGGAGCGGGTGGCGCCGCGGTTCTTCAGCGCGTGCTCGATCGTCCGCATCACGTCGTCCAGCGGCGCGTCCGTCCGCGCCACCGCGACCACCACCTCGTGCGCGTCCTGCCCGCCGGCCGCGGCCGGCCCGGACGCGGCGGCGGACGTCGAGGTCAGCACGGTCGTCTCCACCGCGGCCGGGGCGCGGCCCGCGGCGATCCCGGAGCCGAAGGTGTCGCGGACGATCGCGAAGGCGTGGTCGAGTTGGGCCTCGACGTCGCCCTGGCCGCCCGCCCGCAGCCAGCGCCGCAGCACGTGGTTGTGCGCGGTGACCACCGCGGACGCCGCGACCTCCGCCAGCAGCGGATCGTCATTGCCGTCGTGGTGGTCCCGCTCGTCGAAGTGGCCCAGCAGATAGCGGGTGAACAGCCGCTCGTACCGCGCCACCGAGGCGATCTCCCGCTCCCGGAGCGTGGGCACCTCCCGGGTGAGGCGGTAGCGCTCCACCGAGACCGCGGGGGAGGCCGCGTACATCCGCATGACCTCCTTGATGCCCCGGCACACCGTGTCCAGCGGGCGCTCGTGCGGCGGCGCCGCGTTCAACACGGCCTCCGCGCGCACCAGGGTGTCGTCGTGGTCCGGGAAGATCGCCTCTTCCTTGGAGCGGAAGTGCCGGAAGAAGGTCCGCCGCGCCACCCCGGCCGCCGCCGCGATCTCGTCGACGGTCGTCTCCTCGTACCCCTTGGTCGCGAACAGCTCCATCGCCGCCGCGGCTAGCTCGCGGCGCATCTTGAGGCGCTGGGCTGCCGCGCGGGTGCCCGCGGCGCTCTCCGGGGCGTCCGGGGAGGGCTTGGGACGGGACGGTCGACGACGGGGGTCAGCGGGCTGGGCCATGCCCTGAAAGTACTGCATCCGTGCAGGAGAGCGCGCCCGCGGGGAGCGTCCACGGGGCCCGCGGGCGCCCCCCGCGCCGGCGCTCAGCGGCCGACGTGCTCACGGAAGCCGCGCCCCGTCTTGCGGCCCAGGCATCCGGCGGCGACGAGGTGTTCCAGCAGCGGCGCGGGCGCCAGGCCCGGGTCGCGGAACTCCCGGTGCAGCACCTTCTCGATCGCCAGCGAGACGTCGAGCCCCACGACGTCCAGCAGCTCGAAGGGCCCCATCGGGTAGCCGCCGCCCAGCTTGATCGCCGCGTCGATGTCGTCGACGGTGGCGTAGTGCTGCTCCACCATCTTGACCGCGTTGTTCAGATACGGGAACAGCAGTGCGTTCACGATGAAGCCGGCGCGGTCGCCGCAGTCCACCGGGTGCTTCTTGATCGTCGCGGTCACGGCGCGGACCGTGGCGTGGGCGTCGTCCGATGTCAACACCGTACGGACCAGCTCGACCAGCTTCATGGCGGGCGCCGGGTTGAAGAAGTGCATCCCGATCACGTCCTGCGGGCGGGAGGTCGCCCGGGCGCAGGCCACCACGGGCAGCGACGAGGTGGTGGTGGCCAGCACCGCACCCGGCTTGCAGACCTTGTCGAGCGTGCCGAAGAGCTCCCGCTTGACCTCCAGGTCCTCGGCGACGGCCTCCAGCGCCAGGTCGACGTCGACGAAGGCGTCCAGGGACCCCGCGGGCGCGATCCTGGTCAGCGCCGCCTCCCGGGCGGCGTCGGTGAGCCGGCCCCGCTCGACGGAGCGGGCGAGCGAGGCCGCGATCCGCGCCTTGGCGGCCTCGGCCTTCTCGGGCGATCGCGCCGCGATGACCACCGAGTAGCCGGCCTTGGCGAACACCTCGGCGATGCCGGCGGCCATCGTCCCGGAGCCGGCCACGCCCACCGACCGGACCTCCCGCGGAACGCCGGACCCGACCGCAACCGGGCCCGGGGTCAGCGCGTCCGGCACGGTCTCGGCGCTGCCGGGCGAGGCGTAGGCGTAGAAGCCGCGGCCCGCCTTCCGGCCGGTCAGTCCGGCGTCGCTGAGCTGGCGCAGGATCGGCGCCGGGGCGTGCAGCCGGTCGTGCGAGTCGGCGTACATGGCGTCCAGGACGGTGCGGGCGGTGTCGATGCCGATCAGGTCCAGCAGCGCCAGCGGGCCCATGGGCAGCCCGCAGCCCAGCCGCATCGCCGCGTCGATGTCCTCGCGGGAGGCGTACTTGGACTCGTACATCGCCGCGGCCTGGTTGAGGTAGCCGAACAGCAGCCCGTCGGCGACGAAGCCGGGCCGGTCGCCCACCGCCACCGGCTCCTTGCCTAGCGCACGGGCGAGTTCGGTGACCGCGGTGACGGCCGACGGCGAGGTGAGCACCGAGGAGACGACCTCGACCAGCTTCATCGCGGGCGCCGGGTTGAAGAAGTGCATTCCGAGCACCCGCTCGGGGTGGCGCGACTCGGCCGCCAGCCGGGTCACGGAGAGCGCGTTCGTCCCGGTCGCCAGGACCGCGGTGGGGCGCACGACGTCGTCCAACTCCGTGAACACCCGCCGCTTGGTCTCGTACTCCTCGGTGACCACCTCGATCACCAGGTCGGCGTCGGCCGCCGCGCGCAGGTCGACGGAGGTGCGGAAGCGGCCGAGGGCCGCACGGCGCTCCGTCTCGGAGAGGTGTCCGCGTGCCACGGCGCGCGCGGTGGAGGCGGCGAGCGCGGCGACGGCCCGCCGCGCGGCGGGCTCGCTGACGTCGATGCCGACCACGTCGCGGCCGGCCCTCAGGAGCACGTCGGCGATGCCGGTGCCCATGGTGCCGAGGCCGACGACGGCGATGGAGCGAAGAGGGGTGCCCATGGGGAACTCCAGGGTGAGTGACGACGAATGACGACGGGGAGTGCGTACGCGCGCGGGCGCGGGCCTCGTGGAAGGGCCGTGCACCGGGCGGCGGACGGGGCCGTCGTGGAGCGGAGCATGGTGCTGGAGCAGGCGGCGGGCGCCGTCCCGAACTCCCGCCGTACGCGAACGCGCGGGTGGATCCACGCGTCGTTTTCCGCCGAACCGACCGCACGCGCGACGGCTGCGTCACCAGGCCGTCGCGGTCTCGTGCATCCGTACGGACCGCGGTGCTTCCGTACGGGGCGCGGGGTTGCCCGCTCACCTGAGGTTAACTGGCGGGTAATGAGCGCGCTAGGGTTCGGTCCTGCCCCTTCGGTGTGATCTGGGTCGCTGAGACGGCCCGCGGCGTTGCGGGACGTCGATACGCTGATCGTCATGGACGACGAGTTACGGTCGCTGGCCCGACGGCTGAGGGCCGAGTCGGGCGGCTCGACGGAGTACGAGCGACTGCTCGTGACGGAGGACGAGGAGGAGCTCGCGGGCGTCCTCACGGAACACCAACGCCCGCTGTGGGCACGGGAGCTGGCCGCCTTCCGGCTCGGCTGCGCCGGCGACCGCAGGGCCTTCGAGGCGCTGGTCCTGCTGCTCAACCACCGCGACCCCGAGCGCTGCGTCTCCGCGGCACACGCCCTGTACCGGCTGGCCGACCCGCGGACGCCGCGGGCCGCCGCGGCGCTCGCCACCAACGAACTGCGGGTCGCCTACGCCCTGGTGCCGGTGCGGCTGCTGATCCGCCTTCGGGCGCCCGAGTCCGCACCGGCGCTGATCACCGTCCTGAGACGCCGGCTCCCCGCCGGGGATCCGTACTGGCGGCTGGCGCTGGCCTGTGTGGAGGGGCTCGGTGCGCTCGGCGACGAGCGGGGCCGCGAGGTGCTGACCGCGGCCCGGGCGCACCCCCGACTGACCGCGGCGGCAGCGGCGGCGCTCGCCCGGCTGGCACGCTGACGTGCTCGTACGGTCCCGGCGCCGCGGGGTGCCGGGACCGTACGGACGGGCTCGGACTGCTCAGTACAGCTTCGTCACCGCGGTCCTGGCGGTCTTCTGGAAGCCGCTGAGGGAGGCGTCTTCGAGGTCGCCCAACTGGCCCCAGGCCACCACCGTCACGGTCCGTCCGTCCCGGCCCACCGAGTAGAGCGCGACGTCGTTGGAGCCGCCCACCGGATCGAAGCTGTCGATGCTGTAGACGTGCGCACCCTCCTCCACGGGCAGCTCGCCGTGGTACAGCGCCTCGCCGTCCACGTTCGGGTTCTCCTGCTTCATCCGGTCGAAGCAGCTCTCGACGGCCGCGCGCAGCCGGTTGACGAGCACCTTCGCCTTCGCCTCGCTGGCGGCGACCGTGACGGTCTGACGCCCGTTGGTGTCCAGTTCGGTGGCGTACAGCCGGTGCTTGCTGCTGCTCCGCGGTGCGGCGGTGCCGGCGCAGAAGTCCTCCGGCAGCCCCGGCGTCACGGGGCCCGCCGTCCACGCGGTGGGCGCGGGCGGCATCTCGGCGGCGGCGAGGAACTTCGGCGCCGGCGCGGCGGTGGCCCAGGACAGCGACGTCAGGGAGAGGCCGAGCGCGGCGGTGGTCAGGGCGGCGGTGCGGAGCAACTTCATGGCGGTGGTCCCCCGTTGTTCGGTGAGGTGCGGTCGGTCGATCGGTCGTTCGCGGTGGAGCGCACACCAGCTTCCGCACCTCCCGGGGCGCCGACAAGCGTTCCACCGCCTCCCGCCGCCCTGGAACCGTTCCACCCCCTGTGACGTGGGAGGACGTGAGGGGGTGGAACGGTGCCCCGGGGGACGTACGACGGGACGGGAGCGGAACGTGGGGGCAGCGGGGAACCCGGGGGCGGAGGACGCCGAGCACACGGAGCACGCAGGGCGTCCTGAGCACACTGGTCACATGGGGCACGCTCAGCACACCGCGCACGCACGGGACTTCGCCCGGCGTCTGAACGTGCTGCGGGAGGGCTCCGGGCGCAGTTACGGTGCGTTGGCGCGGCGCGTGGGCGTGAGCGCGTCCACCCTCCACCGCTACTGCTCCGGCGCCACGGTCCCGCAGGAGTTCGCCCCGGTCGAACGCCTCGCCCGGCTCTGCGGCTGCTCCGGCGACGCGCTGGTGGACCTGCACGGCGCCTGGGTGCGGGCCGACGCCGAGCGCACGCGCCGCGTGGAGGCGGCGACGTCCGGGGCGGCGGCTCGGGGCGGCCGGGACCCGGAGCCGGCCCCGCCGGCACCACAGCCACCTGCGCCCGTTGCCGTACCGCCGTCCGAGGACACCGTCGTCCTCGCGGCCGGCCCCGCGGACCGCGCCCCGCGGTCACGGGTGACGCGGCCCCGGGTGACGCGCCGCGCGGCCTACGCGAGCGCCGCCGCGGCGGTGTTGACGGTGAGCCTCGTGCTGCTCGGCACGCTCGAAGAGCCCACCGCGCCCCTCGCCGACCGGACGCAGCGCGAGGCGGTCGAGCCGAACGGCCTCCGCACGGCCGGGATCACGGCACCCCCGTCATCGGCCGCCCCGCGCCCGTCCGCTTCTGCGCCCCCGGGCGGCACGGCCGCGCCGTCCGTGTCCGTCGCGGCGGGCCGCGGCGGTTCCCGGACCGACCCCCGAGCCGATCCTCGGGTCGATCCCCGGGCCGTCCCCCGGACCGGGCCGTCGGGCAGCGCCCCCGCGAGCGACGACGTCCCCTTCACCGTGCTCGTCAACCAGCACGTGTGGAACGCCGGGTGCGACCACTCCTACCTCATCGACCGGGCTCCGTCGGACGTACCGCCGCCGCCCGCCGAGGACGGCGCCGCGCAGTGGGCCGGCGCGCTCGGCGCGCTGCACGGCGGCCGGACCATGGCGCGGATCACCGTGCAGGGCAGGAGCGACCGGGCGGTGGTGCTGCACGGCCTCCGGGTGCGCGTCGACGCGTACCGGACGGCGCAGCCGCGGGGCAACGTGTACCGGATGGACACGGGGTGCGGGGGTTCGCTGACGCCCCGCAGGTTCGAGGTCGACCTCGATCGGTCGCGGCCGGTCGCCCGCTCCGTCCCCGGCCACGACGGGAACGCCCCGCTCCCCGCCGTCGCGTTCCCCTACGCGGTGTCGCAGCGGGACCCGGAAGTCCTGCTGGTGGACGCCCGGGCCGTGCGGTGCGACTGCACCTGGCACTTGGAGCTGGAGTGGAGCAGCGGCGACCGCTCGGGGACCACGCGCATCGACGACGGGGGACGCCCGTTCCGCACGACGGGAGTGCGCGGCGCGCCCGTCCACGCGTACGACGTGCCGCAGCGCCGCTGGCTGCGCTGGTCCGATTGAGCCTGGACGCAGACGCCCTCACCGCACACGAAAATGGCGCTACCGCGTGGCGAGGGCGCGGGCGTAGCGGACCTCGTGGATCGTGGTGTCCTCGATCTCGAACTGCCCCTCGCCGCCGTCCGGGGCGAAGCCCGCCTTCTCGTAGAAGCGACGGGCCGGCGCGTTCTCCCGGAGCACCCACAGCCGCATCCGCTCGGACCCGGAGGCCGACGCGCGTGCGATGAGCTCGGCCAGCAGTGCGCGGCCGACGCCCGTCGACAGGTGCTCCGGCAGGACGTACAGGGTGTACAGCTCGCTCTCGCGCGCGATGGCGTCCTCGTCCCGGCCGGGGCCGGTGCAGCCCCAGCCCACGACGGCGCCGTCCCGCTCCGCGACGAGGTGGGTCGCGCCGCTCCGACCGGCCGCGATCAGTTCGCCCAGCCGCGCGGACTCGTCGGGCACGCTCATCGCGTCCAGGTAGGACTGCGGCACCAGCCCCGCGTAGGCGTGTTGCCAGCTCCGTACCCGTACGAGCGCGACGGCGGTGCGGTCCTCGGTCGTGACGTCCCTGATGTGGATCCCCATCGAGCCATGATCACCGAACGGCGTCGCCGCCGGCCCGCGATTTTCCGCGGCCGGCACGCCGGGCGCGCTCACAGCAGCGTGAGCTGGGTGGGCTCGTGCTCCGGCCGGCCGTCGGGCAGTGCGTCCGGCTCCGGCGCGGGCCGTCGGATGCGTCGGGGCGCGGCGCGGTCCGCGGGGCCGATGCCGAACTCCGCGGCCAGCTCGTGCACGTACCGGGTGATCCGGCGCTGGTACCAGGTGGGGGCGTACGCGCCGGCCGCGTACAACCGCTCGTACCGTGGCACGAGCCGCGGGTGGTGGCGGGCCAGCCACTCCATGAACCACTCGCGGGCGCCGGGGCGCAAATGGAGCACGAGCGGGGTCACCGAGGTCGCACCGGCCGCGGCGATGGCCGCTACGGTCGCCCGCAGTTGCTCCGGCTCGTCGCCGAGGAAGGGGATCACGGGCGCCATCAGGACGCCGCAGCCGATGCCGTGGTCCGTGAGGGTGCGCACCACGTCGAGGCGGCGCTGCGGCGATGGGGTGCCCGGCTCGACGGTGCGCCACAGGGCGGTGTCGACGAAGCCGACCGACACCGAGATCCCGACCTCGGTCACCTCGCTGGCCTGCACCAGCAGGTCCAGATCGCGCAGCACCAGGGTGCCCTTGGTGAGGATCGAGAAGGGGTTGGCGCGGTCGCGCAGGGCCTCGATGATCCCCGGCATCAGGCGGTAGCGCCCCTCGGCGCGCTGGTAGCAGTCGACGTTGGTGCCCATGGCGACGTGCGCGCCCTGCCACTGCCGGGAGGCGAGTTGGCGGCGCAGCAGTTCGGGGGCGTTCACCTTGACCACGATCTGCGAGTCGAAGTCGAGGCCGGTGTCGAGGTCGAGATAGCCGTGGGTCTTGCGGGCGAAGCAGTACACGCAGGCGTGCGTGCAGCCGCGGTACGGGTTGACGGTCCACTCGAACGGCATTCGGGACGCCCCAGGGACCCGGTTCAGGATCGACCGGGCCCGCACCTCGTGAAAGGTGATCCCGCGGAACTCGGGGGTGTCGAACGTCCTGGTGGTGACGGCGGACGCGGCGAAGAGGGCGGCGTCGCCGGCGGGGGCGGGACGTTCGGTCAGATGGTCCCAGCGCATGTGGTCGCCTCCTCGGTCGGCCCGTCGAACAGATCGAGCCAAGAATAGAACACATGTTCCCTTGATCGTCGAGGGGCGCTCGCCCGCCTGCCTCCGCCACCCGGCTCGCCGCCCTTGCGGGACCCGGATTTGGGTCCGCGGGGGCGAGGTGGTTGGCTAGCGGCACCCCCTTGAACCACCTCACGCTGGAGGAACAGCAATGGCGCAGGTCGAGGCCACGACGGAACGGATCATCGCGGCCAAAGCGGAGACCGTGTTCGACACCCTGGCCGACTACGAGAAAACCCGCGCGAAGCTGCTGACCGAGCACTTCAGCGAGTACGAGGTCCGCGAGGGCGGCGACGGCGAGGGCACCCTCGTCCACTGGCGGCTCCAGGCCACCAGCAAGCGCGTCCGCGACTGTCTGCTGGAGGTCACCGAGCCCACCGACGGCCAGCTGGTCGAGAAGGACCGCAACTCGTCCATGGTCACCACCTGGACCGTCACCCCCGCCGGCGAGGGCCGCTCCAAGGCCGTCATCACCACCGTCTGGAACGGTGCCGGCGGCATCGGCGGCTTCTTCGAGCGGACGTTCGCCCCCAAGGGACTCGCCCGCATCTACGACGGCGTCCTTGCCAACCTCGCGGCCGAGGTCGAGAAGGGCTGACGCGCCCCCTCGCGCATCCCCTCCCCCCGCTGCCGGGCGGCCCGTCCCCGACCGTTGCGCAAGCGTCGGGACGCTCACCGGTTCGAGTGGTTTTCCCCGCGGTGTCGGGTGCGCCCCGCGCACCCCGGGCCGCGGGAAAAGCCCCTGATGAGCGCTTGACACGCGCCCCCGCCAAGGCAGTTGGGCCGCCGCCCCGCCCCCGTCCCCGGCCGTCACGGCAGGTTGCTGCTCCTTCACGGTGAATGTGAAGAATGACGCCCGCGCAAGGGCCGCGCGAGGGAATCGACGGGGTTGACGAAGGGGAGCGGACACGTGGGCGGCATCACTTTGGTGAAGGACGAGCAGGCCGCACCGCCGGACCGCGGCGGCCCCCGCTCGCCCGGGCCCCCGCCCCCGCCGGATCAGGAGCTGAGCCCCCGCCGGGTCCGCCTGGTCTTCCTCGCCCTGATGCTCGCGCTGCTGCTGGCCGCGCTGGAGCAGATGATCGTCGCCACCGCCCTGCCGAAGATCGTCGGCGAGCTCCAGGGCCTGGACCGGATGTCCTGGGCGATCACCGCGTACCTCCTCACCTCCACCATCGGCCTGCCGATCTACGGCAAGCTCGGCGACCTCCTCGGCCGCAAGGGCGTCTTCCAGTTCGCCATCGTCGTCTTCGTCATCGGCTCCGCCCTCGCCGGTTGGTCGCGCACCATGGACCAGCTCATCGCCTTCCGCGCCCTCCAGGGCGTGGGCGCCGGCGGCCTGATGATCGGGGTCCAGGCGATCATCGCGGACATCGTCCCCGCCCGCGACCGCGGACGCTTCATGGGGCTGATCGGCGCCGCCTTCGGCCTCGCTTCCGTGGCGGGGCCGCTGCTCGGCGGCTTCTTCACCGACCACGTCTCCTGGCGCTGGTGCTTCTACTTCAACGTGCCGTTCGGCCTGGTCACCCTGCTCGTGGTCAGCCTGGTCCTCAAGCTCCCCAAGCCCACCGCCCGGGCCCGCCTCGACGTCCTCGGCGTGCTGCTGCTCGCCGCCTCCTCCACCTGTCTGGTGCTGCTGACCAGTTGGGGCGGGACCGAGTACGCCTGGGGCTCCGGCACCATCTTGGGGCTCGCCGCCGGCGCCGCGGTCACGGCCCTGCTCTTCCTCGTCGTCGAGGCCCACGCCGCCGAACCCCTCATTCCGCTACGGCTCTTCCGTGACTCCGTCTTCAACGTCTCCGGACTCATCGGGGCCGTCGTCGGCGTCGCCCTGTTCGGCGCGGCCAGCTATCTGCCCACCTTCCTCCAGATGGTCGACGGCGCCAGCGCCACCGAGTCCGGGCTCCTGATGCTGCCGATGATGGCCGGCGTCGTCATCGCCTCCGTCGTCTCCGGCCAACTCATCAGCCGCACCGGCCGCTACCGCATCTACCCCATCCTCGGCGGCCTGCTCTCGGCGATCGGCATGTGGCTGCTGTCCCGCATGGAGACGGACACGTCCCGGTTGGAGTACAGCACCTGGCAGGCCGTCCTCGGCGTCGGCATCGGACTGGTGCTGCCCGTGCTGATCCTCGCCGTCCAGAACTCCGTGCCCCCCGCCGACCTCGGCACCGCCACCAGCGCCAACAACTACTTCCGACAGATCGGCGGTAGCGTCGGCGCGGCCGTCTTCGGCACCCTCTTCGCCCAGCGGCTCGCCGACGCGCTCGCCGACCGGCTGCCCGAAGGCGCCGGGCTCCCCGGGGGCCTGGACCCGGAGTCCATCACCCCGCAGATCGTCCACACGCTCCCGCCCGACGTCCGCGACGCCTACGTGCACGCGTACGCCGACGCCATGCCGAGGATCTTCCTCTTCCTCGTGCCCGTGCTCCTGCTCGGCCTCTTCCTCGCCTTCCTTCTCAAGGAGAAACCACTGGTGTCCCAGAACGTCCCGACCGCCGAGGCCATCGACACCTCCGCGTACGCCGGCGGAGCCGCGCCGGCCGGCTCCGTGCCACCGGCCCGCAGCGCGCCCGCGCCCGTCTTCGGCGTCCCGGTCTGCGGCGCGGTGCTCCACCACGACGGCACGACCGTGCCCCGCGCCGCACTCACCCTCATCGACGTCCGCGGGCAGCAGATCGGCCGCGGCGCCAGCGGCGAGGACGGTCGGTACGCGCTGAGCGTGCCGGGGCCGGGCGCGTACGTGATGATCGCGGCGGCCGGCGGCCACCAACCCCAGGCCGTCGCCGTCACCGTGGGGGAGCGCCCCGTCGAACTCGACGTCGTCCTCGGCGGCGCCGGCCGGCTCGCGGGCTCGGTGCTCACCGCCGACGGCCTGCCGGTGCGCGACGCCACCGTCACCCTCACCGACGTGCGCGGCGACGTGGTCGCCACCGCGCGCAGCGGACGCGAGGGCGGCTACGTGATGACCGAACTCGTCGCGGGGGAGTACACCCTGGCCGCGAGCGCCCCCGCCTTCAGGCCCGCCGCCCTGCCGGTGAGCGTGCAGGCGTCCCGGGAGACCCGGCAGGACATCGAACTCGCCGGCGGCGCGGTGCTGCGCGGCACCGTGCGCGCCGGGGGCGGCCGGGCCGTGGAGGACGCCCGTGTCACCCTCCTGGACGCCGCGGGCAACGTGGTCGACACCCTCACCACCGGGGCCGACGGCACGTTCCGTTTCGTCGACCTGTCGTCGGGCGAGTACACCGTCATCGCGGCCGGCTACCCGCCCGTCGCGACCGTCCTCCAGGTCGCCGGCGGCGGTCGGACCGAACGCGACCTCCTGCTGGGACACGAGGACTGACCACCGCAACCGACCCCCTCCACCGTGACGACGGGGCGCGCACGCCGCCCACGGGCGGAATCACCACCCGATTTGCGCCGGCGCACGACCTATTCGGCTGTTGCGCCACACACGGAGTGCCGCGCCCCGTACGGTGGTGACAGCCGCGCAGCCCCGCGGCGGGGAAGGAGCCCTCCACCCATGGACAGTGGCGTTCCGCCGAGAGCGCCGCGGCAGTTCGCCGCGGCCGGCCGGATTCCGCTTGCCGTGATCGTCGTGGACGGCGACGGCCTGGTCTCGCACTGGTCGACCGGCGCCCGGCGGCTGTTCGGTACCGCCCGGGAGGAGGCGGTGGGACGCAGCGCGACGGACCTGCTCCCGGTCCCCGGCCCGCCCGCCGTCTCCGCACCCGTCGGCGTCGATCCCGACGACAACGCCGACGACAACGCCGACGACAACGCCGACGCCGACGACAACGCCGCCGCCGACTTCGGCGACGGGGCGGACCTCGGCCTCGGTGGCGACGCCGACGAACTCGCGGCCCGCGACCACGAAGCCCACGAGCGCGACGGCATCGGACCCGGCCTCGGGCCCGCGCTCCGGGGCCGCAGCGCCTACCCCACGGCGGGCCGCGCCCGCGTCCCCGCCCCCGGCCGGACCCGGGCCGACGTCCTGTGGTGGGCCTACCCCCTTGCCGGCACCGGCCGCGCACGACTGCTGGTCCTCGCCGCCGACGCGGCCCAACTCACCGTCGCGGACGAGGAGGGCGCGCATCCCGAAGAGGACTTCGACCTCGCCGCCGGGGACGGCGCCCGCGTCACCCCCGCGTTCGGACTCCCCGACGACTTCCCCGACGTCGACGAACTCGTCCGCCGCCTCCCCGAGATCCTGCCGAGCACGAGCGTCCAGGAGGCGACCCGGATCGTCGACCAGGTCATCGAACTCGGCTATCCCGTCCTGGAACTCAGCCACCGGGAACGGGTGCCCGTCACCGCCGACTGGGGCGTCGCGCGGTACGCCGAGCGCCGGGCCCGTCGGCGCGCCGCCCAAGAAGCCGTGGCCGCCGGCCAGCCCGTGGACCGCGCCGGCCTCGATGACGACCTCGAATACGCCGCCGTACGCGAACGGCTGGAGTTCCTCAACGAAGTCAGCGGCTGCATCGGCTCGTCCCTGGACCTCGCCCGCACCATCGAGGAGGTCAGCGCGGCCGTCGTGCCGCGCTTCACCGACGTGGCCGGCACCTATCTGCGCGAACAGGTCGTCGCCGGCGAGGGGTTCCCGGACGGCCCGCCCGACGCCACCACCCTGTGGCACCGGGTCGCCGTGGAGCACGTCGACGAGCCGGGCCGCTGGGACGACGTGGTGCCGGTCGGCGAGTCCATGCCGTTCCCCGAACACACCCCGTTCTTCCAGTGCATGACCAGCGGTTCGCCCGTGCTGGTGCCCCGCATCAGCGAGGAGATGGGCACCGCCATCGCCTCGCAGTTCGAAAAGCGCGACATCCGACCGCTGATCAACGGCCGGTCGATGCTGGTGGTCCCGCTCAAGGCGCGCAACGTGGTGCTCGGCTTCATGATCCTGCTGCGCCACCCCGAAAGACCGGTCTTCAACGACATGGACCGGGTCACCGGCGCCGAACTCGCCGCCCGCGCAGGCCTCGTACTCGACAACGCCCGGATGTACACCCACCAGGAGAACGTCGCCGAGACCCTCCAGGACTCGATGCTTCCGCAGGTCACACCGGAGATGGCCGGCTGCGACACCGCCACCCGCTACCTCCCCGGCACCCGGCTCGGCCGCGTCGGCGGCGACTGGTTCGACACCGTGAAGCTGCCCGGCTCCCGGGTCGCGCTCGTCGTCGGCGACGTGATGGGCCACGGACTGAACTCGGCCGCGATGATGGGCCAGCTCCGCACCGCCGTGCAGACCATGGCCGCCCTCGACCTGCCGCCCGCCCAACTGCTGCGCAACCTCGACGACCTCGCCCAGCGCCTCGGCGAGAAGTACCTGGCGACCTGTCTGTACGCCGTGTACGACCCGATCGGCCACGACCTGGTCATCGCCAACGCCGGCCACGTGCCGCCCGTCCTGGTCCGGGCCGCCGACGGCCGCAGCGAACTCCTCGACCTGCCGACGGGCGCACCCATCGGCGTCGGCGGAGTGCCCTTCGAGAGCCGACGGGTGCGGGTGGCGCCCGGCGACCGGCTCGTGATGTGCACCGACGGGCTGGTGGAGGTGCGCGGTGAGGACATCGGCGTCGGCCTCGCCGCGCTGTGCGAGTCCGCCGCGCACCCCGCCGCGTCCATGGACGCCGCCTGCGACACCATCATCCGCGCGCTGAACACCCGCGGCGGACGCAAGGACGACGTGGCCCTGCTGATGGCCCGGCTCAACGGCATCCCGGCCGAGTCCGTCGCCACCTGGGAGCTGTCCCTGGAGCCGCGCGAGGCGGCCCGGGCCCGCCGTCTGGTGCGCGGACAGCTGCGGCACTGGGGCGAGCACGCCGTCGGCGACACCGTGGAGCTGCTCGTCGGAGAGGTCGTCGCCAACGCCGTGCGGCACGCGGCCGGCCGCCGCGCCGAGCTGCGACTGGTCCGTGCCAAAACGTTGCTCTGCGAGGTCTTCGACGAGGACCAGACCCTCCCCACCCTGTTGGACGCGGGCCCCGACGACGAATTCGGCCGGGGCCTGCGGGTGGTCAGCTCGCTGGCCCGGGAGTGGGGCACCAGCCGCACCGGCGACGGCAAGACCGTCTGGTTCGAGGTCGGTCTGAAGCCCGGCCGGCGCTAACGCGTCCGACCGAGTCCGGTGGCCGGCACCGGTGCTGCCGTCGCCGGCAAGGGGGCCGTGTCCGGCGAATTCGTACGAAGGTGCCGTCTGTGCACTTGCCGTGACAACCCCAGCGCGATACACCGATCTTGACGTCACGACTTTGACCTGGGGAGCTGTTGATGACCGTCACGAGCCGGTACAAGGACGCCTGGGAAGGGTTCTGGAGCGAGGTCAGCGGCGACGAGCCGGGCGAGGTGATCTGGGACGCCGACCCCGCCCTCACCGCGGGGCTGCACCTGGCGCTGTACGAACCGCTCGTGGACGCCCCCGGCCTGCCCCTCCTCGACCTCGGCTGCGGCAACGGCACCCAGACGCGCTACCTCGCCGACCGCTTCCCGCGGGTGATCGGCCTCGATCTGTCGGCCGCCGCGATCGACCTGGCCAGAGCCGCCGTCGCCGCCGAAGCCGAGCCGCCCTCCGGCGAGATCTCCTTCCGCCGTGTCGACGTCGTCGACAAGGACGCGATCGCCGAACTCCACGAGGAGCTCGGCGACTGCAACGTCTACATGCGGGGCGTGCTCCACCAGGCCGACACCAAGGACCGCCGCCCGCTCGTCGAGACGATCGCCGTCCTCATCGGCGCCCGGGGCCGCGCCTTCGTCTTCGAACTGGCCGAGGCCGCCGGCGCGCGCTTGGCCCACCTGGCCCAGGAGCCCTCCGGCCCGCCGCCCAAGCTCCAGCCCGTCTTCAAGCACGGCATCGTGCCGGGCGCCGTCTCCGACTCCGACGCCGTCGACCTCTTCGAGGCCGCGGGCCTCACCGTCCTCGCCGGCGGCGACCTGCCGCTGACGACGACCGAGTACGAGAAGGACGGCTCGCGCATAGAGCTGCCCTCGAAGTGGTCGGTCGTCGGCCGTACGGGCTGACCGCCCACCGCACCCCCCTCCGCACCGGCCGCCCCTTGACCCGGTGCGGTTAGATTGAGCCATGAAGATCCTCATCAGCGCCGACATGGAAGGCGCCACGGGAGTCACCTGGCCGGCGGACGTGCTGCCGGGCACCCCCCAGTGGGAGCGGTGCCGGTCGATGTTCACCTCCGACGTGAACGCCGCGGCCCTCGGGTTCTTCGACGGCGGCGCGGACGAGGTGCTGGTCAACGAGGCGCACTGGACGCAGCGCAACCTGCTGCTGGAACGGCTCGACGAGCGGGTCCAGATGCTCACCGGGCGGCACAAGGCCCTGGCGATGGTGGAGGGCGTCCAACACGGTGACGTCGACGGGATCGCCTTCGTCGGCTACCACACGGGCGCGGGCACCGAGGGCGTCCTCGCCCACACCTACCTCGCGAACTCCATCACCGGGGTGTGGCTGAACGGCGACCGGGCGAGCGAGGGCTGGCTGAACGCGCACGTCGTCGCCGAGTACGGCGTCCCCGTCGTCCTCGTCACCGGCGACGACCTGACCTGCGTGGACGCCGACGGCTACGCGCCCGCCGCCCGCAAGGTCGCGGTGAAGGACCACGTGTCCCGCTACGCGGCGGTGTGCCGCACCCCCACCCGTACCGCGGCCGACATCAGGGCGGCGGCGAAGGAGGCGACCGCGCTGGCCGTCCGGCACGAGCCGGCCGCCGCCGGCCCGTTCACCGTGGAGTTGGAGTTCGACGCGGAGCACCTGGCCGGCTCGGCCACGGTGGTGCCCGGCGTGCAGCCGAGCGGGGAACGCAAGGTCGCGTACACCAGCGACACCATGTACGAGGCGATCCGCGCCTTCAAGGCGGTCACGACCGTCGTCTCGGCGGCGATGGAGGAACAGTATGGCTGAGTCGACGATCCCCACGGGCGTCCCGGCGGACACCGGGTCACCGATCGACGCGCAGGCGCGGGACGAGGTGGTCGCCTTCACCTCCGACCTGATCCGCATCGACACCACCAACCGCGGCGGCGGCGACTGCCGCGAGCGGCCGGCGGCCGAGTACGCGGCCGAGCGGCTGGCCGCCGCCGGCCTGGAGCCCACCCTGCTGGAGCGCACCCCCGGCCGCACCAACGTCGTCGCCCGCATCCCCGGCACCGACCCGACCGCCGACGCACTCCTCGTCCACGGACACCTGGACGTCGTCCCGGCCGAAGCCGCCGACTGGAGCGTGCACCCCTTCTCCGGCGAGGTGCGCGACGGGGTCGTGTGGGGCCGGGGCGCCGTCGACATGAAGAACATGGACGCGATGGTCCTCGCCGTCGTCGGGGCCTGGGCGCGCGCCGGCGTCCGCCCGCGCCGGGACGTCGTCGTCGCCTTCACCGCCGACGAGGAGGCCAGCGCCGAGGACGGCTCCGGCTTCCTCGCCGACCACCACCCCGAGCTCTTCGAAGGCTGCACGGAGGGCATCAGCGAGTCCGGGGCGTACAGCTTCCACGCCGGGCCGGGGATGACGCTCTACCCGATCGCCGCCGGCGAGCGCGGCACCGCCTGGCTGAAACTCACCGCTCACGGCACCGCCGGGCACGGCTCCAAGGTCAACCGTGCCAACGCGGTCAGCCGGCTCGCCGCGGCCGTCGCCCGGATCGGCGAGCACGAGTGGCCGCTGCGGCTCACCCCGACGGTGCGCGCCGCGCTCGCCGAACTGGGCCGGCTGCACGGGATCGACGCCGACCCGTACGCCGAGGACTTCGACGCCGACGGGCTGATCGCCAAGCTCGGCCGCGCCGCCGAACTGGTGGAGCCCACCGTCCGCAACAGCGCCAACCCGACGATGCTGGACGCCGGGTACAAGGTGAACGTGATCCCGGGGCACGCCACGGCCTTCGTCGACGGCCGGATGCTGCCGGGCGGCGAGGACGAGTTCCACGCCACGATGGACCGGCTCACCGGGCCCGACGTGGAATGGGAGTTCCACCACCGGGAAGTGCCGCTCCAGGCGCCGGTCGACTCGCCGACCTTCGCCAAGCTGCGGGCCGCTGTCGAACGCTTCGACCCGACCGGCCACGTCGTGCCGTACTGCATGGCCGGCGGCACGGACGCCAAGCAGTTCTCCCGCCTCGGCATCACCGGCTACGGCTTCTCGCCGCTGAAGCTGCCCGAGGGCTACGACTACTCGGCCATGTTCCACGGCGTCGACGAGCGGGTGCCCGTGGAGGCCCTGCACTTCGGCGTCGACGTCCTGGACCACTACCTGCGGTCGGCCTGAAGGAGCCCGGCATGACGACCACCACGGACACGGTCACGGCGGCGTACGGCACCTGGCCGTCCCCGATCGGCGCGGACCTCGCCGCGCTGCACGACGGACGCCCCGAATTCCTCGGCACGGTCGGCGAAGAGGTCTGGTGGACCGCGCCGCGCCCCGCCGAAGCGGGCCGACGCACCCTGGTGCGCCGGCGCCCGGACGGCCGCGAGGAGTCCGCCCTGCCCGCGCCGTGGAACGTCCGCAGCCGGGTCGTCGAGTACGGCGGCCACCCCTGGGCCGGGATGGTGCGCCCCGACGGCACCGCGCTCGTCGTCTTCGTGCACTTCCCCGACCAGCGCCTGTACGCGTACGAGCCCGATCGGCCCGACGCCCCGCCGCGCCCCCTGACCCCGCTCTCCACCGTGGGGGAGGGGCTGCGGTGGGCCGATCCGCAGCTTCGGGCGGAGCACGGCGAGGTGTGGTGCGTACTGGAGGAGTTCACCGGCGAAGCGCCCACCGACGTGCGCCGGGTGGTCGCCGCCGTGCCGCTCGACGGCTCGGCCGCCGACGACCGTGCCGCCGTACGGGAACTGACCGACGACCGGCACCGCTTCACCACCGGACTGCGGCTCTCCCCGGACGGGCGGCACGCCGCCCGGATCGTCTGGGACCACCCGCGGATGCCCTGGGACGGCACCGAGGTGCTCCTCGGCGACGTCACGGACGACGGCCGGATCGTCGACGTGCGGACGGTGGCCGGCGGGTCGGACGAGTCGGTCTGCCAGGTCGACTGGGCGCCGGACGGCTCGCTGCTGTACGTCAGCGACGCCGCCGGCTGGTGGCAGCCGTACCGCCGGCGGCCGGCGGCTAACGCCGAGGGCACCGCGCTCTGCCCGGGGCGCAACGAGGAGTTCGGCGGCCCGCTGTGGAAGGTGGGCCAGCGGTGGCTGTGCCCGCTGGACGACGGGCTGATCGCGGTCGTCCACGGCCGCGGCACCACCGCGCTCGGCGTGCTCGACCCCGAGCGCGGCGAACTCGTCGACGCCGTCGGACCGTGGACCGAGTGGACGTCGGACCTGGTCCCCCTGGGGGAGCGGGTCGTGGGGGTGGCCGCCGGACCGAGCGGCGGCTACGAGGTCGTCGAACTGGACACCCGCACCGGTCACACCCGGGTCGTGGGCGCCGCGCACCGGGATCCGGTCGACCCCGCGTACTATCCGCGACCCTCGGTGCGCACCTTCACCGGGCCCGACGGCCGGGAGATCCACGCCCAGGTGTACCCGCCCCACCACCCCGGGCGCACCGGTCCCGACGACGAGCTGCCGCCCCTCGTGATCTGGGCGCACGGCGGCCCCACCGGACGGTTCCCGCTGGCGCTGGACCTGGAGGTGGCCTACTTCACCTCGCGCGGCATCGGGGTGGCCGAGGTCAACTACGGCGGCTCCACCGGCTACGGGCGGGAGTACCGCAACCGGCTGCGCGGGCAGTGGGGCGTGGTGGACGTGGCGGACTGCGCGGCGGTGGCCCGGGCGCTCGCCGAGGAGGGCGCGGCCGACCCCGACCGCATCGCGGTGCGCGGCGGCAGCGCCGGCGGCTGGACCGCGGCGGCCTCGCTGACCAGGCCCGACGTCTATCCGTACGCATGCGGCACCATCATCTATCCGGTGCTCGACCTCATGGGGTGGGCCACCGGCGAGACGCACGACTTCGAGTCCCGCTATCTGCACTCGCTGATCGGACCGCTCGACGAGGTCCCCGACCGCTACCGCGAACGCACGCCGCTGCACCACGTGGAGCGCATGGTGGCGCCCTTCCTGCTGCTCCAGGGGCTGGACGACGCGATCTGCCCGCCGGTGCAGAGCGAACGGCTGCGGGCGCTGGCCACGGAGCGCGGCATTCCGCACGCGTACCTGACCTTCGAGGGCGAGGGGCACGGCTTCCGGAAGGCGGAGACGATGGTGCGCGCGCTGGAGGCGGAGTTGGCGTTGTACGCGGGGGCGTTCGGGATCGAGCGCACGGACGTGCCGGCGCTGGAGCTGGAGTCGTGACGGACGTGGTGGGGGTGCGGGAGCCGGCCCCGGCCCCGGTTCCTGCCGCTGTTGCTCCGCTCGTGCGGGCGCGGCGGCTGCGGGTCGGTGACCGGGTCGCGGTCGTCGCCCCCAGCGGGCCCGTCGCCGCGGACGCCCTCGACCGCGGCCTGCACCTGATGCGCGGATGGGGTCTCGACCCCGTCGTCCTGCCGCACGTCCTCGGCGCGCACCCGCGCTTCGGCTACCTCGCCGCGGGGGACGAGGAGCGTGCGCGCGACCTGACGGCGGCGTGGTGCGATCCGTCGTACGCGGCCGTGTTCTGCGCCCGCGGCGGCTACGGCGCGCAGCGCATGGTCGACCTGGTCGACTGGGCCGCGATCCGGGCGGCCGGTCCGAAGGTCTTCGTCGGGTACAGCGACGTCACGGCGTTGCACGAGGCTTTCGCCGTACGGGCCGGCTTCTCGACGCTGCACGCGCCGATGCCGGGCACCGCGAACTTCACCACGGACCAGGCGTCGCGGGAGGCGCTGCGGGCGACCCTCTTCGACCCGGAGACCCAACTCGCCCTGGGTGGGCCGACGGCCCGCACGCTGGTGCCGGGCCGGGCTTCGGGCGTCACGCTCGGCGGCTGCGCCAGCCTGCTCGCGGCGGACCTCGGGACCCCGCACGCCCGGCCGTCGGCGCGCGGCGGGCTGCTCCTGCTGGAGGACGTGGAGGAAGAGGACTACCGCCTGGACCGCATCCTCACCCAGCTGCTGCGCAGCGGCTGGCTGGACGGCGTCGCGGGCGTCGTCCTCGGCTCCTGGGCGGGCTGCGGCCCGTACGCCGCCCTGCGCGAGCTCTTCTTGGACCGGCTGGGCGGCTTGGGCGTCCCGGTGGTGGAGGAGTTCGGCTTCGGCCACGGGGAGACGAACGTGACGGTCCCGCTGGGAGTGCGGGCCGACCTGAACGCGACGGCCGCGACCCTAACCCTGGATTCCCCCGCGCTCACCTACTAGGGCGCTGCCCTCCGCGGCCCGTGGTGGGTTGCTCGCGTCCCGAGGACAAACGACGGGCCCAGGCACATGAGGGGCGCGGGGAACTGCGCGAACAGCCCACCACTGCCCGCAGAGGAAAACACACCCGTCAGGGCCACGGCGGGCATGCCAGGGGGCGCGGAACTGCGCGAGCAACCCACCACGGGCCGCAGCGGCAAGCGCACTCCGCAGGGGGAACGGCGCGCGCGCCCACCGCCAGCCGCGCCGCCTCAGGCGCGCAGCGCGGCGTACGCCGGGAGGATCACGCCCTCGATCAGCCGCTGACGCTCCGGCAGTGGCAAGAACGACGCCTTCGCCGCCGCCACCGTCATCTCCTCGAACTCCACCGCCCCGTACCCGAACGCCTCCACCATGTGCCGGAACTCCTCGCTCATGGACGTCCCCGACACCAAGCGGTTGTCCGTGTTCAGGGTGACCCGGAAGCCGAGCCGCCGCAGCAGGTCCAGCGGGTGCGTGGCGTAGTCCTTCGCCGCGCCCGTCTGGAGGTTGGACGTCGGGCAGACCTCCAGCGCGATGCGGTTGTCCCGGACGTACGCCGCCAGCCGCCCCAGCGTCGCGGTGCCGTCGTCGTGGACCGTGATGTCCTCGGTGATCCGCACGCCGTGACCGATCCGCTCCGCGCCGCACACCTGCACCGCTTCGTGGATGGACTCCGCGCCCACCGCCTCACCGGCGTGGATCGTGAAGTGGCAGTTGTGCTGCTTGAGGTGGCGGAAGGCCGGCAGGTGCCGCGCCGGCGGGTTGCCGATCTCGCCGCCCGCGATGTCGAAGCCGGCGACGCCCCGGTCGCGGTGAGCCACGGTCAGCTCCGCTATCTCCAGCGAGCGGTCGGTGTGCCGCATGCCGGTGAGCAGGGCGCGGACCGCGATCCGGCCCCCGGCGCGGCGCTCGCCCTCGCGGAAGCCCGCGTTCACCGCGTCGACGACCTCGTCGAGGCTGAGCCCGCGCTCCTGGTGCTGCTCCGGCGCGTAGCGCACCTCCGCGTACACCACGCCGTCCGCGGCCAGGTCCTCGGCGCACTCGGCCGCGACCCGCTCCAGCGCCTGGCGGGTCTGCATCACCGCGCAGGTGTGGGCGAACGTCTCCAGATAGCGCTCCAGGGACCCGGAGTCCGCGGCGTCCCGGAACCAGACGGCGAGCGCCGCCGGGTCCGTGGTCGGCAGCGCGTCGTATCCGCACTCCCGGGCCAGCTCGATGATCGTGGCGGGGCGCAGACCGCCGTCGAGGTGGTCGTGCAGGACCACCTTGGGTGCGCGGATGATGTCAGACAAGTGCATGCAGTGGGAGTGTACGCGACACATCAGTTCGACTGGAGCACGGGCAGCGCGGGCGACCCGGTCGGCAGCATGTGCTTGGCCGCGAGCACCGGGGTGTCCCCGACCCGTACGACCTGGGTGACCAGCACCGCCGGGGTGTCCGGCGCGCGGCCGAGCTGATCGCCGCGGCGTCGCCCGAGCAGGGTTGCCGTCACCCCGCTGTGCGCGGTGAGGGAGACCTCGCGGGACGCGCCGGCCAGCACCGAGAGCATGGAGCCCTCGGGCGCGCCGGGGGCGCGGAGGGCCGTCGCGAAGGCCGGGTGCGTCCGCGCCAGTACGTCGTCCGGCGCCGCCCACTCCTGGCTGAGCGCCGCCGCGGTGCCCTCCGCCACCAGTGCGGACTCCCAAAACCGCAGCTCGGAGCCGGCCGCGGCGTGCAGGTGCTGGGTGGTGAAGTCGGTCGGCTCCTCCACGTCGCGGGCGAGCGGTCGCACCCGTAGCGCTCCGCCCGTCCCCAACAGCTCCTCCAGCGGCTGGAGGTGCTCGTAGCCGCGCCGGGGCGGAGCGGCGTTCACCGTACGGCCCACCCCCCTGCGCACGGTGAGCAGCCCGTCTTCCTGGAGCAGCAGCAGAGCCTCGCGCAGGGCGGGCCGGCTGACCCCGAACTCCTCCGCGAGCCGCGGCTCGGACGGCAGCGTCGAGCCGGGTGGATAGACGCCCGTGTGGATCGCGTCGGCGATCCGCTCGTACAGGACCACGACGGGTCGGCGCTGCCGTCGGTTGGTCGTCACACTGCCTCCTGGGTCGGGTGCATCAGCGGCTGACAGGGGCCAGCTTGTCAGACAGCGTCGGGGTGCGGTGGGTGGTTCGCTCGGCGAGCCCCCTTTGTGACGGGCCCGCCGCGTCACCCGTACGGCCCCGCCCCCGGGGTCCGCCAGCCCGGCCCGGGCCATCCTGGTGCCATGAGCCCCAAGGAAGCACCGAGGGTGCGCAGAAGCGGGCGGGGGCGCGTCGCCGACTGGTTCACCCCCGCCAGGACGCTGGTCGTGGCGCTGGTGGTGCTCGCGATCGTCTTCATGGTCGAGAACACCGAGCAGGTCCGGATCCGGCTGATCATTCCGCTCGTCACGATGCCGCTCTACCTCGCCCTGCTGCTGATGTTCCTGGTCGGGGCGCTATGCGGCGGACTCTTCTTCCGCCGCCGTTCCGGTTGACGCACCCGCCCGACGTGCCCGCTCGGCGCGCCCGCCGGCTCCGGTTGACGCGCCCGGGCCGCGCGGAGAGGCTGGCGCGATGTCGTACCTCGCCGCCGGCGCCCGCGTCGCCATCCGTCCGTTCACGCTCGACGACGGCGCGGAGTTCTGCGCGGCGGCCCGGGCCAGCACCGCTCTGCACCGCCCGTGGCTCCACCCGCCGCTGGGACCTGAGGAGTACCGGCGGTACGCGACGAAGCTCATCGAAGGCCGCGGCAAGGGCGACAAGGCCGGCTTCCTCGTCTGCGAGCAGCAGCACGGCGGCCGGATCGCCGGCTTCGTCAACATCAACAACATCGTCGGGGGAGCGTTTCGCAGCGGGGCGCTCGGCTACGGCGCGTTCGCGCACGCCGCCGGCCGCGGGCTGCTGGGGGAGGGGCTGGAGCTGGTGATGGACCACGCCTTCGGTCCTGCGATGTCCCTGCACCGACTGGAGGCCAACATCCAGCCCGGCAACGCCGCCTCCGTCGCCCTGGTGAAGCGGGCCGGCTTCCGCCTTGAGGGCTACTCACCCGACTTCCTCCACATCGCCGGGGCGTGGCGCGACCACGAACGGTGGGCGATCACCACCGAACTGCGCGACGCCCTTGGGCCCAGAGCGAACCCCCGTTGAAGGCGCCAGCCCCCGAGGTGAGGATGGGGCCATGCGAGACATCGTGGTGATCGACGCGCCCTCCAACCTCGGGCTGCGGCCCCCCGCCCCCGGCACCGTCCCCGGCTGCTACAAGCTCGCCGGAGCCCTGCGCGAGCAGCGGATCGTGCAGCGGCTGCGCGCCCTGGAAGGCGGGGTCGTCGTGCCGCCGCGCTACGACCGCGGGACGTGGCAGCCGGGCGACGGCGTCTTCAACGCAGCCGCGATCGCCGCGTACACCCCCCGCCTCGCCGACCGGATCGAACAGCACGTGCGCACCGGTGCGTTCCCGCTCGTCCTCGGCGGGGACTGCTCCATCCAACTCGGCGCCTCGCTCGCGCTGCGCCGCCTGGGACGCTACGGCCTGGCCGCCGTCGACGCGTCCGCCGACTTCCGGCACATCGGCAACTCCGGCGCGGACGCCGTCGGCGCGGCCGGCGGCGAAGAGCTGGCCATCGCCACCGGCCGCGGCCAAAAGGACCTCAGCGACCTGGAAGGGCTCGGCCCCTACCTGCGCGACGAGGACGTCCGGCTGATCGGCATCCGCGACGGCGACGAGGACCTGGTCGAGCTCGCCGAGCTGAAGATCCCGGTGCTGACGGTGGGCGAACTGCGCCGCTGGGGCACGGCCGAGACCGTCGCCGGAGTGGTCACCAGCCTGGAGACCGAAGCGCTCGACGGCTTCTGGGTGCACCTGGACGCCGACGCCCTCGACCCGGAGGTGATGCCGGCCGTGGACTCCCCGGATCCGCACGGGCTGCTGCCCGAGGAGGCCGCCACCGTCCTGCGCGCCCTGGTCCGCTCGCCGCGCTGCGTCGGCATGAACGTCACCATCTACGACCCCGACCTCGACCCGGACGCCAGCGCCGCCGCCCTCCTCACCGACCTGGTGGTGGGCGCGTTCACCGAGTGACCCGGCAGGCCGCGCGCGGACGGCAGCCGTTCGTGCGCGGGCCCTGTTCGCCGCGGCCGGGAACCTGTTCCATGGTCACCGGGGCCCGGGGCACCGGGCCCGTGAAGAAGGCGCGAACGAAGCGAGGTTGCCTTGGCCACCACCGTGCGGCGTACCGTACTGACCCTGCCCGCGGCCCCCGTGGGCCCGGCGAATCCGCTGCCCGCGCTCCGACCGCTCGACGAGGTGCACGTCCTCGACGAGCGCGCCAAGCGGGACCTGCCGCGGGACATGGCCCGGCAGATCGGCTACGAACCGCTGCGCACCCTGCTGCCGGTGCGGATACTCGACGGCTACGGCCGCGACCGCACCCCCGCCGACCTCGACGCGATCGTCATCGAGAACGACCGGCTGCGGGCCACCGTGCTGCCCGGACTCGGCGGTCGGATCCACTCGCTGTACCACAAGCCGACCGGCCGCGAACTCCTGTACGTCAACCCGGTGTTCCAGCCCGCGGACTTCGCGCTCAACGGCGCCTGGTTCTCCGGCGGCATCGAGTGGAACGTCGGCGCGACGGGCCACACCACCCTGTCGTGCGCCCCGGTGCACGCGGCCGTGGTGCCCGCGCCCGACGGCGGCGAGATGGTGCGGCTGTGGGAGTGGGAGCGGCTGCGCGACCTACCGTTCCAGGTCGACCTGTGGCTGCCGGCGGACTCCGACTTCCTCCACGTCGGCGTGCGCATCCGCAATCCGCACGAGCGGACCGCGCCCGTGTACTGGTGGTCCAACATCGCCGTCGAGGAACACGAGAGGACCCGGGTCCTCGCCCCCGCCGACGAAGCCTGGTACTTCGGCTACGAGCGCACCCTGCGCCGGGTGCCGGTGCCCGAGTTCCGCGACGTGGACCGGACGTACCCGCCGCGCAGCGAGTTCCCCGGCGACTACTTCTACGAAGTGCCCGCCCCGGCCCGCAAGTGGATCGCCTCCCTCGACGAGGACGGCCGCGGGCTCGTCCAGACCTCCACCGACCTGCTGCGCGGTCGCAAGCTCTTCGTGTGGGGCTCGGGGCGCGGCGGCCGGCGCTGGCAGGAGTGGCTGACGGAGCCGGGCACCGTCGGATACGCGGAGATCCAGGCGGGCCTGGCCCGCACCCAGTTGGAACACGTACGGCTGGAGGCGGGCGAGGAGTTCAGCTGGCTGGAGTCCTACGGTCCGCTGGCCGCCGACGCGGGCACCGTGCACGGCGACAACTGGGCCGCGGCCGTGGCCGAGGTGGAACAGAAGCTCGCCCGTGCGCTGCCCAGGTCGGCGGTGGACGCCGCGTACGACGCCTGGCGGCCCAGCGCCGACGCCGAACCGGTCCGCACCCTGGCCGTCGGCTCCGGCTGGGGCGCGCTCGAAGTGCTGCGCTCCGGCGTGAAGCTCCCCGGCACGCCCTTCGACGAGTCCACCATCGGCGAGGAACAGGCGCCCTGGCGCGAGCTGCTGAGCAGCGGCGCGCTGCCGCAGCCGCGCCGGGTCGCCCCGCCGGGGCCCTCGCTGGTCTCCCCGGCCTGGCGCGACATGCTGGAGACCGCGCCCGCCGACCCGCTCACCGAGTACCACCTCGGCGTCGCCCAGTGGCATGCCGACGACCGGGCCCAGGCCGTCCGCAGCTGGGAGCGCGGCCTCGAACTCGCCCCGTCCCGCTGGCCGCTGCTGCGCTGCCTCGCCGTCGCCGACCAGGAGGGGGGCCACCCGGAGCGGGCGGCGGAGCGCTGGCTGGACGCCTTCGACGACCTGTGCCAGGAGCGCCGCGACGACGGGGAGGGCTGGACCGCGGCGACGGCTGCGCTGGGGCGGGAGGCGATCGAGGCGCTGCTCGCCGTGGGCCGTACCGCGGACGCCCGCTCCGTGTGGGCCCGGCTGCGCCCCCGGGTCCAAGAACGCGGACGCTTCCGCCTGGTCCACGCCCGGCTGTTGGTCGCCGAGGGCCACCGGGAGGAGGCCCGGGCGATCTTCGACGCGGGCTTCGAGGTGGCGGACCTGCGGGAGGGCTCCGAGGCCCTCAACGAGGTGTGGGCCGAGCTGTCGGAGGAGCCGGTCCCGGACGCGTACGAGTACCGGATGCGCCCGGGGCCGTGACCCGCCGTCGGGACCGCTGGCGGTGCGGCGGTCCCGACCCGAGTCAGGAGGCCGTCTTGCGGTCCGCGTACTCGAAGACGGAGCCGTCGGGGTGCACGGCGAGCAGATTGCGTCCCACCGGCGTGGCCAACGGCCCCGCGACCACCTGCGCGCCCACCGCGGACAGCTTCGCGTACGTCTCCTCCACGTCGTTCACCGCGATGGTGGCGGTCACCTTGCGCAGCACCTCCAACTCCGCCGCCGGACCGGACATCAGCAGGAAGCAGCCGACCGCGGCGGCCGACACCCCGCCCCGGTCGAAGCGGTGCGCGGTGCTGCCGGTGAGCCGCTCGTAGAAGGCGGTGGCGGCGTCGAGGTCGTCGACGCAGATGCGCAGGGTGGTTCCGAGGATTTCCATACGGGGGAGGGTAGTTCGCACCGCCGGACGGCGGAAACGGCGTGACGGTGCGGAGGGTCCCGACGCGGTCGGACCTCCCGCCCCCGCCCCCGCCCGCGTTTGCGACCGTTCCGCCACCGCCACCGCCACCGCCACCGCCACCGCCACCGCCACCGCCACCGCCACCGCGACCAACCACCGCCGCAGCCGCGTCCGTACGTTGGCCCGTGCCCGGATTGGTGGGTCGCTCGCGCCCCTGAATGCACTCGCCTCAGCCCGCAGATGGATGACGGGGGCAGCGAGACAGGGGCGCGGGGAACTGCGCGAGAAACCCACCACCTGGCTGCAGAGACCAACGTTCCCGCAGGACTACGGCGGCTTCGTCCAAGGCGCAGGGAAGCGCGCGGGACCTTCCGGACACGCAAGCCCTAGACGAGTAAGTCCGAAGTCTTCGTGCGCATGAAGCGAGGGTCTCGTTGATCTGTTTGTGACGACAGAACTCGAAACCCTCGCGACAGCACT
>NZ_JBEYTZ010000005.1:322881-325749 GCF_040643215.1 Streptomyces sp. NPDC047315 | reverse complement strand
GGCGTCAAGGAGATCCGCCGGTTCAAGGTCCGCTTCGTCGACCAAATGTGGCCCGGCGACCAACTGACGTGCAAGGCCGAGATCACCGACATCACGCACGACCCCGACGGCACCGCGCACGTCACCCTGGCACTGACGGCACTGCGCCAGACGGGCAAGCCGGCGCTGCTGGGCGCGGCTGAGTTCGTGCTCGACGCCCCGGCCGCCGCCGTCGTCTGAACCTTCGCGTGTGGCAGGGCGCAGAGCAGCCCCCACCGACCCCGGTCGGCCGGACCGCCCAGCCGGTCGGGGTCCTCGCCGTGTGAACCAGCAACATGGCCCGACATCGACGTCGGGCCGCATCCGGAGGACGTCGTGTATCTGACCCAACCCCTCCATCGGGCGCTCCAGCAGTTCCCGGACCGTCCGATGACGATCTGCGGCGACCGGGTGCGCACCACCCGCGAGGTGGGCGACCGGGTGGCCCGTCTGGCAGCAGCCTTCCTTCGGCTGGGTGTCCGCGCGGGCGACCGCGTGGGCATCCTCGCCCTCAACTCGGACCGGTACCACGAATTCCTGTACGCCACATGGTGGATGGGCGCCGCAGCCCATCCGGTGAACATCAGATGGTCCCCCGCCGAAATCGCCTATGCCCTGGACGACTCGGGCACCGAGGTGCTCCTCCTCGACGACGCCTTCGCACCGCTCGCGCACACTCTGAAGGAACGCTGCCCGGAACTCCGCACACTCGTCCACTGCGGTGATGGGCCCACCCCTGAGGGCATGCTCAGCTACGAGGAACTGCTGGCCAGCTCCGATCCCGTACCCGACGTCCGGCGAGGGGACGACCAACTGGCCCTACTGCTGTACACGGGCGGCACCACAGGGTTGCCCAAGGGCGTAGCCACCACCCACCGCCGCCTGCTGACCTCGATGTACGGCTCCATCATCATCAACCGCGCGGTCGAACCCGGCAGCGTCACCCTCCTCACCGCCCCCCTCTTCCACATCGCCGCCTTCTGTAGCTGGCACAACCAGAACATCGTCGGCGGCACCCATGTCTTCCTCCCCTCCTTCTCGGCAGAGGGCTTCCTCGACGCCGTACAGCGCCACAGGGTGACCAGTTGCATCCTCGTCCCCACCATGGTCCAGGCAATCTGCGAACACCCGGAGTTGGAGCAGTACGACGTCAGCAGTTTGCGCACCGTCACCTACGGGGGCGCGGGCAGCCCGCAGAGCCTGCTCCTCCAGGCGATGAGGGCCTTCCCTCGGGCCGGATTCACCCAGGGCTACGGCATGACCGAGACCGGGGTGCTCACCATCCTCGGTCGCGAGGAGCACCGGAAGGCGGGCCACCGCCTCCGCTCGGCGGGCCGGGCGACCGCGTCCGTGGAGATCGCCGTGGTCGGACCCGACGGACGGGAGCTGCCGCCCGGCGAGGTGGGCGAAGTGGTGACCCGCGGCGACCACGTGATGCTCGGCTACTGGCGCAAGCCGGAGCTGACCCACGAGGCCCTCAGGGAAGGCTGGCTCCACACCGGAGACGCGGGCCATCTGGACGAGGACGGCTACCTCTACCTCGTCGACCGCCTCAAGGACATGATCGTCACCGGTGGTGAGAACGTCTACTCCGCCGAGGTGGAGAACGCCGTCGCCGCCCACCCCGCCGTCCTCTCCTGCGCCGTGATCGGCGTGTCCGACCCCCAGTGGGGCGAGCGGGTGCACGCGGTGGTGGTTCTGCGGCCCGGCCACACCGCGATCACCGTCGAGGAACTCCGCACCCACACCAAGAGCCTCATCGCGGGCTACAAGGCCCCGCGCACCGTGGAGTTCGTCGACACCCTGCCGACGTCCGCCGCCGGAAAGGTCCTCAAGCGCGCGCTGCGCGACGCCCACGGCCAGTGACCGGCTCCACTCGCGTACCCCCGCTCGGTGAGTTCGGGCGGGAGCACGGCCTCACGAACCACGACTGACAGAAACGAGTACGCCCCATGAAGCGAAGCGTCTACAACGAGGACCACGAGGCCTTCCGCGCCGTGATCCGGGACTTCGTCGCCAAGGAGGTCGCCCCGCACTTCGCTGACTGGGAGGCCGCCGGGCTGCCTCCCCGCGAGCTGTTCCGCAAGCTCGGCGCGCTCGGGGTGATGGGCTTCGGCATCCCGGAGGAGTACGGCGGTCCCGGCGACACCGGCCACAAGTACCAAGCCATCATCAGCGAGGAGACCGCCCTCGCAGGCGTCGCGCTCGGTCACTACAACGTCAGCTCGGGCATCGTCCTGCCCTACCTGCTGAACCTCGCCACCGACGAGCAGAAGCAGCGCTGGTTCCCCGGCATCGCCACCGGCGACCTCATGCTCTGCGTGGCGATGACGGAGCCGGGGACCGGTTCCGATCTCGCGGGCATCCGCACCACCGCGAAACTGTCCGATGACGGTTCGCACTACGTCCTCAACGGAGCCAAGACCTTCATCACCGGCGCCCTCAACTCCGAACTGTGCGTGGTCGCCGCCCGTACCGCACCGGCCACCCCCGAGGACCGCCGGGCGGGCCTGTCCCTCCTCGTCGTGCCCACCGACAGCGAAGGCTTCGCCTTCGGACGGAAACTGGAGAAGATCGGCCTCAAGTCCTCGGACACCAACGAGATCTCCTTCACCGACGTCAAGGTGCCCGCCACCAACCTCCTCGGACAGGACGGTCGAGGCTTCTCCTACCTGGGACAGAACCTCCCCCGCGAACGGCTCCAGATCGGCGTCAGCGCCACCGCCGCCGCGACGGCGGCGATCCGCTTCGCCCAGGCGTACGTGGCGGAGCGCACGGTCTTCGGCAAGCCGGTCGCCGCCTTCCAGAACACCAAGTTCGTGCTCGCCGAGTGCGAGACCGAGGTCACCG